>DATMQG010000077.1:0-14902 GCA_035566835.1 Solirubrobacteraceae bacterium
TCGCCGAGGCGCCACGCTGGCGGCCACTGACCTCGTTCTCCGGGGTCGACGACGGGCGTTCGGTCCCCTTCCGCATCCGCGGAAACCGATGGAGGGTCGCCTACAGCATGTCCTACGAGGGCACCTGCCTGCTCTTGTTCGTCTGCTCCGGACCGAGCGCCCAGGTGCGCAACCTTCAGGACGAATCGAGCTTCGGCGGATTCGAACTCGGCGAAGGCGGCCATGAGACGCACACCCTCAGCGGCGGTCCCGGCCTCTATGAGCTGCAGGTCTCCGGGGGGCGGGACTCTGCGCGATGGTCGATGACGGTCGAGGACTACTACTGAGATCTCGTGGCGCCCGCGGGGGCGGCTGTGACGTCGATCGGCCGCTCTTGCCGTTCGTGATTCGGGTACTCGAATCACCGTGGGGGTGAGGCCGCTCAGCCGGCAGGCGAGGACGCGGTCGCCAGCTCGCCCTCGCGTGCGCTCATCGAATGCTCGCGGCTGTCGCGCGAGGAGATCATCACGATCGTCAGCAGCGCGCCGATCAGCGCGAAGCCGCAGCCGACGAGGAAGGCGCGCTCGAAACCCTTCGTAAGGGCGAACGCGAGGTCGTGCCCGCCCGCGTGCAGCAGGTCCTTCGTGCGCGTGTTGGCGACGGTCGCGAGGATCGCCAGGCCGAGCGCACCCCCGACCTGCTGCGCGGTGTTCACGAGGCCCGACGCGAGGCCCGCCTCGTGCGGGCGAGTGCCGGTGACCGCCGCGATCGTCACGGGCACGAACGAGAGCCCGAGGCCTACCGCGGCCAGGAGCGACGGCCCGAGGACGTCGCCGGCGAAAGTCCCGCCGCGGGGAGGCACCTGAGCGAACCAGAACAGGCCGCCGGCGACGAACAGCAGGCCGGTGACCAGCACCGGCTTGAAGCCGAAGCGGGTAACGGCCACCGACGCGGCACCGGCGGAGAGGATGATGCCGAATGCGAGCGGCAGGTATGAGAGCCCCGCCCTGAGCGCGGAGTAGTGGAGCACCTGCTGCATGTAGAGGGAGACGAAGAAGAACATCGAGAACAGCGACATGCCGATCAGCAGCGCAACCGTGTCCGCGCCGCGCAGCGTGCGCAGGCGGAAGATCGTGAACGGCATCAGCGGCGCGCGTTGACGCCGCTCGATCACGACGAAGATCGCGAGCAGCAAAACAGCACCGGCGATCTCCGCGAGCGTGGACGTCGAGCCCCAGCCCGCGTTGACGGCGTCTACGAGCGCGTACACGAGCAGCGAGAGGCCGGCGGTGACCGCGACCGCGCCGGGTAGGTCGAAGCTCCTGCTCTGCACCTCGGCGCGGCTCTCGAGCAGCGTGCGCGGTGCGAGGAACGCGCAAAACAGGCCGATCGGCACGTTCACGAACAGGACCCAGCGCCAGGACAGGCCGCTCGTCAGCACGCCCCCGAGCAGCACGCCGGCCGCCCCGCCCGCGCCCGCCACCGCACCCCACACGCCGAGCGCGCGGTTTCGCTCGGCGCCTTCGGCGAAGGTCGTCGTGATGATCGACAGCGCGGCCGGCGAGACGATCGCCGCGCCGAGGCCCTGGACGGCACGCGCGACAATCAGCCACGGCTCGGACTGCGCGAATCCGCCGGCGAGCGAGGCGAGCGAGAACACGATCAGGCCGACGATGAACATCCGCCGCCTGCCCATCAGGTCCGCGAGCCTGCCACCGAGCAGCAAAAAGCCGCCGAACGTGAGCGTGTAGGCGTTGACGACCCACGAGAGATCGGTCTGCGAGAAGCTGAGCGCGTGCCCGATCGAAGGCAGCGCGATGTTGACGATCGAGGCGTCGATCACGATCACGAACTGCGTCATCGCCAGCAGGAGGAGGGCGAGGTTCTTTGCGCGGGGACTCAAGTCTGCCATGGAAGCTGAACTCCGTTTCCGGTTGCGCGCCGCATGATACGGAGCTAGGATTCCGTTTGTCAAATAAAAATTTGGCGCGTTATGAGCGAGCTCCTCGACCCCGACCGACCCATGCGCGCCGACGCGCGTCGCAACCACGCGCGCATCCTCCAGGCCGCGCGCGAGCTCTTCGCCGGCGAGCAGCCCGAGGTGCAGATCGACGAGATCGCCCGCGGCGCGGGCGTCGGCGTGGGCACCGTCTACCGTCACTTCCCCGACAAGGAGGCGCTGATGGGCGAGCTCGTGCGCCAGCGCTTCTGCCTCTTCAACGTGCGGCTCGGCGAGGCCGTCGCGGACCAGGTCTCGAGCCCGTTCGAGGCGCTCGCCGATGCGCTGCGGGCGCACGCAGCGTGGATGGCCGAGGACGCGGCTACCCGCTTCGCGTTCATGAGCGGTGGAGAGCGCGTGTTCGCCTATGCGGCGAGTGAGATGGAGGAGTTCATGCGCCTCAGCTCGCTGCTCGTCGAGCGGGCGAAGGCAGCGGGCCAGCTGATGGACGAGTTCGATGCCGAGGACATCCCGATGTTCATGTGCGGCGTCTGCGCGGCGATCGACAAGCGCCATGCCGGCTGGGACTGGCGCCGTCACCTCGAGCTGATCCTGCGCGGGATGCGCACTCCAGCCTGAGCCGGCCGCCGCCCCGCGGAGTCGCCGGCGGCGGGCTTGCCGCGGGAGCCGCTCGGCGTTATCGTCGCCCGTATCGTCTTCGAGGCAGGGAGGGGACCATGGCAGAGCTTGCTGGCAAGCGTTTCGAGAACCCGGACGAGGTGCGGGAGTTCACCGACGGGAGGGGCCGTGTGGAGCTGGTCGACCTCAACGGCCATGCGATTGGCCGCGCGACCTTCGAGCCCGGGTGGCGCTGGTCGCAGAACGTGAAGCCGATCGCGGGCACCGATTCGTGCCAGGTGGAGCACATCGGCTACGTGATGCAGGGGCGCATGGCGCTTAGGATGGATGACGGCACCGAGCGCGAGTTCGGCCCCGGTGACACCTTCCACATGCCGCCCGGGCACGACGCCTGGATCGTCGGCGAGGAGGCCTGCGTGATGCTTGACTTCGGAGGCCTGAAGGGCTACGCGCAGGCGAGCTGACGGATCGCGCCCGTTAACATCGCTGGCCACCCCACGCGATCGGAGAGAAGTGTCAGAGGATCAGGACTGGCGGCTGACGGCTGAACTGGACGCCGCCGAGACGCGCGGCCCGCTCGACCGCCTGCTCGGGCGGGCGCGGGGAGGGGACGTCGTCGAGGAGATCGAGGGGGAGCTGGCGCACGACGTGGTGATCACGCACGACGGGAAGATGCTGTTCGCGTACGCGGCGGGCCAGGAGGCGATCGAGGCGGCACGCCGGGTGATCGAACAGGTGCTGCAGCGCGACAGCGTCGGCGCGAAGATCGTCGTCAGCCATTGGGACGGGGAGTTCGACGAGTGGAGGCAGGTCGATCCGCCGCTGAGCGCCGAGCAGGCCCGCAGCGAGGCGGCCGCGGAGCTCGACGCCGAGGCGGTCCAAACGCGCACGCTCGTGGCGAGCGCGGGCAACCTGGTCCGCTCGTCCTTCGAGCAATCGCTGCTTGACTGGGGCCAGAGCCAGGGCCTGAAGGTGACGCTCGCCGAGCATCCGCACCTGCTCAATACGCAGGTCCTGTTCACCGTGACCGGTCCGAAGCACAAGATCGAGGAGTTCGAGCGGGCGCTGCGCGCCGAGGGGACCGCGTTCGTGCGCGCCGACGCGACCCTGCTCGTGAGCCCGTTCTAGGCGATCGCCGGTGCGGGCGCACGCCGCCGTTTAGCCGTCCACACATCGGCCGGCGGCTAAGCTCAGGCGGCTGTCTGCTGCGGCCCGTTGCCGTGACCTCGCCAACGCAGGTAGGAGGGGCCGAAGGCGCGCAGCCGCTCTGGCACGACGAGCGTCGCCGCACGCGTTGCGGTGCCGAGCGCGCGCAGCTCGAGCTCCTGCGAGAGCGTCCAGCCCAGGCCGAAGCGCTCGCGCAGCGCGTGCGGCAGCAGTCCAACCGTCGCCAGGCGAAGCGCATGCGCCCCGGGCATCATGCCGAGCCTCCACGCCGGCCCGAGCCGGCGCAACGCCGGTGGGCAGGCCGGCTGGCCGAGCGTCGCGAGGACGCCCTGCACGCTCTCGTTGTCCTCGAGCACGTCGTAGACGATCTCGTCGAAGTAGTCGCCGTAGCCGTCGAGCGTCGCCGGCAGATCGCGATCGCGCACCCCGATGAGGCGGCCGAGGCGCCGCCACTCGATCCAGAACCGCTCCTCCTCCTCGGGGGGCATGGGGCTGCCGAAGTGGCGGTGCGCGGAGGCGATCGCCTCATACAGCGAGGCCCACACCCAGGCGAAGGCGGCAGGCTCCCGCGCGTGATAGCGGCTCCCGTCCCGCCTCGTGCCGCTGATGCGCGCGTGCCTGGCTCGGAGCTCGCGCGCGGCCGCAGCCGCCGTCGCGGGCTCGGCGTAGAGCAGCGCGGTCGTGAAGTCGAGCGTGCGTGCCAGCCGCTCCCACGGCTCCTCGCGGTAGCGAGAGTGCTCCGCGACGCCGATCCCCACGGTCGGGTGCGCGACCTGAAGCACGAGCGCGTAGCCGGCGGCGATCAGCGTGCACACATCAGCGGCTCGCTGCCAGGTGACCGAGCCCGGGCCAGGCACGAGAGCGAGGGCCTCCTCGTCCGTCGGCAGCATCCTCGTGCGCATGATCGCCCTCCTAGCGGTCGTCAACGCCGATTCTACTCCGGCGCCACGGACGGCGGCGAGGGCCTACCGTAATCGGATGGTGAGCGAGAGTGCGTCCGAGCCGACGATCGCAAGGCTGGCCTTGATCTCGGGTCGCGTGCAGGGCGTTTGGTTTCGCGACTCGCTGCGCCGGCTGGCCGAATCGCTCGGCGTGGCGGGCTGGGCTCGCAACCGCCCCGACGGGCGACTCGAGCTGTGGGCCGAGGGGGCGGCCGACGCGGTGGCAAAGCTGCTCGACTATGCCCGCGAGGGTCCGCCGCGGGCCGCGGTGGAGCGCGTCGATGTTGAGCCTGCATCGCCTGCGGGCCATCGTTGCTTCGAGGTGCTCTAGCCCGTCGGGCGGCGCCATGAACGGCTCGAGGGCCAACCTCGCCTTCTCGGTGCTCGCCGCCCTGGCGTCGCTCGCCGTGGCGATCCTGTCGGCGGCGAAAGGCGCCTACGCCGTGACCGTCGTGTTCGCGCTGCTGGCGCTCGGATTCGTGCTTAGGGCGAGCGAGCGGAGCTGGTGGCGGCGGTGAGCACTGCGCGTTTCCCGGTTTGAGCGGCGCCGTCGAGCGAACGACTTGACATCGGCGCCCAGGCGCGTAAGTTTGGTGGGCCGGGTTATCTGAGGGGATGCCTGGCAACGCAAGAGGGGTACACCAAATTTGAGGAGGCAGCCTGGGTCCGCGAACAGCGGCGACGGGCGCGTGCGAGATGGGTTGGCCGTCAGAGACGTCGACTGGGCCGAGGCTCGGCATGTGCCTGCAAGGCCAGGGGGATCGGCGAACGCTCGCGTTGACCGGCGAAATGGACCTCGCCACCGCTTCCGCCCTGGAGGGAGCGGTGATACGCCTATGCAAGGACGGGATCAAGCAGCTGGTGCTCGACCTGAGCCAGCTCGAGTTCATCGATGGGAGCGGGCTGCACGCGGTCTCGGCCGCGCGCCGGACCTGCCGGGAGAGCGGCTGCGAGCTGTGCATCATTCCGGGGCGAAGGGAGCTCCACCGCCTGTTCACCATGAGTGGCCTGGATGGTCGCCTTCCGTTTCGCCCGCCGGGCTCAGAGCCTCAGGGCGAGCCTCAGACGCAGTGGCGGGAGGACGAAGCCGCGCGTTGGTAGCGTCGCGGCCGGTCAGCTTCCGATCGGCTCGGCGTGCTGCGGGCGAGCCTTCTCGAGCACCGCGAGAAGCGGCTCGAAGCGGTGCTCGTCGTCGTAGCGAACGCCGTTCACGAAGAAGGTGGGGGTCCCGTTGACGCCGCTCTGCAGTCCGCTCTCGAAATCCTCGCGAACTCGCGACGCGTAGACGTGATCTCGCAGGTCGGCGTCGAACCGCGGCAGGTCCAGATGCATCCGTTCGGCGTGCCTATGAAGGCTCTCGCGCGTCGGCGGGCGGCGAGCCGCGTAGATGCGCCGGTACATCTCCCAGAACCGGGCTTGCGCCCCCGCGGCCTCCGTGGCTTCGGCTGCCATCTGCGCGATCGGGTGAGCGTCGGCGATCGGGAATTGACGCACGACCACGAGCAGCTCGTCGCCGAGTCGCTTGCGCAGCCTGCTGACGACCTGCGCCGCCGCCTGGCAGGAGGGGCATTCAAAATCAACGTAGCCGACCAGCTGCAGCGGCGCTCCCGGCGGACCCAGCGTGTGGTCGCGCGAGGGATCCGGAGGAGCCGACAGGCCGGCGCTCTCTGATCGCAGGCGTCTTCGCCACACCGCGAGCTCGGAGAGCAGCTCCGGGTCGACGGCGGCCGCGGGGTGCTCCGTCGCCGGAGCGGGCAGGTTGCGATGGCGGCGCGAGGAGGTCCCGTGCGTCCAGTTGCGCACGTCCACGGTCGGGTCCTTGCCGACGTTGCCGACTCCGAACGAGCCGGGGGCGTCGCCGCGATGATCGCCCCAGGCATGAAAGCGGATGTCCGTGCCGGTCTCGGTGAAGTACGAGAAGATGACCGCCCCGAGCGTGAACAACACGAACGCGACGATGATCCACACGCCGCCCGAGAGCTCGAGCGCCTGCGGCGGGGACAGTGAAGCGATCATGCCGGCCGCGCCTGCGCGCGGGGGTCGGTCACGAGCGCCAGGTCCCCGCGACGGAGCACCGCTCGGCTTCGCGGCTGGCGCGGATCCACGGCCGCCGGCATCCGTGCATCTTAGCTGCCTTCCCTGGACCCGACTCAGCGCTGCCAGTCGCGGGGTACAACCGCGTCGTTGGGCCGGGTCTCCTCAGCTGCCGGACTGCGTGGCGACGGTCGGTCGCGCGCTCCCGTGGTGCTGACCGGGCGGCCTGCTCATCATCCGCAGCATCGCCAGACCGCCGCCGCGGTGGAAGTAGCGGGCGAGGAGCACCGCGGCGAGCGTGAGGAACACGATGTTGAGGACCGTCGTGTAGTTCCAGCTCACGCCCGCGTCGGTGACCTTGGCATGCCTCGGGCCGGTCGGCTCGAGGCCGATGAGCTTGAAGATCAGGTCCACGATCAGACCCGCGCTCGCGATCGAGGCGTAGAAGGTGACGAGGAGGAACGCGGCGACACGCCGGCCGTAGTACTTGCGGTAGATGTTGAGGATGGGGAGGATGATCAGGTCGGCGAAGATGAACGCCACCACGCCGCCGAAGCTGATGCCGCCGTTCCACAGCACCGCGGCGAGGGGCACGTTGCCGATCGAGCACACGAAGGAGAGCATCGCCACGAGCGGTCCGATCAGCGGCCCCCATATCGTGGCGAGCGCGCCATGGTGCTGTAGGAAGAGGCCCTGCCAGAAGGAGTTCGGCACCCATGCGGCAAGGGCCCCTGCGATCAGCAGGCCGCCGGCGATGTCCACCCACACGGCCGCCCAGTCCATCACGAAGTAATCGCTGATCGCGGTGAAGCCCCGCGGTGAGCGAAGGCGCCTCGAGATCGAGGTGCCCTCGCCGACGCTCATGTCCATCTCGGCGTGTCCCTCCATGCGGCCGAGCAGGCCGCGCTCGGCTTGACGCCTGGCCTCGGCGACCATCTCGGGTTTGAGGAAGCGGCGAAACAGCATCGCCATCAACGCGATCATCACCGGGCCGCCGACGAACTCGGCGGCGGTGAACTGCCAGCCGATCAGGACGGCGAGGATGACGCCCAGCTCGAGCACGAGGTTGGTGGAGGCGAACTGGAACGCCATCGCGCTGGTGAAGTTCGCGCCCTTGCGAAACAGGGATCGCGCGAGGGCGACGGCGGCATAGGAGCACGACGACGAGGCGGCGCCGAGCGCAGCGGCCACCGTCAGCGTGCGCGGCGAGTCGTCGGGAAGCAGACGCCGAAGCTGGTGCTTGCTGACGACGGCCTGCACGGCGGCCGAGAGGGCGAACCCGAGGATCAGGGCCCACAGGACCTCCCAGGTCATTCCGAACGTGAACCTCAGCGCTTCTGCGATCGCGTCCCAAATCCCGTCCACGGCGCCCAGGCTAGCATACCCCCGGGGGGTTTCTGATACGATCCTCGCATGAGCGCCGAGAACGCAGCGACACCCGCAGACACCGGACCTACACCCATACGGGGTTACACGGCAAGCAAGGACCAGCTGCAGACACGGTTGCGGCGGATCGAGGGACAGGTGCGCGGCGTCCAGGGCATGGTCGCCGAGGACCGCTACTGCATCGACGTCCTCACACAGATTGCGGCGATCCAGGCCGCCCTCGACAAGGTCGCCCTCGGGCTGCTCGACGGACACGCACGCACCTGCGTGGTCGGAGCCGAGCCCGGGGAGCAGGACGCGCGAACTGCGGAGATGATGGCCTCGGTCGGCCGGCTCCTGCGCCGGGGCTGATGCCGCCTAGCGCCCTGCGGGCGGTTGATCGCGCGGATTACAACGATTCTGAGAAGACCTCGTAGGCGGCGTCGTCGAACAGCCAGAACCGCGCTTCCAGGACCGCCGGGTGGGTGGTCATTGCGCCTCGCGTCGCCGTCAGCGCGACCGCTGCCGCCGCTCGCAGCGGATATGCGTATACGCCGGTGGAGATAGCTGGGAAGGCGATGCGCTGGCAGTCGTGGGCTGCCGCTAGCTCGACGGCTCGCTCATAGCAAGAAGCGAGCAGCTCCGGCTCATGGAGCTCGCCGCCGCGCCAGACAGGCCCGACCGCATGAATGACGTGCCTGGCAGATAGTCGCCCGGCGGCCGTGATCTTCGCGTCGCCGACCTCGCAGCCGCCGAGAGCGCGGCACTCCTCGAGCAGCTGCGGGCCGGCGGCACGGTGTATCGCCCCGTCGACGCCGCCGCCGCCGAGCAGGCTCGGGTTTGCGGCGTTGACGATCGCGTCAGCCTGGCCGTCGCCGGTGATGTCGCCGAGGTGCAGCGTGATCGCGCCCGACACGCTAACCGTCGCGCGGTATCACGCGATCAACATCTACGGCTTCACCTGAGTGCAGATCCGGATAGACGACGAGGACCTTCGGCGCTCCACCGAACCACGCGCTGGTCTCGGCCTCGCCGACGTACTCGGCGGCACGCTGCGAGCCGTCGCTCTCCACAACCCAAACGGGCTGGCCTTTGTGGAAGGGACCGTCTCCGATGTCGCTCATGGAAAGAGGGTAGGGCCTCTCCTCGTTCTGAGGATGGTCAGACTGCCCGAATGCCCACCGCAGTCGGCGTCGTCGAGGTCATCCGCGCCGATGTCGCCGGGCAGCGCAGGTGGAGTCGGGAGTGAGCGCCGCCGAGACCCTCAAGGTGGCGGCGCTGGTCGTCCCACTCGGACTCGACACGTTCGGTGTGGCCCTGGCGCTCGGGATCGCCGGGCTGCCTCGAAAACACCGGCTCCGCGTGTCGCTGTTGTTCGCCTCGTTCGAGGCGGCGATGCCCGTGATCGGCGTGGCGCTCGGTGCGCCGCTCGGTCGGGCGATCGGCAGCGTGGCCGACTACTTCGCCGCTGTGCTGATCGTTTCGCTGGGCGTGTACATGCTCCTGGTGCAGAGCGACGAGGAGGATCGTCTGCTCTCTCTTACCCAGCGCGGGGTGTTGGGGGCTGCGGCGCTCGGTGTGAGCATCAGCCTTGACGAGTTGGCGATCGGGTTCAGCGCCGGCTTGCTGCGCCTTCCGGTCCCGGCAATGGTGATCGCGATCGCCGCCCAGGCATTCGTCGTCACTCAGATCGGGCTTCGCCTGGGAGGCCGCGCCGGGGATGCGATGCGGGAGGCCACCGAGAAGCTGGCTGGCGCGGCGCTGATCGCACTCGGGGCGATCCTTCTCGTCGCCCGGCTCAGCGCCTAGATCGATCGCGACCAGTCGGGTGGCTCACGAAACCATGATCGACCGCCAGTGCCAGAGCATGGCTGGGGCTACTATCGCTCAGAACAACACTCACGAGAGGGAATATGGGAATCGCAGACAAACTCAAAGGTCTCACAAATAAGGCTGAGGACGCGGCTGCAGAGCACAAGGACCAGATCCACGATGCGGTGGAAAAGGCCGAGGTTGCCGCCGACCAGCGGACGGGCGGCAAGTACCACGATCAGATACAGAAGGCGGCTGCGAAGGCTGACACGTTCGTCGAAGGTCTCAAGGAGCCAGAGAAACCAGCCGCGCCCGAAGCGAGCACCGCCGAGGAGAACCCCCCTCGGGCGAGCTAGCGGCCAGCATTACCCGGGGCCTGCGCTTCGCACGGGAATCGTCAGCTCTGCAGCGCCATGGCGAGGTGGACCGTCGTTGAGGTTGCGAACACCAGGCCAAGGAGGCGCCGGAACCAGTTGACGCCTTCGACCAGCTCCAGATACGCCCAGATGCCAAACGCCAGGTAGAAGACCGACGACGCGTAAGCCGACCCTGTCCCATGCGTGAGTTTTGCCGTCGCGCCCGCGATCAGCGCGACGATCAGCGGCGCGTTGGGGAACTGCACGATCACAAAGCGGCGCGGCCACCCGATCCGGGTCGCACGCCGGAACCGACGCCACAGCACGAGTGGGCTCAACGAGGGCAGTCGGTTCCCCGCAGGTCGAGCATGGCAGCCGAGTCCTCCGTCAGTTCTACGGAGAGGCCGGCGCCGGCCGGACACACCGCATGGCGTCGGCAACTCTATCGCTCAGGCGAGTCTGCGGGTCTCGTTTCTGTTCCCGTTCCTCAGCGCGCCGCCCTGCACCGAATGGATCCTTCTCGAGACCCCGGCGGGCTCCCCGCTCTCGTTCTAACCTGGCAGCGATGACTGCTAGACACAGCACAGAGATTGCCGACGCGCCTGATCGCGACCGCTACGAGCTGTCCGTCGACGGCCAGACCGTAGGCTTCACGGAATACCGCACGCGCCCCGGCCTGATCGCGTTCCTGCACACCGAAATCGACGAGCGTGTCGAGGGGCGCGGACTCGGCGACACTCTGATCCGGTTCGCGCTCGAAGACGCCCGCAAACGAGATCTCGCCGTGCTGCCGTTCTGCCCGTTCGTCAAAGCCTTCATCGAACGCCACCGCGAGTTCGAGGCGCTCGTCCCACCGGCATATAGGGAGCAGTTTGGGCTATGAGCGTTACGCGTTATGAGGGGCAGGAGATCGAGGTCACCTACGACACCGCGAGGTGCCTTCATGCGGCGGAATGTGTCCGTGGGATGCCCGCCGTGTTTGACACTGCGAAGCGTCCGTGGGTCGCCCCGGATAGCGGTGAGCCTGAGGCCCTGGCCACCGTGATCAGGAGGTGCCCCACGGGTGCCTTGCACTACAGGCTCAGGGAGGGCGAGCCCGAGCATCCTCGCGTCCCGACGCGGGTCCGTCTCCCGGATGACGGACCTCTGCTGATCGACGGGGACATCGAGCTCGACGGGAAACGGGAGACCCGAGCCGCGCTCTGCCGCTGCTGGGCGTCTGGGAACCAGCCTTATTGCGATCGCAGCGGCCCCTGCCGCGACTGGCGATACGAGCCCGATAGTTGAGCAAGCGGGTGAGCGCACGGTGAGCGAGCATCGCGACGAGCTGCGGCTCGGCTTTCTGAGCTTCGGTCACTGGCGGCGGGCGCAGTGGTCGCGGACGCCGACAGCGAAAGACGCGCTGACCCAGACGATCGAGCTGGCGCTGGCGGCAGAGGAGCTCGGAATCGATGGGGCGTTCGTGCGCGTGCACCACTTCGCGCGCCAGCTCGGCTCGCCGTTCCCGTTGCTCGCGGCGATGGGGGCGCGCACGAGCAGGATCGAGCTCGGGACGGCGGTGATCGACATGCGCTACGAGAACCCGCTGTACATGGCCGAAGACGCGGCGGCGGCAGACCTGATCGCAGGCGGTCGGCTCCAGCTTGGGATCAGCCGCGGCTCGCCGGAGCCGGTGCTGAACGGTCCGGAGGCGTTCGGCTATCCCGACGCGCAGGGCGAGGCGGGCGCGGAGCTCGCGCGAGCACACACCGAGCTGTTTCGCCGGGCGATCGCCGGGGAGGGCGTGGCCCACGCCGACCCGGCGCATACGGGGATGAGCGGGCTGCTGCCGATCCAGCCATATGCCGAGGGGCTCTCCGAGCGCATCTGGTGGGGGGCAGGTGGGCGCGAGTCGGCGCGGTGGGTGGCTCAGCAGGGGATGAACATGATGAGCTCGACGCTGCTGCTCGAAGACAGCGGAGTCCCGTTCGACGAGCTGCAAGCCGAACAGATCGAGGCCTACCACGAATCGTGGAGGCAAGCGGGATGGGAGCGCGCACCGCGGGTGTCGGTGAGCCGCAGCGTCATTCCGATCACGAGCGACCGCGATCGGCAGCACTTCGGACGCGACGAGAACCGCGACCAAGTCGGCTCCCTCGACGGTCACATCTCCCGGTTCGGACGGACATACACGGGCGAGCCGGACGTGATCGCGGCAGAGCTCGCGCAGGATCTGGCGGTGCGGGCCGCGGACACGCTTCTGCTGACGGTGCCCAACCAGCTCGGTGTCGATTACAACGCGCACCTTCTCGAGACGATCGCACTGGAAGTCGCGCCGGCGCTCGGATGGGTGGCGAAAGGCAGGAGCCGTGCTCGCGCCTGACGTGAGACGATCAGCAGCCACGGTAACGTGGTGCTCGAGGGCGACGCGCTCGCCGTTCACCCCGACCTGTAGGAGACGACGGCCTTGACTGCGACGAAGGTCGTGGGTCTCGGGGGCTCGCTCCGTGAGGCGTCGCGCAGTCGTGCGGCGCTCGAGGTCGCTCTCGATGGCGCCGCCGGCGCCGGAGCGAGAGTGGAGCTGCTCGACCTCCGCCGCCTCGAGCCGCCAATGTACAGGCCCGAACTAGAGGCCGACGTGCCCGAGGTCGTTCGGACGCTGCTCGAGGCTTGTTACGGCGCGGACGGGATGCTGTGGAGCAGCCCGATGTACAACGGGTCGGTCTCGGGCTCGTTCAAGAACGCGATCGACTGGCTGCACATGCTCGGCTCGCGTGAGCCGTCTTTGCTTCACGACAAGGTGATCGGCCTGATCAGCGCCGCTGGCGGGACACAGGGAATGCAGGTCGTGAACACGATGGAGTTCTCCGTCGGTCGCTACGCGCGTGGGCCGTGCCGTACGTCGTACCAGTAGCGCAAGCGACCGGGGTCTTCGCGGACTCCGGAGACGTCCAGAACCTGGCAGTCGAGCAGCAGCTGAGGCTCTTGGGTGAGGAAGTGGTACGCGTCGCCGAGCGGCTCAGGCGGGACCCCACGGTCCATCGTCAGCTCGAGTGCGACGAAGCGGCCGAGCGCGTTGCCCGAGCCTAGGAGCGCCGAACACGCCACTGACGACGCAGGGCCACGGAGCCAACGGGTTCCGAGCGGGCTCTCAATGCCGTCCGGACGGGTGCCCCGGGGATAAATGCGAGCGCGGGCGCGAGGACGTCGATGGCCGCCTATCCGGTCTCGTCGATTTTTCGGGCTGCCGGGAATGCCGTTTTGCAAGGCATTCAAAGTACTTGCGCACGCAACGACATCGAGCTATACTAACTAAACTTTCGTAAGCACCTATGGAGTCAATACCTATGCCGCCGACAATAGAGAACAACCAGATCCAATCGCCCCACCAAAGGTCGCTCCTGCGACTGATCCCGCTGGATGACACGGTCGTGTTCCCGAACATGGGCATCACGCTCACCGTCGATGTTGGGGACGACGAGCGCGTGCTGCTCGTGCCCCGTCACGAGAACGAGTTCCTGGAGCTGGGCACGGTCGCCGAGGTCTCCGAGCAGATCCGCCTCCCCGGCGGCGGCCGCGCGGTCGCCATCTCGGGCGAGCACCGCGCGTTGATCGGCGCCGCCGAGACCGGACCGGGTGGCGAGCTGCGCGTCGAGGTCGACGAGCGCCCCGACGAGGTGCCTGTGGATGGGCGTACGCGTGAACTCGAGCGCGAGTATCGCGCGACGGTCGAGGAGATCCTCGAGCTGCGCGGCGACGACGGCCGCATCGCGGCTCACGTCCGTGCGATCGCCGAGCCGGGAACGCTCGCGGACTTCACGGGCTACTCCCCGACGATTACCTACGAGCAGAAGGTTGAGCTGTTGCGCACGATCGACGTGACCGAGCGTCTGGAGCTGGCGGTGAGGCTGCAGCGCGAGAGCTTGGCGGAGTTGCAGGTGCGTAAGCGGATTCGTGAGGATGTGCAGGAGGGCGCGGAGAAGCAGCAGCGTGAGTACTTCCTGCGCAAGCAGATGGAGTCCATTCGCAAGGAGCTGGACGAGGACGACGCGTCGGTGGTGGAGGAGTACCGCACCAAGATCGAGGAGGCGCGGATGCCCGAGGCCGTCAACGAGCAGGCTTTGAAGGAGCTCGGGCGCCTGGAGCGGATGGGCGAGCAGACAGGCGAGTCGAGCATGATCCGCACGTACCTGGACTGGCTGATCGCGGTGCCGTGGAGCAAGCGCTCCGACGAGCACCTCGACCCCGTCGCGGCACGTGCGGTGCTGGACGCCGACCACGCTGGTCTTGAGGACGTCAAGGATCGCGTCACGGAGTACCTGGCCGTGCGTAAGCTGCGCCAGGACCGCGGCATCGAGGTCGACCCCAAGTCCGGGGCGATCCTGACGCTGATCGGGCCTCCGGGCACCGGCAAGACCTCGATCGGCGAGTCGATCGCGCGTGCCACCGGCCGTGAGTTCGTGCGCATGTCGCTGGGCGGTGTGCGTGACGAGGCCGAGATCCGCGGGCACAGGCGCACCTACATCGGCGCCCTCCCCGGGCGCCTGGTCAGGGCGCTGCGTGACGCCGGGACGATGAACCCCGTGATCCTGCTCGACGAGGTGGACAAGGTCGGGGCGGACTGGCGCGGCGACCCTTCGGCGGCATTGCTGGAGGTCCTCGACCCCGCGCAGAACCACTCGTTCCGCGAC
>DATMQG010000078.1:0-16696 GCA_035566835.1 Solirubrobacteraceae bacterium
GCGATGGCCGACCACTTCGTCGCCGACATCGAGCGCGGTATCCAGGGCACCGGCATCAGGGCGGCGTTCCTGAAGTGCGCCGCCGACGCGCCCGGGGTCACCGAGAACGTCGAGAAGATCCACCGCGCCGTCGCCCGCGCGAGCGTCCTGACCGGTGCTCCGATCATGGCGCACTCGATGCCGGCGGTCGCGACCGGTCCCCGCCAGGTCGAGATCTTCGCCGAAGAGGGCGTCGACCTCTCGCGGGTGCAGATCGCGCACTGCGGAGACACCGACGACGTCGACTACATCGAGACGCTGCTCGCACGAGGCGTGTACGTCGGCCTCGATCGCTACGGACTCGAGATGTTCCTGCCGATCGACAAGCGCAATGCGACCGCCGCCGAGCTGCTGCGGCGTGGGCACGCCGAACGGCTGATCATCTCCCAGGACTACTGCGCCTCGATCGACTGGTTTCCGGCCGAGGCGGCCGAGGCGTTCGCCAGCCAAGGAGCGATCCGCAACTGGTCGATGACGCTCGTATTCGACGAGGTGGTGCCCGCACTGCAAGAGCTCGGCGTGATGGACGACGCGACGTTCAGGACCATCTTCGTCGAGAACCCGAGGCGCTGGCTGACGGCCTGAGCTCCCCCCGCACCTCAACTCGGGGCTTGCAGCAGCTCGGGTCCCTCGACGGCGTCGCCGGGGCGGTTGAGCGCCGGGTTGGCCGGGCGGGCCGACAGCCGTGAGGCGGGCAGCGCGCCACAAAGCGCGAGGGCTTCGTCGGTGCCGACGCTAGGGTCAAGCCAGGAGCGCTGGGCCTCGCGATCGGCAAGGATCACCGGCATCCTGTCGTGGATCGCACGGGCGACGCCGTTCGGCGAGGAGTCGCAGGTGAGCAGCGAGACGCTTTGTATCCACTCCTCGCCGATCCGCGCGGGGGTCCACACCGCGGCGAAGGCGAACGGGACGCCTCCATCCACCTGGAAGAAGAACGGCTGCCGCGGGCCGCTGTCTCTCTCCGGCTTCAGCCACTCGAAGTAGCCGTCGGCGAGCTGGAGCGCCCGGCGTTCGGCCCTCGGGATGAGCTTGCGATAAGCGGGCGTGGTGGCGATCGTCTCCATCCGCGCGTTGATCAGCCGGGAGGAGCCCTTGAGGTCGTGTGCCCATGAGGGAACGAGGCCCCAACGCAGCAGCCGCGCCTGCGGCTCGCCCCGTGGAGCGACGATCGCGAGGACCTCTTCGGTTGGGGCGACGTTGAAGCGCCTCGTGCCGACATCGCTCGTGATCGGCACGCGGAAGCGATCGTTCAGTTCCTGAACCCCGGCCGTGTTCGTGTAGCGCCCGCACATGCACCCGAGGATATGCGGCTCAAGGCGACGATCCGAGGCGGTAGAGGACGTGGGGCGCGAGCGGGTGGCCCACGGGCAACCCAGGATGCGCGAAGTCCTCCGCGGGGTCGTGGCTCATTCCCAGCCGGTCCATCAGCCGGCGGGAGCGCACGTTGCGCTCGGCGGTGTATGCGACGAGTTCGCGCAGGCGGAGCCGGTCGAAGGCGAAGGCGATCGCCGCGGAGGCGGCCTCGGCGGCGAGGCCCGTGCCCCAATGCGCCGGCGCCAGGCGCCAGCCGACCTCCACGGCGGGCGCAAACGGGAGCTCGTTCCCGACCGCCAGCAGGCCGACGCAGCCGATGAAGGAAGCCTCGCCCGGCAGCTCGAGGGCCCACAGGCCATAGCCGCAGTCCTCGAAGCAGGCCTCCATGCGCTCGATGAAGGCGTCGCTCTCGCGCCGGGAGAGCGCAGCCGGGAAGTTCTCCATCACGCGCGGATCCGCGTTCATCGCGGCGCATGGCTCGAGGTCGCTGGTCCGCCAGCGCCGCAGCAGCAGCCGCTCGGTGCGCAGCTCTGGCCCCGCGGACACGAGACGGAGCGAGCGCGGGCGGGTGCTCGAGATCCTCAGGCGTCTGGGGCGAGCGTGACCGGCAGCGTCTTGAGCTGATTGATGAACGGCGATTCGACGAACAGAGGCGTTCCCGAGACCCTCATGTTCGGGTAGCGCTTGAGCGTCTCCTCGAAGAGGACATTGAGCTCGAGGCGGGCGAGCGCCGTGCCGAGGCAGAAGTGCCGTCCGCCGGCGCCGAAGGCCTGATGCTCGGGGTTGCGGCGCACGTCGAAGCGGTCGGGATCCTCGTAGCGCGTCTCGTCGCGGTTCGAGGACACGTACCACATGACGACCTTCTCGCCCTGCTTGATCTTCTGCCCGTGCAGCTCGGTGTCGCACGACGCGGTGCGGCGGAAGTGTGCGAACGCCGGGAACATGCGCAGCGACTCCTCCACCGTGCCGGCAATCAGCGACGGGTCCTCGACGACGAGCCGCATCTGGTCACGGTTCTCCATCAGCGCCCGCATGCCGCTCGAGTAGG
Source organism: Solirubrobacteraceae bacterium (assembly GCA_035566835.1). Classification (GTDB taxonomy): domain Bacteria; phylum Actinomycetota; class Thermoleophilia; order Solirubrobacterales; family Solirubrobacteraceae; genus Palsa-744. Next base: position 2,402 of record DATMQG010000078.1, read on the forward strand.
TCGACTTGGTGCTGTCGTTGCCGGCCGCGACGAGCAGGAAGAAGCCCATCACGATCTCGTGTTCCTCGAGCTTCTGCCCGTCCAGTTCCGCGTGCACGAGCACGCTCGTGAGATCCTCGGTAGGGCTTTCCTGGCGCTCGGCGATCAGCTTGCGGCAGCGCTCGAAGATCTCGGGGATGTCTTTTTCCATCACACCCTCGACGCCCTCCGGGCTGATGTCGACGTCCCCGGCGCCAAGCGCTGCGTTCATCAGACGCGCCCACTCCGCGTCGTCCTCCTTGGGGATACCCATGAAGCTGCCGATCACGCGCGCGACTACCGGCTGGGCGACCTCCGTGACCAGGTCGCAGCTCTCGCGTCCGTCGAGCCGGTCCCAGACGTCGGTGACGATCCCCCTGATCGCGTCCTCGTGGTCGGCGATCCGCTTGGGGGTGAACCCGGCCTGGAAAAGCGCCTTCAGCCGATCGTGCTTCGGGGGATCCATGCCGATGAACATCGCTCGCGTCAGCTCGAGCGGAAAGACGACGTTGGCCGCCGTGACCCCTCCGGCTTCGGAGGAGTAGGTGCGGAAATCGCGGCTGACGGTGTGGATATCCTCGGCGGTCGTTACCGACCAGTAGCCCGCCTCATCGGGAAACTCGGTGATCCGATCCGTCCAGTGCACGGGACACTCTCCGCGCAGGCGCTTGAAGAGCTCGTGTGGTGGACCCTCCTGCCAGTGCTCGCGCTCGCCGACGAGGACGTTCTCCAGATCGCTGCCTACCGCCGCCATTGGTCCTCCCTAGTCGATGCCGCAGGACGCTGCCCGGATACTACTGGCTGGCCGGCCAGGGGTGGACTCTTTCTCGCGCCGTATCAGCCCGCGCCGAACAGCGCCCGACCCGCGAACAGGAGCATTGCGTCGAGGTGTTCGCTGAGCGTTTCCAGGCTGTGCCCGCCCGGGTAGACGGCGCTCTCGGCGCTCGCCCCTGCGGCCCGGAGCCTGGCGGCGAACGCCGGGTCCTCCGCCGGATTGGCGGCGCTGTCGGATTCGGCGCCGTAGACGAACGCGCGCAGACCGAGCCGGGACAGGACCGGCACGTCCCCGCGCAGCCTGCCGCCCAGGCCGTCGAAGAAGCCGAGCCAGCTCTCGACAACGGCGAAGCGGTGGGGGCTGCCGAGCGCGACCCGCATCGCGCCGTAGCCGCCCTTCGAAGAGCCCGCGATCGCTCGTCCGGCGCGCGTGGCGATCGTTGGCAGCATGCGGTCGACCAACCGTTGGATTTCCAGCACGTAGCTCTCGCTGTGCCGCCTGCCGATGTTCTGCCAGTTGTTGTTTCCGCTCGCGTCTTGAATCATGACGGCGATCATCGGCGGGATCGCGCGATGGGCGATCAGGCGATCCAGACTGTCCTGCAGACCGATCTGCAGAAAGGCGTTCGCGTGCCCGTTCTGGCCGTGGAGCAGATACAGCGCCGGGTAATGGCGCGTCGTGCTGGCGTAGCCCGGCGGCAGGTAAACGAGGAACGACCCCTGCCCGCCCAGCGCCCGCGAGCTGTAGCTCGCCTGATCGATAGAGCTGCCGGCCGCATCCTGGCTGACCGACGCGAGCGTCGGCAACGACTCCTGCGACACGGCCGCGGGGGTCGTGGACGTCGTGTCCGTGACTGCCGCCCGGCTGGCCGCGTCGGCGCCGAGGATTCGTTCAAGCCCGAGCGGCCGTTTCGCCGCGAGCGCCACAGAGACGGCGGCCAGCGCGCTGAGGAGCACGGCAAGCAGGAGCCTGCGCGGCGTCGCCCGTCCCTGCCATGGGATCCCAGCCGGATGCCCTGCCACCGCCATGGCTGGCTCGAGACGCGGTGGGAACGCCGGGACCCAGGCGGGAGGAAGCGGCGCCGATTCGGACGCCGCGCCCCTGCCCGGCCAGCTCCAGTCGCCCATGCTCTCCATCCACAGCTGCGTGCGGGATGGGTTCATCGCGGCGGACATCCACGAGATTCAACGGAAGCGGGCCCGCGAAAGCCAACCTCTGCACGATCGCGCCCAGCGAAGCGCTCAGTTGGTGCTCCACACCTGCCCGGTGTCACCGAAGCCGAGGGCCTGCTTCGTCGCTTCCGTAAGGTCGAATTCGCGGCCTTCCACGTAGGGGCCGCGGTCGATCACCGGCACGCGGATCGTGCGCCCGCCGTAGCGCAGCGTCACGAGCGTCCCGCAGGGGAGCGTCTTGTTGGCGACCCCCTGCGTCGAGCTGGTCAGCGAGGCGCCGCAGGCGGTCTGGCCACCGCCGCCGTACCAGGAGGCGCCGGCGAGGTGGTACACGTTCAGCCGCCCGAGAAACCGGTGAGCGGCGAGGTCCCTCGCGTCACCGGCGAAACGCAGGCGCACGAGCTCCGTGCCCGTCTGCCAGGGCAGGTAGCGCAGCTTGAAGCGGCCGCGGAGGCCGGTGAGCGTGCGTGTGAGGGTTCTCCAGCCGTGGTTGCCCAGCCTCTGCAGCGTCACCGTCTTGCCCGGGAGTCCAGGGGCGAGGGTTCCTGTGACCGTCGCCGGATGACCGTCGAGGACGTTCAGCTGGGCGTCGCGAACCCTCAGTCGCGTGTGGACGGGGCGGGCGAACATCGGTGGTGCTGCGGACACAATCCCAACCGGAGCCAGGGCAACGGCAGGCTGTGCGGGCGTCGCGGGGACGTACATCTTTGGTGCGGACCTCCTTGTATGCCGCCTACGGGGTTAGCTGTCGGGCTCACGGCCGCTGCGCACGCGAACGGGACGCGTGTCAGCCGGGCGTTACAGCCGCATCAGCGGCCGATTCGCCCCATCCGGAGCGTTTTCAGCCGCTCCGGCAAATGGGTCCCCCGTTCGCTTCCATCTACGGAAGCGACTCGGCGAGAGTCGAACAATTGTTCGGATGCTATGAGGATTATGGAGCGCTCAGTGTGACGGACGTCACACATAGAGACCCCACCGCAGAAGTGCGGTTTCGCACAATCCACTCGAGCGCACCTGGGATACTGGGCGGACGATGTCGCGAGAGGATGTCGAGCTGGTGCGGCGGCTCCTTGGCCCGTTCGAACAGGGTGACCTCGTCCCCCTCTTCCGCGACGACGCAATTTCGGCTTCGCTCACGGCTGCGAGTGCCCCGTTGCTCACCCCCGACTTCGAATGCGTATTCGTACGAGAGGACGTGGGGCGGGCTGCCTATGCGGGGCTCGACGGGCTGCGGGCTGCATGGCTGGACTGGCTCATACCGTGGGAGAGCTACCACGGTGTGGTTGAAGACGTCATCGACGCACACGAGGGTCGAGTGCTGGTGCTCACGCGCGACCATGCGCGCCCCAAGGGCTCGGATGCGGAGGTCTACTTCCGCGGCGCGCCGGTGTGGACGGTGCGGGATGGCAAGGTGGCCCGCATCGAGTTCTACTGGAACCGCGCCGAGGGCCTGGCGGCCGCCGGGCTGTCCTCAGTGTGATTCTGGGTGACGAGTCGAAGCGGTGAGTTTCGCTGGCGCTCGGCAGCTCGCGCCTTGCGGGCGGGCGAGATGGACGTTGGGCGCGAAGGACCCAAAAAGGACGCGGGACCGCTCTGGAGTTGCCAGCGGAGGGTTGCCTGGCCAAAGCGGCCCCGCTCATGGGATGGGTGAAACGAACCTATCGGTCTCCGCGGCGGAGAACCAGTCCTCCTGGACGGATGGTCTAGTGCGGGCGCGGGTCTGCCGAAGTCGACCGGCCCTCCTCCCGTGGCCCACACGCGGCCACGCCCGAGCGTCGTGCATGATCCGCCTCGGACCCAATCAGGAGGAGCTCGTCAGATGCCGCTTGATGCAAGCAAGATCGGACAGGTCGTGGCAGAACAGATGGAGGCGCTCGAAGGGCGGTTCGGAGACGATTGCCAGATCGGCGACGTCTGCACGATCGTCGAGGTGGTCGGACCGCACGGCTCCCAGGTGGCCGTACGTCCCGGCAGCGACGTACGCCCGCATGGACTCATCGGCCTGCTCCGCATGGCCGAGACGATGGCGCTGGGCGGCGTGCGCGGTGAGCCGGCAGAGGGCGAGTGACGTCTCCTGAGAGAGGATTCTTCTCACGGTCGTTGACGCGGCGTCCCGCAACAGGGAGAATCGAACACAGATGGCCAACCCGGACCGCTTGACAGCGCTCGACACGACGTTCCTCCATCTCGAGGATCATTCGACGGCCCACATGCACGTCGCCAGCGTGATGGTCTTCGAGGGCGACGCGCCCAACCCGGACGAGCTTGTCGAGCACGTGATCAACCGGCTGCATCTCGTTCCACGCTACCGCCAGCGCCTCGCATATGTGCCGTTCGACCAAGGCCGGCCCGTGTGGACGGACGACCCGCACTTCAATGCGCGCTACCACATCCGCCACACCGCGCTTCCGAAGCCGGCCGACGACGAGGCGCTCAAGCGGCTCGCCGGGCGCCTCTTCTCCCAGCGCCTGGACCGCTCCAAGCCCCTGTGGGAGATCTGGCTCGTGCAGAACATGTCCGACGAACGCTTCGCCCTGATCGCCAAGACACACCACGCGCTCGTCGACGGGATTTCGGGGGTGGACATCACGACGGTGCTGTTCGACTCGGCCCGCGAGCCTGCGCCGATCCCCGGTCCGGGGAGTCCGTGGGTCGCCAAGCCGCTGCCCGGGCGGGCCAAGCTCCTCGGCGAGGCGCTCATCGAGCGCGCCACGATTCCCGGCGAGATGGTCCGGGGGGCTCGCAGGCTGGTTCGCGCTCCGCGCCGCGCCGTTTCCCAGATCAAGGATGGACTCGTGAGCGTGGGCGCGACGACGCTCGCCGGGATCAACGCCCCGGCGCCGTCGACGCCGTTCAACGTCGACATCGGGCCGCACCGGCGATACACGTTCCTCGACGCCAACCTCGCCGAGTTCAAGGCCATCAAGGACTCACTCGGCGGGACGCTCAACGACGTCGTGCTCGCCTCGGTGACGCTGGCTCTCGGCCGCTACCTGCGCGATCGCCGCTACGACACGGAGGGTCTCGTGCTGAAGGCCATGGTGCCCGTCTCCGTGCGCGCCAAGTCCGAGCAGGGAGCGCTCGGCAACAAGGTCGCCGCGATGTGGGCGCCGCTGCCGGTGGGGATCGAGAACCCAGCCGAGTGCCTGCGGCGGATCAGCCGCTCGATGGAGGACCTGAAGAACTCCGGCCAGGCGGTCGGCGCGCAGGTGCTGACCAACCTCGCGGGCTTCGCGCCGCCCACGATCATGAGCCAGGCTGCGCGCCTGCAGGCGCGCCAGCCCTTCTTCAACCTCGTCGTCACGAACGTGCCTGGCCCTCAATTCCCGCTGTATCTGCTCGGCCGGCGCCTGCAGGTGCTGTTCCCGGTCGTGCCCTTAGCCCAGCGCCAGGCGCTCGGAATCGCGGTTATGAGCTACGACGGTCATCTTGGGTTCGGCCTGCTCGGCGACTTCGACTCGCTGCCCGAACTGGAGAACATCCGCAGGGACCTCGAATGGGCGATCGACTCGCTCGCCAGCGCCGCCGGCGTGCGCAAGCGGTCGGCCAAGAAAGCCGCGACTCCCCGCAAGCCGGCTCGGCGCGCCTCGGCTGCCCGCTCGGCGGCCGCCAAGCCCGCGGGCGCGAGCTAGGAGCGGGGTCGCAGGACGCCTTGCTCTGAGCGGTTCGCGAGTCCCGCGCGCGTACGATCCTCGCATGCGCCTGGCCCTCTGCCAGATCAACACGACCGTCGGCGACATCTCCGGCAACGCGGAGCTGATACGCGAGGGAATCCGTGCCGCGCGCGAGGCCGGGGCCGACCTGGTGCTGTTCCCCGAGCTCGCCGTCAGCGGCTATCCGCCGGAGGATCTGCTGCTGCGAGAGCACTTTCTCGCGGACTCGCGAACGGCGCTCGAGCAGTTGGCCCTGGAGGCGCAGGGACTGGTGGCGGTGGTCGGCTTCCCCGAACGCGCGGATGACGTTTACAACGCCGCGGCGATTTTGGCTGACGGCAGGATTCACGCGACCTACCGCAAGGTCTATCTCCCCAACTACGGCGTCTTCGACGAGGAGCGCTACTTCCAGTCCGGCACCTGCGGGGCCGTGGTCGACCTCGGCGGCCATCGCGTCGGCTTGACGGTCTGCGAGGACATCTGGGAGCCGGGACCACCGGCCAGTGATGAGGCGCTCGCGGGGGCGACCCTGATCGCCAACATCTCCGCTTCGCCCTATCACGTGGGCAAGGGCGGCGAACGCGAGCGGATGTTCGCCCAGAGGGCACGCGACAACCTCGCCTGCGTCGCCTTCTGCGGGCTCGTCGGTGGCCAGGACGAGCTCGTCTTCGACGGCCACTCCTTCGTCGTCGACCACACGGGCGAGACGATCGCGCGTGCCGCCCAGTTCGAGCAGGACCTGCTGCTGTGCGACGTCGATCTCGAGGCGGCCGCCGCGGCCCGGCTGCAGGTCGCCGGGCACCGGACCGCCGCGCGGCGCTCGGGCGCGCAGGTGAGCGTCCTGCCGCCGCTGTCGGGCGCCGAAGAGCGCGCGGCTGCTGCGCCCCTGAACCGTGCCCTCGCCACGCCGATCGCGCCGCCCGAGGCCGAGGTCTACGCGGCGCTCACGCTCGGCCTGCACGACTACGTCACCAAGAACGGTTTCGCGCACGTCGTGCTCGGCGTGTCGGGCGGGATCGATTCGGCGCTGGTGGCATGCCTCGCCGTCGACGCCCTCGGCTCCGAGCGCGTCAGCGCGGCGATCATGCCCTCCCCCTTCTCCTCGACCTCGACCCAGGAGGACGCCCACGAGCTTGCGCACAGGTTGGGCATCCGCACGCACGAGCTCCCGATCGAGACGATCATGGACGCGTATGGGGAGACGGTGAAGCCGGAGTTCGCCGGCCTGCCCCCCGATCTCACCGAGGAGAACATCCAGGCGCGCATCCGCGGCAACCTGCTGATGGCGCTCTCGAACAAGTTCGGATGGCTGGTGCTCACGACCGGGAACAAGTCCGAGATGTCGGTCGGGTACAGCACTCTCTACGGGGACCTCGCCGGTGGCTTCGCGGTAATCAAGGACGTTCCCAAGACGCTCGTGTACCGCGTGTGCGAGTGGCGCAACTCGGCCGCGGCAGCCGCCGGCGGCGCACGCATCGAGAGCCCGATCCCGCCGTCGATCATCGAGCGCGCACCCTCGGCGGAGCTGCGCCCCGACCAACGCGACGAGGACTCGCTGCCTCCCTACGAGCTGCTCGACCGGATCCTGCAGGGCTACATCGAGCTCGACCAGAGTGCCCAGCAGCTGATCGCCCAGGGACTGCCGCAGGCCGAGGTCGACCGGACGATCCTGATGGTCGACCTCGCCGAGTACAAGCGCCGTCAGGCGCCGCCGGGGATCAAGGTCACCTGGCGCGCGTTCGGTCGCGATCGCCGCATGCCGATCACCAACCGGTACCGCGGCTGAACCGGGCGCCCGCCTGACACCGCTACCCTGCCGAGGTGCGTCTCGCCGCCCTAGCGCTGTGCGCGTTCTGCTCCGCGGCACTGTGCGCCTGTGGAGACACGCTGCAGACCAAGGCGATCCCCCACAACATCCTCGAGGGTGTGATCATCAGCCCGTTCCCGGTCTACTGGGCCGGCGCCACCTTCCACGGGCTGTCGATCACCGACGTCACGCGCGACCCCAGCGGCGCCTACTCGGTGCAGTACGGCAACTGCCTGCAGGGCGGTCAGGGTACGTGCATCGCACCCCTGCGGATCGTGACCTCCCCCGATAACAGCTTCCTGCCGGGCGGCTCCGGGCCGAGCGATGCGACGCTCGTGCGAGGCGTTCCGGCCCTGCTCGCGCGTGGTGGCCGCACGATCGTGATACAGACAGGAAACGTCGTCGTCGACATCTACGCCAGCACCGTGAGCCTGGCTCGCGCGGCCGCCTCGACGGTCGTCTCGATCAACTCGCCCGGCGCGTCGCAGGCGCCGCTGCCGGCGCCGCTGCCCGACTCGGGCTTCGGCGAGAAGCCGCTGCCGTCGCAGACTCCGCCGCGCCTCGGCCCGCTGGGCTAAGTCGCGGACGGAGGTGTTGTCGGGCGCGGGCGCACGGCGATCGTCATGCGCGTGACCGCGCACGTGTGCTCCGCGTCGTCGCTGAACAGCACGTCCCAGACCCAGGTGGTGCGCCCGCGATGGATGCGAGTGGCGTGCGCATGGACGACGCCCTCGGTGATCGGCCTGAGAAAGCTCGTGGCGTTCGACAGGCCCATCGCCATGCCGCCCTCCGCGTAGACGGCGACGGCGGTGGCGACCGAGGCCATCGACTCGGCCATCGCCGCGTACACGCCGCCGTGGACGAGACCCATCGGCTGCTTGAGCTCATCGCGCACCACGACCCGTGCGCGGACCTCGGTATCCGTGCAGTCGAGCATCTCGAGGCCGTAGAGCCCGTCGAATCCCCACCGCGCGCGGTCGGTCGTCTCGGGAGTCGGCGTCGCCATCGACGCGCCACGATAACCTAGGAGACCCGGGGAGGCGGCGCGCCTCGACCGGGACAAAAGCTACGCTGGCGGACGTTCGAGAGATGAGCAGACTGGACGAACTCCCCCCCGACCAGCGCGCGGCGCTCTCGCTATTGCTGAGCCAACGCAAGACCTACGCGGAGGTCGCGGCCCTGCTCGCGCTCCAGGAGCGCGCGGTTCACGACCGCGCCCACGCCGCACTCGCGATGCTCGCGCCGCGCCAGGCGCGGGGACTGCCGGCGGAGCGTCGCGAAGAGGTCGGCGACTACCTCCTCGGCCAGCAGCCGGGCGTCGCCGAGCGCCTGGCGACGCGCGCGTACCTCGATGGCTCCGATCCGGCTCGCGCATGGGCCCGGGCGATCTCGGGGGAGCTCGCGGGGCTCGCGCACGGTCAACTGCCGGAGATACCCGGGCGCGAGACGGGCGCGGCGGCCGCCGAGCGCGGCGAGGCGCCGACACAGAACCCGGCGCCACCGCCGTGGGCGAGCGCCGCGAACGTCGCTCCGCCGGGGGACCCGCCCGGGGCCCCACTTGATCGGCCGCTCGGCGCGCGGCTCCCCAGCTCGCGGCGCGGAGGGGCGTTGCTGCTTGCGGTGATCGCTGTCGCGGTGATCGTCGCCGTCATTCTGATCACGAGCGGCGGCAGCGGCTCTCATCCCAGCAAGAGCGCGTCGCGCAGCCCGGCCGCCGCGAAAGGCACGACCGGTCCCGCGATCTCGCAGCGGCTCACCCTCACTTCGCCGACGTCCGGCAGCAAAGCGGTGGGTGTCATGGACATACTCGCCGAAGGCTCCAGGCGTGCCTTCTTCATCGACGCCGAGAACCTGCCGGAATCGAAAGGCTTCTTCTACGCCCTCTGGCTCTACAACTCGCCGACGAGCCATCGCCCGCTATCCGCCAGCCCTCCGGTCGGCAGGACCCATCGCCTGCAGGGCGGGGCGCTGCTACCAAGCGACGCCGGCAGCTACCACACGGTGCTGCTCACGCGCGAGCACAGCCGGACCCCTTCCGAACCGGGGCCGATCGTGCTCAGCGGCCCCTTCAGCCTCGGGGCGTGAGCGCCAGCAGCTTGCCGGGGTTCATGATCCCGGCGGGGTCCAGCTCGGACTTCAGCGCCCTCAGCACCTCCACGCCCTCGCCGCCGACCTCGCGCTTCATGAAGGGCGCGTGATCGACGCCCACGGCGTGATGGTGGGTGATCGTCCCCCCGCCCTCCATGATCGCCGTGCTCGCGGCCTCCTTCACGGTCCGCCACTGGCCGATCGGGTCGTCCTCGAGCATGCGGGCGATGAACGTGAAATAGAGCGATGCACCGGTCTCATAGAGGTGGGAGACGTGGCACATGACCAGGCCGGGCGTGCCGCAGGCGCTCAACGCCCGCGCGATCGCGTGAGCGACCGTCTCGTGCAGCCGGCCCAGGTTTGACCACTGCGTAGCCGTCTCGAGCGTCTCCACCATCACTCCGTGCGTCAACAGCTCATCGCGCAGGTACGGAGCCAGGAAGCGACCCTTCAGCCAGGCCTCCCCCGGCGAGCGCCCGACAGGCAGGCCACCGCCTGCCCGTACCAGCGCGAGCGCCCTGGCGCGCCTGGAGCGCACCTCCTCGCGCTCTCCCTCGAAGCCGAGGATCGCGAGGCAGCCGCCGCGATAGCCGCGCAGACCCAGGTACGCGCGCCCGATGCGGTCCTTCAAGGCGCCGGTGCCGGCGAGCGCGAGCGACATGCGCGTCTCGGCCTCATCGGAGCACCGGGCGACGTCCGGCGCCGCACGCTGCTGGGCGAACGCGCGCATTACCTCGACGCCGGCCGCGAAGTCCTCGAAGAAGACCCCCTCGTAGACGCGCTCCCGCGGGGCGCTGCGGACGCGAAGCGAGAGCTCGGTGATGACGCCCAGCGTGCCCTCCGAGCCGACCAGCAGCTGGCGCAGCGCCGGGCCGGCCGCGGAGGCGGGCAGCGCTTGCAGGGTGATGTCGCCGGCGGGGGCCGCGAAGCGCATTCCCAGCACCATCTTCTCGATCGATCCGTAGCCGGTGGAGGCCTGTCCCGCCGATCTCGTGGCCGCGCAGCCGCCCAGCGAGACGTACTCGAAGGACTGTGGGAAATGGCCGAGCGTCAGTCCAACCTCGCCCAGACGGCGCTCGAGCTCCGGCGCACGCATCCCGGCCCCGACCTGCACCGTCATCGAGTCGCGGTCGATCCAGAGAAGATTGCCCATGCGACTCGTGTCCAGCGCGATCACGCCCTGCTGCTCGCCGCGCAGGGGCGAGACGCCGCCGACGACGCTCGTGCCGCCGCCGAACGGGACCACCGCGACGCGCAGGCGCGCGCACAGATCCAGCAAGGCGCGCACCTGGTCGTGAGCGTCGGGGTAGACGACGGCGTCCGGCGCTCCCTCGGGCTCACCGGCGCGCAGGCGCACGAGATCGGGATATCCCTTGCCCGCGGCATGCTCCACGCGAGCCGCGTGATCATCGCGGACGCCGTCGCGCGGAGCGAGCGCGCGCAGCGCCTCAAACGCCGCATCGTCGAGGACCGGCGGCTTGAGGTGCACATGTTCGAGCGCGACGGGCGGACGTGGGCGATCCGCGTTCCCGACGGCCTTGGCGAGAAAGCTCAGGGCAGGCCCTGGCAGTCCGGCCGGGTGGGCCGGATCACCCCATCCCCACCAGCGCATCTTCGGCGGATCATCGCCCTCAGCCACTTATCCGCTCCAGCCCGTCCAGCGCCTGCTCGAGCGTCGCGGCGGCGGCGCGGCGGACCATGAATCCTCCGAAGCGCGGGAAGAAGCCCGTCAGCGACTGGCGCAGCTCGATCGTCACCTCGGTCGCCATCGGGGAGGTCGGGTGCGGGCCGTCGGGCGAGCTCCCCGCGGCGCGGTCATCGACCGGCGTCAGGCGCACCTCGGTCTCGGCGGACTTCAGCAGGCGGCCGAACGGCGTGCCCTCCACGCGCTGGGACCAGCGCAGCGCTCGCTGCTGCTCATCGGCCTGCGCGACGTTGAAGTCTGCGCGGATGAGCCTTCCCTTCCTGGTCCGCATCACCTCGGTGAACGCATCCCCCTCGACGTCCTCGACGCGGGTCACGCGGGGCCACCAGCGGGGCAGGTGATGCGGGTCGCGGACGAGCAGCCACAGCTCGTCGGCGGGGGCGGCGATCGTGCGGCTGGCGCGCGCTGTGGGCACGATCGGAGAGCTTAAGACTCGTATGAGAGCAGCGCGTGCGCCGGATGCGGGGCCAGCCGTTCGCGGCCCGCGAGGAAGGCGAGCTCGATCAGGAAGCCGCACCCCACAACCTCGCCCCCCAGTCGCTCCACGAGCTCGCACAGCGCTCGCGCCGTGCCGCCGGTGGCGAGCAGATCGTCGTGCACGAGCACCCGCCTGCCGTGCTGGGTCGGATCGCTGTGCATCTCGAGCTTGGCCTGCCCGTACTCGAGCGCGTACTCGGCGCTGACCGTCTCGTGGGGCAGCTTGCCGGGCTTGCGCGCGAGCACGAAGCCCACGCCGAGCTCGAGCGCGAGCGCCGGGCCGAGCAGGAAACCGCGCGCCTCGGCCGCCACCACGCAGTCGACCCGCAGCGGGCGCGCGTAGTCGGCGAGCAGACGCACAGCCTCCCGCAACGAGTCCGGGTCCGCCATCAGCGGCGTGATGTCCTTGAAGCCGATTCCTGGCCTGGGGAAGTCGGGAATCTCGCGGATCAGCCGCCGCAGCTTTTGCTCGCTGCCCGCGTCCCCGCCCGGGGCGCTCATCAGCGGACGATCTTGCGCAGATCGCGAATCAGCAGCAGATGCTTGAGGTGCGTCGCCACGGCCGCGAGATTCTCGAGCGCCTCGACCGCCTCCTTGCGCCGCTGCGGGTTGCGCGAGCGCAAAGCGGGCGCGAGGATCTGCTGCAGCAGGTTTGCCTCGCGGTCCGCCGATGAGCGGAAGACGCGGAGGTTGCGCCCGCCGACGCCGTAGCGAGCGAGCTCTGCCACGGCGGCGATGATCTCACGCTCGGTCTCGTCGAAGTAGCGCACGCCGCCTCGCAGCTCCCCCTTGACGACGCCGTACTCTTCGAGCTCGCGCACGAGCTTGCCCTCGGCCTTCGTCTCCTCGAGCACGTCATCCATCGAGTAGAGCGCCCCGGTGGACTCGCGCACGCTGACGCTCGGCCGCCACGCCCGGATGCCGTCGCGTCCGCTGCGGCCGGGGATCGGCGCCGAATCGCCGGAGCGGCCCGCCGCGAGCTCCTGGCGGATGACCCGCAGCGGCAGGAACTCGTCGCGCTGCATCCGCAGGATCGTGCGCAGGCGGGCAACGTCGCCCTGCGTATACAGGCGGTAGCCGCCCGGCGTGCGCCGGGGGGTCAACAGCTTCTGGTCCTCGAGATAGCGGATCTTCGAGATCGAAATGTCGGGGAATTCCTGGGCCAGTGCCTTGCAGACCGCCCCGATCGTCAGCGACTTCTGGCGTTTGCCGGTCTCGCTCAGCTCGCCGGCGGCGATCTCCATCTCGAGGTCCTCCACGCCGGCTTGTGGTGCGTGGGCAGCCATCAGCGCGCGTGGAACGTCAGCTTGTACTTGCCGATCTGCACCTCGTCACCCTCCTCCAGAAGCTGGGACTCGATGCGAGAACGGTTCACGTAGGTGCCGTTCAGGGAGCCGCAGTCGTCGAGGTACCAGTCGTCGCCGCGGTTGATCAGCACGGCATGGTCGCGCGAGACCGTCACGTCGTCGAGGAACACGTCGCTGTCGGGACGGCGGCCGATGCTGATCCGCTCGCCGTCCACGCCGAAGCTCTCGCCCACCCGCCCTCCGCCCGCGCGGATCACGAGCGCCGGACCGCGACCGGCGCCGTTTTCGGCCTCGACTGGTTCGAACTCGCCGGTCTCGCCGATGCGGTAGGTGGCGGTGCTGGGCTCGCCGGTGCCCTCGGCCCGCGGCAGCAGCGCGCCGCAGCGCTGGCAATAGTTCGCTCCCTCGCCGTTGACGAAGCCGCACTCCGTGCAGTGCAGGGCCATGATTCCTCCGCCGCCCCTATACGGTGCTGTCCGGCTGTTGGTTGGTGAGGATGTCCGTGAGCTTCTGCACGTCGTCGCCCGTGATCGCCATATCGCCGCCCTCGTGCTGGTGGCGCAGGCGGTTGACCAGCTCGGCGCGAAGGATGTCGATCTTGCCGTGCAGGATGCGCCGCCTGTAGGAGATCTCTGTCTCCTCCTCTGTCAGCTGCCGGATGACCTCTTTCAGTTCAACATCTGACAGTGAGCCAAGGTCGGGAAACGTCTCATCCATGTAGCGTCTTCTCCTCGTGCGGGCTTGCGCCGCGCCTGCGCCTGAAGATCCCGCAGCACACGGCCAGAGCGCCGAGTATAGACCAAAAGCTAAGGCTGAGCTTGAGACTCTGGCCGGGCGTTCGAGCGCAGCATCTGCAGGCCGCTGCGCACGTAGAGGACGGTCGCGAGCAGCGCGAGCGCGAGGCCGACGTACAGCAGCACGCGGCCGAGTGTCGGCAGGCCGGCCATGGCGAAGAAGAACGATCCCATCACGGGCGCGACGGCCAGCCTGCCGGGCCAGTTGATGCGCAGCTCCACCCCCCGCCTCAGGGCAAACTCGCCGAGGGCGAGCATCAAGAGCTCCCGCAGGGCGAGCACCGCCAGCGCCCACCGCGGCAGCAGCGCGAAATGCCACGAGACGACAACGCCGGAAACGACCAGCAGCCTGTCGGTAATCGGATCCATCAGCGCCCCCAGGCGGCTGTACTGGCCGGTCAGTCGCGCGGCGATGCCGTCGGCGTAGTCTCCCCAGCCGATCACGGCGAACAGCGTCGCCGGGAGGGCGCCGGTGCCCTCGGCGCTCGAGAACGTGACG
>DATMQG010000079.1:0-41677 GCA_035566835.1 Solirubrobacteraceae bacterium
CAGGCTGCGGGCCCCCACCGAACAGGATCCGCTGACCGAGCGCGACCTCGAGAGCAAATACGGAAAGACGTCACGGATGCCTGTGAGGATGGCGTTGGCCGTGCTTGCCGGCGAAGGGCTGATCCGACAGCGCGCACGCTACGGCTACTGGCTCGTGGAGTACGACCTCGACGACGTCGCTCAGATCCTCGCGATGCGAGCGGGAATCGAAGCGATGATCGTCGATGCGCTCTCCTCGAAGCATGTGTCCTCGTGGGAGAACGACGAAGCAGAGGGCAACCCCAGTGAATCGCAGCGGGCCGCGTGGGCCGAAGCCCTGGATGCGCTCAAGAAGATGGAGCGGCTTGCGCGTATCACGGGTGGCGTCGACGAGCGAGAGCTAACAGCGAGGTTCGCCGACGAGGACACGCGGTTCCACGCCTCGCTAGCCCGCGCCGCCGACTACGACCTCGCCGCACGGCACATCGGCGAGTGGCGCGGTCAGGCACGCGTCTACGCGTTACAGAGCGGAGTTTCTGCGCGTGCGTCCCTCGGCACGATCAATCGCGAACACGGTGCCCTGGTTAGGGTGATTCGGAAGGGCGACGGGAGCTCCGCGGTCGCGCGATCGCGTACCCATCTCGAGAAGGCCTTGGGTCGCTATCGCTCGACTCGGCGTCGTCCCGCTCGCACGTCGTCGCGTCGACGGGCCGTTGCTTCGGGTTAGAACTGGTCCTCAACACGCGCGAACACTCACTACCGAGGGTCCGACGGCGCCTGCATTGGCGGCCGGCCGTGCCTGCAAAGCCGTTTACACCGGTTCGATTCCGGTCGTCGCCTTGAGCGGTATCTGAGCCAGTTGCGCTACCC
This sequence comes from Solirubrobacteraceae bacterium, assembly GCA_035566835.1. Classification (GTDB taxonomy): domain Bacteria; phylum Actinomycetota; class Thermoleophilia; order Solirubrobacterales; family Solirubrobacteraceae; genus Palsa-744. The sequence goes on from DATMQG010000079.1 coordinate 850, forward strand.
CTAGAACGTTCGTTCGTACCCCGTAGGTCGCATCCTTGACCGCCGCGACCATGTCATCGAGCTTCGGCCTGCCCAGATACGTGTCGGTCGTGCCCAGGCTGGCGTGCCCGAGTAGATGCTGCGCGATGCGTGTATCACCGAGCCGCACGATGTGATCTGCGAAGGCATGCCTCAGGTCGTGCGGCGTCACGTGCTCCGCGATGCCGGCCCGCTTCGCGACCCGTATCACGAGCTGGCGCAACGCCTGGCTCGATGACAGGCGCAAGCGGAGATCTTGTCGTTGGCTGTTGAAAGGCGGGTCCCGAAACCGCTGAGCACGCAGAACGTACTCCGCTCCCCCACGTCCCCGCAAATCTCAGCGACTGCACAGGGGGAACGAGCCCTGCTTCGGGCCCAGATAACGGCGTGCCGTACAGAATCAAGTCAAGGCCGGCCTTCGGCCCCGTTGTGGTCAGCTCAGGGCGCCACGACCTATATCGGGCAGCCTCTCACGTTTCACGACCACCGATGCCGCCGCGAGCCACGTCCTCGCGACTCGGGACATCGAACGCCTCGCGCAGCTATTGGTCGCGCTCGCGGTTCGCTTCAGCGCGGAGGCGGCCGGAAAACCGGCCGCCTCCGTGGACTTCAAGGCACCTTCTAATGGATCGTGATGTTGCCGCCTCCTAGGGTCTGGTTCCCGGAGTCGTATCCGATCCCGGGAATGTACATCCGATACATGTCGTTTGCGCCGGACTGTCCTTTGTCCGTCAGGTCGATCTCGTACTGGTACGTGCCGGATCCGTTCACGGTCGCCGTTCCGAGTATGGTCGCCTTGGTTCGATCTTCGGTGCAATAGACAGAGCTCACCGCAATCGAGTTCACCGTGATCTGTCGCGCGGGGCCGTGGTCTTGGTACTCCTCCTGCCCGGAAGTGTTCCCTGCGGAATCGACCTTGGCGTTTCCTCCAAACGAGGCCTTGTCGCGATTCTTGGCAATGATCCATCCACCGTTGGTGATGTTCGCGGTGCACAGGGGCGTGCTGATCGCTCCCGTCCGGAAGCTGTTGTCGATCGCCAGTTCGTCGATCTCGTTCTGGACGAACCAGCCGTAGGCATTGCCACCTACCGTCGAGCCGATGATGTCAGTGGGATCGCTTCGCACCCACGTGCCCAACGGGGTGCCCGTCGAGTTCTTCACCGTCATGTCGACGGTCAGCGGCCCGCCCGCTACTCCGGTGAACGCGTGCCCGAACGTATACCAGCCCGATGTGGTGATCTTGATCGGAAGGTTGCCAGGGTTCTCGGGATACGCGCCGCACCGAGTGGAGTTGTTCCCTGCGCTGATATAGAAGCCTGGCCCGGTTAGATCCGTAGCGGGCTCGGTTCCGACGTTGAACACGAATTCGCGCCGGAAGTTCCCGGAGGGTTCGTTGATCGCCGAGGACCAGTCGAAGCGCCGATCCGGATGGGTCGCGGCCCAGCCCACGTCCAGGTAGACGTCCACGCCGGTCTGGTAGCCACCGGGCGGGAAGATCGAGCTTTCGCCGCCCCAGTTCGTGTACGGGCCTACGTACCAGTCCAGGGTCCCGGCACCCGACTGACAGGTCACGTTGTTGCCGATGCCCAGGCGTGCGAAGTAATTACCAGTGGCCGCCGAAATTCCCGTCGCGTACGTGCTCGGCGATCCCGACGGAACACGCGTGACCGTCGCTCCTTCGAAGTTGAACCACCCAGCTGTATTTGTCTCGAAGCCATTGAAGTAGGGCCCCGGTGGAGCGTCAGCCGATGCCACTAGCGCAGGTAGTGCGAACAGCAGCGTGACCGCCAGCGCAAGCGTCCGCACGTGCCGCAAAAACATTCGTCTCATATTCGTCTCCCTTGAGGAGGTCTTTGGCCCTGATGGGCCCCGCGGTTACCGCCCGACCCCGTCGCTCGAAGCTCGACGGGAACGCTCACTGCTAGAGCCCCGTTCACGGTGCCCGTGCAAGTGCCACCCGTGATCGCGGAACCCCCACGTAACTGGTGAACGCCGGTCGACGCGTCATCCCATCCCGCTCCATTGCCATTGCGATCCGTTGTAAGCGACGGCCACTAGACCGGGTACCCGCCGCAGCCAGTACTAAACCTACGTTTAAGTATCTGGTCCACTCGGCGCGCGCTCTCGCCTGGGCGAGTGCCGCCTCTCCCGTGAACCGGCGAGAGGGCTGCGCGCGGGCGTTCGGTAGCGGCGGTACGGGCGGCCGTCCGGGCGGGGGCGCTATCGCGCTCCGTCCGGCCGTCCGTCCGCCCTTCCGCCGCCGAGCGACCGTGGTCAGACCACCCGACCGTCGTCACCGAGCGGCGGTCCACGGTCCGGGGTTTCGACTGCTACGAGTTCGGCCCACGCCATGAACCCGTGCTCATGCGCAACACGAAGCTCAGATCCCGGCAGCCGCACGGCCCAGAGCACCCACACCAATCGCGCGAAGCGCAGCAGCCGCATCGTGCACCCGGTCTCCTGAGTGAGCCTCTTGTTTCGGCGCCGCGCTCACGGGGTACCGGCCTCGTGTAATCGCGCGCCGATCACGAAAGACCGCGAGGGAGGCAGGCGATGTGGAGAATGCGAATTCTGGCGGGACTGGGAGCGCTGGCAGCGGGAGCGGCTTTGCCCGGGGTCCCCACGGCTAGCGCCGCCAACGGCCCCGCCTATCGCGACTGCTCGCTCGCTCTTGGCCTGGATCCTGATTTCGTCCAGCTGCTGGGGGCGACCGTGAGCCCTCTGGGCACCTTGACCGTGCTGCCATCCCAGCGCTTGGTCCAACTCGAAGGCTCGGAGTCCGCTGACCCGGGAGACAGTGCCGGCGCCGACACTCTCGCCGCGACGGTCAGCTCGCGACAGGGCACCCAGACCGTGTCGGGTGTTGCAACCGGCAAGGTCCGCGTCTCTGTCCCCCTAGCGCCGGGGGGAAAGGTCTACACGATCTCTTGGGCGGCGACGTTCGACAACGGGAACCACCAGTGCCCATCCGCATTCACGCCCGAAAACGAAACGCCCAAGCCGTTCGTCGTGACGGCGGAATAGTGGCGCGCAAACACCGCGCGTAATCGCTCCTGACGTCGTAATCGTGGCCCGCCCGCTGGGGCTCGCTTTCAGCCGCGGCGGCGTCGTCGGCGTGTCGGTCATCTTCAGGCGTCGTCGCGGTGAGCGCAGCCGAGTTCTCGGTAAACGGGGTTCTGCGAGAGTCTGGCCAGACGCTCTGCGAGAGGGCAGGTTGCTCCGAATTTGGCGCTCGCGTTCGTGGGTACGCGAGCGCAAGCGCGCTGCAAGAGCCACCTGCCGTCGCGCGCCTGCATGTCGCGGAGAATACGTGAGGCCCGCGTGAGCTGGACTGGTCGTGACATCGGCCGCGATGCACTTCGCACGGAGGCTCGCGGGAGAACCCGCGAGCCTCCGTCACCGTGTTGGACCGTCAGTTTGGTGTCAATAGCAGAGCGTGGTTTTGGTAGGTGGTGACAGTGTGGGCGTCGACGACGACTTGACCCTTGTTGTTGATCCCGATCGCGGTCTGGAGTTCATAGCCCGACCCGGCTGGGATCAGGTTCTGGAGGTTGCTGCAGGTCCCGCTGCTCAAGATGACCGCGTTGCCGCAGCCTCCCTGCCCGGCGATCACGCCGTTGTTGTTGATCGCGTTCGGGAAGACGTTGTTGCCGAGGTCGGTCATTTTGCCTGCGCGGTCGAGGAACCCGTGATCGGCGTCGGTGCTGGTCTGCGCGAACCCGACGATTTCGCCGGAGTTGTTGATCGCGGAGGCGGCGGCCTGCGGACCGTCCAGCGTCCCGAGGTCGGTCATCGTGCCGTTGCGCCACAGGAACGCTCGCTCCATGCTTTCTTTGTTGTCGCCGCTACCGACGACTTCGTTTGAGTTGTTGATCCCTGTGGGCGAGGTGAAGATGCCTCCCGATCCTGGGATCAGGCCGAGGTCGGTGATCTTGCCGTTGATGAACAGGACCGCGTCGGTGTGCCCTTCGCCAGGAATGCTCTCGGAGCCAGCGACGACCCCGGAATCGTTGATCGCGAATGCCCTCGATTCTCGTCCCGTGGGTCCTAGATCGGTGATCTTGCCGTTGCGAAAGACGAAGGCGTGGCGTTCGCCGTTCTTGAGGTTCGAGAAGCCAGCCACTTCAGCGAGGTTGTTGATTGCGGTTCCTTCGGCGAACAGGCCGCCGCCCAGCGTGCCGAGGTCGGTGATCTTTCCGCCGCTCCACAGGAACGGGTGCTCGGGGTGGATGAAGCACGGCCTGTGCCTTGGGGCACAGCCGACGTTGTATTCGACTCGTTCTGCCAGATATGAGGTGCCGGCGACCTGGCCGCTTTCGTCGATTCCGGCCCCCCGCGCGGTCGGGTAGCCCAGGTTCCCGAGGTCAGTAATCGAGTAGGTCGAGGCGAGCGCCGACGCCGCTGCCGCTGCCGCACCGGCGATACCGACGGCGGCGCATGCAGCGACGAGCGCCGCCAGCTTTTGCGACAGCCTCCCTCCCTTCCGGCTTCCGTTCACGATCCGACTTGTCTGCTGTCTCACCGATGGCATTCTCAGGACTCCTCCATCCGGTTTTCTGAGGAATGTGCTGGCGCAGGCGAGCGAGCTGGCTCGGGTGCAAGGTGCAAGACAGCAGCCAAACACCGTGCGGATAGGTCGCACGCCGGCGCAACGGTGTTACGGGACCAAGACTCCGACGTGGACACGATCCTTCCGACGCGGACCCAAGAAGTTTTACCGCCGCCTCCTCTAGTGATGGTGCCTTCTCGCGCAGCTCGTACCCCAGTCCGTCCACACGCCGGGAAGGATCCACACCCAGCGGCGTCATGTTCGGAGTAGCAGCTCCTGATCATCGACTCTCAGGGAGGGTAGAGATGCGTAATTCGACGGAGTTCGACACGGCTTCGGGCCTGGACGAGAAGCTCGCACGGGCGGCCGAGGAGTCCGGGAGGGGTCTCAATCGCCGCGCGTTCATCGCGAGCGGAGTGGCCGTAGGCGTCGGAGCCGGCTTGGGGCCGTTCGGCGGCGCCGTGAGCGCTCTCGCCGACAAGCCGTCCACGTCCAAGCTCGGCAAGGGCGACGCGGCGATCCTGAGGTTCCTGGCCGCGGCGGAGATCCTCGAGACCGACTTGTGGCAGCAGTACAACGAGCTCGGCGGCATCCAGGACAGCGAGGTGCCCGGCGGCAGCGGCAGCGGACCGTACACCAAGGCGCTGGAAGTGCTCGACGAAGACATGCCGCAGTACATCCACGACAACACCGAGGACGAGTTCACGCATTTCACGTTCCTGAACGCGTACCTGGAATCGCGCGGGGCCGACGCGGTCGACCTGAAAGAGTTCGCCACGCTGCCGAGCAGCAAAGCCACCGGAGCACAGCAGATCGGGCGGCTCACGAACCTGATGGAACTGACCGTCGATACGAGCTGGTGGACGCGGTACCGCAGCCACACCAAAAACCCGGACCTCGGCGACTCCTTTGCGCAGGCGGTGCCCGCCCTCGCCAACGGCGAATTCCCCGCGATCCCACGCACCGACAACGACCTCAAACCGGACATGCACATCCAGGCGATCGCCAACACCGCGGGTTTCCACTTCGCCACGATCGAGCAGGGCGGCACGAGCCTCTACCCAGCGCTCGCCCAGCGGACAAGGGATGCCGAGGCGCTGCGGGTGGTGCTCAGCATCGGGCCGACCGAGGCGATGCACTTCCAGACCTGGCAGGACAAGGCGGGGAATGCACCTGCGCTGACCGACCCCACCAACCCTAGCCTGGTATTCCCCAACCTCAAAGTATCCTCGGACGAGGAACTGACAGCCAACCTGATCATGCCCGAGCCGGCGCCGTTCCTGCGCAAGAGTCTGCCGATCGTCTCGATCGTGCGCCCCACCAACACCGAGGGCATCGCGATGGGGGTCGTCGAATTCCTCACCGCGATGGGCCTGTTCAAGAAACAGTCGGAGGACTTCTTCGACGCCCTCAAGCAGCTCGCGAGGGAAGCAGACGCTGCCCGTCCCCGAGGGTAGTGCCGGCCGGCTGCCGACGCCGGCGCTGCGCCGGTGAGCGACCGGTGAAGCGGCGGCTCGAGCAAGAGCTCGCTCGGGCCGCCGCACCGACTCCAACGTGCTCCACAGATCGTGACGCCTCGGCGGTACGCTGGGCAACAAGGCTGCTCGCTAGCGGTACGCACAGAGCAGCTGTCATCGCCCGAGTCGAAGGACCTACAAGATTAAGTCCCCCGCTTCTGCTCCGCTCGATTTGCGAGCGTCTGTTGAGCCGGTTGTAACGCTCGGGGGGTAGCCGGCCATTATGTGGGGATGAGTCCACGCGAACGGTTCGAGCTGATCTACAGCCGCCACGCGCCGACCGTTAAGGGCTACGTCATGCGTCGGGCGCCCGCGTCGATCGCCGATGACGTCGTTGCCGATGTCTTCACGGTGTGCTGGCGTCGCCTGGAGGACGTGCCTGGCGACCCGCTGCCGTGGCTGATCGGCGTCGCCGCCCGCGTGCTGCGAACGCACCGGCGCGGCGAGACGCGTCGCCTGCGGCTCGGAGCGCGTCTGGCTGATGTCGAGCCGATCGCCGCCGCCCAAGCTCCTGCCATCGAGAACGCGACGCTCGGCATTGCGCTTGAACGGATGCGCGACGTCGACCGCGAGCTGCTGCTGTTGATCGCGTGGGACGGGCTCAGCCCGACCCAGGCAGCCGCCGTGCTGGGCATCGCGCCTGTGACGGTGCGCGTGCGGTTGCACCGGGCGCGAAACCGGCTCAGGATCGCACTCGCACAGCTGCATCCGGAGGCCGAGGCCAGATCAGAACTATCGATGGAGGCATCCCCGTGACGAGCAACCCACTGGCGATGCTGGCTGCCGCGAATCCTGTCCCCGAGCTCCCGGCCGTCGCACCGATCGAGGGGCTGACGTGCCTGACCGAGAGCCCGCCTGCGCCGCTTCCAAGGCACAGCAAACGGTCAGGGAGGATCGCGCTTGCCGCAGCCGCGGCTGTCGGCCTGGGCGCGGTCGCGGCCGGCCTGACGTTGTCGGGCGGGTCCTCGGACCCGAGCGTCGGTGTAGCCGCGGCCGCCTACGCCGCGACCTCGCCTGGGAGCGGTGTGATCGAAGCGGAATTTGTAATCCGACGCTCGCTTCCGGGGCTCGCGCAGGCGCCGATCCGCCACCGCGAATGGCTCGAAGCCACCACCGGCCGTCGGCGCGAGCAGACGCTCTCTCGCGACGGGAGCGTCGAGTCCGAACTGCTCGCCTCGCCTGGCCGGGCAGAAATCTGGGAACCCCGGCCCCCGGCAGCGGGAATGATCTTGCGCTTCAGAAACCAGGCGCCCGCTTCAGAACCGGTGAAGCCCGACGGGCTGGAACTCTACCGCCGGCTCTACGAGGGAGGGTCGGTCAGGATCGTTGGACGAGAGACGCTGGACGGACGGACGCTGTGGAAGCTCGAAGGGAACATCGGATACGCACGTCGCCGCCTGGTCGGTCGGCTGCGACCGGTCTTCGGCGAGGTCGTTCTCGTCGACCCAACCACCTACCTCCCGGTCGTCGAGCGGCAGGTCGACCTCACGCGTCCCGGATACCCGACGATGCTCGAAACCCGCCTGGTCCACTACCGGCGCTTGCCCCGGCGTCCCTCCAGCGACGCGTCGCTGCCGCTGAGCACGGAACATCGCGGGGCGCGCGTCCTGGGGGGAAACGTTCTTGGACTTGCGTACCAGACGCCGCACAAGTTGAGCCCGCTGCTCGCGGAATACCTGCACACGGAGCGCGTCTTTCTCGAACGAGGCGCGCGTGCCGTGGAAAGGGGCCGGTGAACGCTAGAGCCCCGACGCGTATAGAAACGGTCGAGTCTCCGGAGGAGCGAGCCGCCCGACGCCTCGCCGTGATCGAGATAGGCGCGGGCGCAGTTGTTGTGTCGTTCGGAGACTCTAAGGCTCGCGCCAAGCGGACGAGGGTACGAGCGCGGTCTTGGCCGCAAGCCAGAGGGTCGCGTAGATGAGGATCAGCAGCCCGCCGAGGACGACTAGGACGCCAGTTAGGACGATACTTCTCACGTCGTCCTTATCGGGCAATGCTTCGGCGGACTAAAGCAAACAGAGGGGCGAATGGCCAGCTGTTCTCGGGGCTACACAAGAGCAATCACCCTGCTAAGACGCCGAGGCCATTTGCCCTAATAGTGCAGCGGCGATCCCTCGATACACGGCTGCCTGCACCACGGGCGACGCAGACCAGTCCAGTTCCACGTCAGGATCGTTCAGCGCCCGCTCGGCTTCAAAGTCGCGCCGGTTGTAAGCGTCGAGAGCTCGCCTGATATTTGGCTTGTACCCTGTCGGACCGATCCACCGGTTCGATTCCGGTCGTCGCCTTGAGCGGGAGTTCGGGATGCTCCGACGGCGCGCGCCTCGAGTCGTCCCAAATTGCGAGCATGGCGGTTGCCAGCAGTCCTCCATTGACGCTAGGCTTCGCGGAGGTCTCTGCGCCCTAACCAGGCCCGGAGATGGCTGTTGGCGGCAGGACTCACGGCTCACGCCTGGAGGCAGTGTTCGATGGGCCTGTCGCGCACGTCGCGTTGTGTGCGGAGAGAACAGTGCCCATCTCGAGCGACCGTAGCTCCAGCCACCCGATCGAACGCCGCCTAGGCCTGCCTCGGCTGCAGCTGAGACGGTTCGTCGATGGCACCCGTCACACGCTCGTCCTGACGGGCGAGCTAGATCGGGTGTCCTGCGTAGACCTCGAAGCCACGACCGTGTCGCTTTGTAAGAACGGCATCCACAGGCTGGTGTTGGACCTGAGGAAGCTCACGTTCATGGACCTCTACGGCCTCCGGATGGTGCTCTTCGCGAAAGAACTGTGTGCGTGGCATGGATGCGACTTTGGGCTCGTTCCGGGGCCGGGCAACGTGCGCCGAGTTTTCGAGTCAAGCAATCGGCTCGATGTTCCGGCCACCTACATTACAGGCGGCGAAGCGCTGCTCACTTGGTCCGCTCCAGCCGTCTGACTGGTGAGCCCTGCCCCCCTTCGGCACCACTTCGAATCGCCGGAGCGGACCGTATCGAGCTCACCGATCTGCTTCGTGTCCTGCCGTTCGAGCCCGACGACGCGCGCGGTTTCAGCCGGCTCGCGCCGGCCATCCTCGGTGGCAAGAGGCCTGTCCCGATCCGTCTGTCTCGTGCTCTCGAAGTCGGGGGTCCCGGCTGACCTCGGTGCTCTACCATCAGCATCAACTCAATGGGCCAACTCGACTCCAGAGCGCTTGAGGACCTCGAAGGGGAGCTGCAGGCGCGGGCGTTCGCCCGTAATGCCGAGCTGCTAACGGGCAGGTGCTCGGACGGCAGGTTCCGGGCAGCATTCGTGCAGTTCGGGGATCGGATCGCCCGACGCGGCACCGTCCTCCTCGAGGCCGCCGCCGGCGACGAGCACCTAGCGCTCGAGACATTGATCGCGGCCGACGCCGAGCGTCGGCCGCACCGCTGGGGGATGACGGGCTCGGAACGGTAGCCGGTCGCCGACGGCGCAGGGTTGATCAGGCCCCTCCGGCCGCGCCGTTGATCAGTCCCCTCCGGCCGCGCCGTCGAGAATGAAGAGCTCGACCGCAATGTCGGGGTCGACGTGATTGCCGCTGATGAACGCCACCACTTTGCGGCCAGTCAGCCGCTCGACCGCCGCCTTGAAGTCGTCGGCCATCGTCTGCTGATAGAGGTGGCGCATGTTGCTCACAGCATGACCATTTCCGGCTCGGGACAGTGTCTTCTCAACTTGGGTCATGACGTCACGCATGAGGACCGCCACGACGTTCTCGTTGTGGAAGGTCGAGGCGCTGCTCGGCCCACGCCCGAGGTGGTTGGTGTGTATCCCGACGATCGCGCTGGTCAGGGCTGCATTGAGCTCCCCGCCCTTCAACGGGGCATCCTTCAGAGGTTGATCGGCTGGGCGCATGGCGGGCCTTACTCGTGTAGATGCCGTTCAGGCATATACGTCGAGCCAGATCGGGTCTTGGTCCCCGGCCCGCACCCGCGCTTCAAACGCTTGCGCCGACGCCACCACCAGCTCGGCGCGCCTTCGCTATCTCGATCCTAACAGAGCCCTGCCGCGCCACACCTCTGCGGCCGGCACCGAAGGCGCGATCGGAGGCGGCTAGATCGGCCCGTCGAGGACGAACGTCTCGACGGCGATGTCCGGGTCCACGTGATTGCCGCTGATGAACGCGACCACGGTGCGGCCGGTCAGCCGCTCGACCGCAGTCCGGAAGTCCGCCTCCATTGTCTGTTGGAACAGCTGATGCATGTTCGTGACGTCCTCCCCGCTGCCCCCCTGAGCGAGCGCCTTCTCGGCCTGCGACATGACCCCACGCATGATCACCGTTACCACGTCGTCGTTGTGAAATGTGGACGCGCTGCTCGGCCCCCGGCCCAAATGCACGCGGTAAATACCTACTACCGCGCTGCCCAACGCCTGGTTGAGCGCGCCGCCCCTGAGCGGCACCTGCTCCTCGATAACCATGCCTGCCACTCCGTTTCGGGCGAGCTCTCAATCGTCTAAGCCCACGCGTCGGGTAGAGAGCAAGCCACTGAGGCCCAGGCGAGCGAGTGAGGAAGATGCTAGCGCGATCCCCCGGTGAAGCCTGGCCGAGGAGGTCGCCGCGCGTCAGGTTCCCGCCCCGCCGAGGGCGCGCACGAGCGACGCCTCATCTTGAGGCCCACGCAGCATCGCCCGAATGCGACCTTGTGAATCGACGACGAACGTCGCCGGCAGGCCGGGCAGCCGGTAGGCGTTTCCGACCGTCCCTTCGCCATCGCGGACGTTGGGGAACGTCCACGAATGTTCTCGAATGAACGACCGCGCACCACCGAGGGCGTCGCTCCAATCCACACCGATCACGCGACCCCGCCCGATCGCGCTCTGGGAGACGCGCTCCACGGCCGGCGCCTCCTGCGCACACGGTTCGCACCAGCTAGCCCAGAAGACCACGACCTTCGATCGACCGCCGGCGGAAAGGGACGGGGCGGGAGGACCGGCGAGGTGTTCGCTTGGAAGCGCAGGCGCCCGGCGAGCAGCCGCCGACGTACGAGTCGATCCCAGGCCGACCACTGCCAGCACCACGACTATGGCGAGCACGGCGAGTGTCCAGACGAGCGTTCGAAGCCGTTGCGGCACCGCCGTTATTCCTCAGCGAACGGCCAGCAGCGGAACGTCGTGGGCGATTTCCGCCGGCTGGAAGTTCGCCGCGTAGATCGTGAGCCGCTTGCCCGAGCCCGTGATCCCATAGACCAACCCCGAGTGGTTGATGAACTGCGGCTTCGCCGCGTCCCGTTCAGAGCCCACCCCCCACGCCTGCCAGACCGGTCCGAGTTCGCGAGCTGAGCCGATGAGGTACTGGGCGCGGCCCGTCAGCTCGTGGTGTTCGAGGAACGCGGCGACCGCCGCAGGGGTATCTCCCTTCGGGTCGACCGAGACCACGATGATCGCCACTTTCGATCGGACGGCCGCGGGCATCAGGTTCTCTGCAACGCGAAGGTTCGAGGCGATCAGTGGGCAGACATCGGGGCAGTGCGTGTAGAGGAACGTGACCAGCACGACCTTGCCCTTGTAGGAGTCGATGTTGATCGGCTGGCCGAGATAGGTGCGAAGCGCCAGGGGCGGCGCGGCGGCAACTGGGGTCAGGAGCCCGGAGGCGTCGAAGTTCCCCTGCTGCGCCGGCGACTTCTTCGGCGAGGCCGAGGACCCGACGGCGACCAGTGCGATCGCACCGGCCAGCAGCGCGAGCGCCAACAGTGAAAGCAGCACGCGAACGTCGACCGGGCGCTTGTTCATCGCACGGCGAACATAGCAACGCGGAGGACACTGCGCGCAGGCTGCTGGTCGCCGACCGCCCGTCGAGCGTCGGCAAAAAACCTTGCATTCCTTCCCCTGTAACGCATCTTGCAAACAGATGTGTTAGTTTGCCGCCCGTTCGTGCCGAGTCCTTCGCCTCATGGGGTGGTGGATCGGGGGACCCAATGCGGCCGATGGGTCGCGGGGGCGAGTCGCCACAACTGTGGCGTAGCGTAGACGTTACGCGAGCCCGACAGCTAACCCCGTAGGCGCAAAGCAATGAAGAAAGGACGCCTTCGGATGCCGGGATTCCCGCGTGATCTTGCTGTTGATGACCCCTGGAGAGCTTCACTCGAACGATCACGCGCCCGTCGTGCGCGGGCCGCGCGCGGGCGCGCTCGCCGCAGCGCGAGCAGCGCTGCGCCGGCGTCGGCGCTGATCGACACCGGGGTCCATCTGCGTCAGGCCCGTGATCTGGCCGAAGCGGAGATCTGGCAGCTTTCGCTGGGCCGCTCCCGCGCCCGCAGGCGCGCCGCCGAGCTGCGCTTTGTACCCCCGAGCTCACGCGCCAAGCGGGCGGGGATCGGAGCGCTCGCGGCGCTCACGGTCGGGCCAGCATCCACGCTTGCGAGCGGACAGTCACCGGCCCCGACGTCCCCTAATCCCGAACCGCCAACCACGACCGAACACGTCATCGTGCTCAGCCCCGGCAGTGAAGGACGCCAGGTGAAGCTGCTCCAGACTGCCATCGGGGGAATTCACGTCGACGGCGTCTTCGGTCCCGAAACCGAAGCAGCGGTGCGGAGCTTCCAGTCGAGCAAGGGACTGAGCGTCGACGGCGTCGTCGGTCCGCAGACCGTTGCCGCGCTACGCGGGAACGCGACGGTGAAGGCCTTCGCGACCGTCGACAGCGAGGTGCCCGGAGAAGCGACCTCCACCAGCCAGGGCTCGACGGTCCCGGCCGTCCTCACCTCCGAACCAGAAGCATCCTCGCGAAGCACAGCGCAGACGCCGAGCGCGACCGAATCGAGCTCCGCCTCCACGGGAGCGGCTGCCGTGACGTCCTCTGCGGCGGGCGCTGCCGAAGAAGAAGCGTCGATGACGGCGAAGCACTCCCCCGAACACTCGATCGGCGCGGCCGTCGCTCGCCTGCAGTCGGCCCTGAAGCTATCCGCCGACGGGGAATTCGGCCCGGAAACCGAGGCTGCCGTGCGCCGGCTCCAAGCCCGCCACGGGCTCACGGTCGACGGTGTGGTCGGCCCGGCGACGTGGAGCATGATCGACGTGCACGGCGAGGAAACCCTGACCCCTCCCCCCTCCGCGCTGCCGCAGACACACCAACCGAGCGCGCCCGCAAGAATCGCAGTCTCCAACGAAGGCGCCGGTTCGGGCGAAGCGCCGGCCAAGACCTCCGGCAACCCCGTCTCCGGCAACCCGGTAGCACGGCTGCAGCACGCGCTCGGCATGACCCCCGACGGCGAATTCGGCTCCGAAACCGAGGCGGCGGTCCGCCGGCTTCAGGCCCGCCACGGACTGAACGTCGACGGCGTGGTGGGCGCGGAAACCTGGGCGCTGCTCGGCATCAGCAGCGAGCCCGAACTGAAGCCGCCAGCCTCGGCGATCGTGCATGAACACTCCGAAGGCGGATCGAGTGGCGACTCCTCCGAAGGCGGCTCCGCGAGCAGCGCCGGTGGTGGCGGCGGCGAAGGCTCGAGCGTGGTCGCAAGGGTCATCGCGGCCGGAGAAGAAATCGCTACTAGGCCCTACCAGTGGGGCGGGGGACACGGCTCCTTCCAGTCCGCCGGCTACGACTGCTCGGGCTCCGTCTCATACGCGCTCCACGGTGGCGGGCTGATCAGCTCGCCGCTGGACTCGACCGGATTCGAGTCCTACGGCGAACCGGGGCCGGGGAGCCACATCACCATCTACGCGAACTCCGAACACGTGTACATGGTCGTCGACGGCAGGCGCTTTGACACGGTCGCCCAGCAGGAAAGCGGCTCCCGCTGGTCGAGCAGCATGACCTCGACGGGGGGCTACGTCGTCCGTCACCCAGCGGGCTTCTAGAACGTAGGCACCACCCAGTCGCACCGCTCGACCGGGACTGACCGCGAGTCGGCAGACCGGTCGAGCGTCCCATCCCCGGCGCGGCCTACCCTGGCCGGCTCCATCAGAGGAGCGCGACAGGAGGCAGGGCCATGCTTGCTCGGGCACATACCTTCACGATCGAGGGGCTGCAAACGCGGCACGTGACGGTCGAGGTCGACATCCGTCGCGGGCTGCCCGCCTTCACGATCGTCGGTCTGGCCGATGCCGCCGTGCGCGAGGCGCGCGAGCGCGTGCACACGGCGATCGTCAACTCGGGATACGAGTTCCCCGGCAGGCGGATCACAGCGAACCTCGCGCCGGGCGACGTACCGAAGGCCGGTCCCGGACTGGATCTGGCCCTTGCTTGCGCGGTGCTCGCCGCGAGCGAACAGCTTCCTCCAGACCGGCTCGACACACACGCGCTGTTCGGGGAGCTCGCGCTTGGCGGCGAGGTCCGGCCCTGCAACGGCGCGCTGGCCGTGGCGCAGGCCGCTCGTGAGCGCGGCTTGAAGGCGCTCGTCACGGCGCGAGGGTGTTGCGCCGAGGCCGGCCTGGTCGACGGCATCGAGGTGGCGGTGGCGGAGCGTCTGAGCAGCGCGGTGCGAGTGCTCCAGGGAGGCGCCCCGGACGCGTCCTCGGCACCGCTGCCGAGGACCCGCGCGTGCGCAGGCGAGGTTTCTCAGCCGGACCTCGCGGACGTGCGGGGGCAGCATCACGCCGTTCGCGCGCTCGTGATTGCCGCGGCAGGTGGTCACAACAGCCTCCTCAGCGGGCCCCCGGGCACGGGCAAGACGATGCTGGCGCAGCGCGTCCCGTCGATGCTCCCGACGCTGAGCGGGCGGGAGGCGATAGAGGTGACGCGCATCCGAAGCATTCTGGGAAGTGCCCCCCGTGAGCTGGCACTCCGCCGGCCGTTTCGCGCCCCACACCATTCGATCACGACTGCCGGTCTCGTCGGAGGCGGGCAGCGCGGATGGGTCGGCGAGGTGGTGCTCGCCCACAACGGCGTGCTCTTCCTCGACGAGCTCTCGGAGTTCGCGCGCCGGACGCTCGAGGCCCTCCGGCAGCCGCTCGAGGAGGGGCAGATCGCGATCGCGAGGGCCAGGCATGCTGCCGTCTACCCGGCCCGTTTCATGCTCGTTGCCGCAACCAACCCCTGCCCGTGCGGATATGCAGGAGAGGGAGACAGGTGTGGCTGCAGCGAAGCCGAGTTGACACGTCATCGCCGGCGGCTGAGTGGTCCCCTGATCGACCGCATCGACCTCTTCGTTCCCGTCGAGCGCGAGACGAACAACGAGCTGAACGCCGTGCCACTGACCAGTTCAAAGACGGCTCGCGAGCGCGTCGTCCAGGCGCGTGAACGGCAAGCGGCGCGGCTGGCGGCGGAGCGTGTGTCCTTGAACGCGCACATGGACGCGTCCATGCTGGGCAGGCACGTGCACCTGGACACAAAGGGCGAGGCGATGATGCGATGCGCGCGGGAGCAGGGACTGCTGAGCGCCCGCGCGCAGCATCGCCTATTGCGTGTGGCTCGGACGATCGCAGACCTGAACGGCAGTCGGCGCGTGCGCGCGAGGGACCTCGGTGCCGCACTGGCGCTGCGCCCGGAGGCGAACCTGACTGCGAGCCGCACGGCATGAGCACGCTCGCCGCGATCGGGGAAACCCCACGAGCCTGCCGCGACTGTCTGCGCCGGAGCTGGCTGATCGGGCGCCTGACGGCGGGACTGGATTACAAGTGCACGGACGTTCCGCGGCTGCTTGACCTTCTGGCGCTCGATGATCACCAGCTGCTGCACGCGCTTGCGGGCACCAGGGGCACGACGTTGAAGGTCGAGTACGCGGGCTTCGACCCGCGCCAGGTCCCACGACGTGGCGGCGTCGAAAGCATCTGCTGCCACGATCGCTGCTATCCGCTCGCGTCGGAAGATCCGGGCGCCCCGCGGATGCTGAACGTGAGCGGCGGGCTTGACAAGCTGGGAGAGCTCGCGGAGAGGCCGGCAGTTGCGATCGTCGGGACGCGGAAGGCCAGCGACTACGGCGTGGAGATGGCGAGGAGCCTCGCGCGGGGACTGGCCGCAAGCGGGGTCACGGTCGCGAGCGGCCTGACCGATGGGGTGGCGGTAGCGTCGCACAGCGGCGCGCTTGAAGCCGGTGCTCCGAGCCTCGCGGTCTTGGGCGCCGGCCTTGACGCGGCGTGTCCACCGAGGAGACGCTCGCTCTTCGATCGGTTGCGGGGGAACGGCTGTCTCCTCTCAGAGCTGCCCTGCGGATGCGAGGGACGACGCTGGGGAGCGCTGGCCGGCGAGCGCATCGTGGCACGCCTATGCGAGGTGATGGTCGTCGTGGAGGCGGATGAGAGCCCGCGCGAGCTCGCCGGTGCTTCGATCGCGCGCAGTCTGGGTCGCACGGTTGCGGCGCTCCCCGGTCGTGTCACGTCTCCGGGTTCGCGCGGGACGAACGCGCTGCTGATGGGGGGCGCCCGCCTCGTCAGAGGGGCGCAGGACGTTCTCGAGCTTCTCAGCGCCGGCTCGCGGTCGGCTTCGATCAGCGAACACGAGGTGCTGGGGCGTCTCGACCCGAGACTCGCGGAGATTCTCGAGTCCGTCGGCGCGGGAAGCGACACTCCCGGGAAGCTGATCGGGTCTGCAGACGATGCGGGCGAGGTGCTGCTGGCGCTGAGCGAACTCGAGCTGCTTGGTCTGCTCACCCGCGGTGACGGCGGTCGCTATCTCCCGCGAGGCTCGCTTTCGTGGCCTGTCCGCAGCGCCGAGGATCCCGCCGCCCACGGGGGCCCGCCAGCTGCGAAGCTGTAGCAATGGCTAGCAGCACGACCGACATCGACCCGGCTGCGTCTCCTAGCGGGACTGGCTGCGCTGAGTGCCTCGCCGGCGCGTCGCCCGGTTGGTGGCTGCACCTACGGCGATGCGCCGCTTGTGGCCACGTGGGCTGTTGTGACAACTCCCCGAGCCAGCACGCGACGGCGCACTACAACGCGACCGGACATCCTGTGCTCCAGAGCTTTGAGCCAGGCGAAGAGTGGTTCTACGACTACCGCTCCGACGAGTTCTTCGAAGGGCCGGCGCTCGCCCCACCCGACAGTCACCCGGTCGACCAGCCCGTACCCGGCCCGGCCGGCGCCGTCCCGGCCGACTGGCAACAGCACCTCAACTAACGCGGTTTGCTGCGAGTCCACGCTCAGAGAGTAATGACCGTCTTCCCGTCGTCGCCGGCCTTTGCCGTTCAGCTCCCAGCACTTCGTCGAGTTCCACCTGGGCGATCGGCGGCACGACGATCCCCCCGGTGACGACGGGCGCACGCGGAACCGTGTGATTTAGGGGTCAGTCTGCGAGGTCACTGCGACGCACCACGCCGAGTAGCTCGCCCTCGGGAGTGGTGAGGATTGCCGTGTTTGCGCCGCTTCGGTGGAGCTGGCTTGCGAGGTCGGCGGGGTCAGTATGGGGGCGTGTGGTTGATGGGCCGGGCTCCATCAGCGATTCGGCGCTCGCCTCAAGGTCAGCGTCGTGCAGTCGTGAGCGACGCACGCGGCCGAGCACAACGCGGTCTGCAAGGACGAGGGCGAAGCCGTAGGCGCTCGCGTCGATGCGCTGCTTGATCTCCTCGGCACGGTCGCCGCGCGAGCAGGTTGGTATATCGTCGCGCGCGAATGAGAGCGCGGTCGGTCGGTCGGCGGCCGCGCCCTCCAGCGGCAGGCCGTGGGCCATCCAGTCGACCTTGCTGAGCGCGTAGTCGTAGACCTCGAATCCGAGTAGCTCGAGCCAGGTCGCGGCTCGCGGGCTCATATCGCAGAGCGCGTCCCAGCAGTAGACGACCACCGGCCGATCGCGGTCTAGTTGCGCTGCCTTTTGCGCGTCGAGCTCCTTGAGCGGCAGATTCACGGCACCGGGAAGATGGAGTTCCTCGTACTCCTCGCGAGGGAGGACCTCGACGAGCTGGGCGCCGCGGTCAAGCAGCTCTCGCAGTCCCCGGACATCGACGGTGCGTGCCATCAGCCAGCCTCGGCGTCGGCCAGGTAGTGCAGGAGATCTCCGAACAGCCGCCGTCCGGCCGTGGCGGCATAGGAGATCGACAGGACGCGGCCGCGCATCAGGAATCGCCTGCCATCCGCTGGCAGGCCGCGACGTGCTCTGCATTGTCGGCCAGCAGCGCGCGCCCGAGCGCGAGTAGCTGCGCCACCCGTCGATCCGAAACGCGGTAGCGGA
This sequence comes from Solirubrobacteraceae bacterium, assembly GCA_035566835.1. Classification (GTDB taxonomy): domain Bacteria; phylum Actinomycetota; class Thermoleophilia; order Solirubrobacterales; family Solirubrobacteraceae; genus Palsa-744. The sequence goes on from DATMQG010000079.1 coordinate 18,977, forward strand.
CGGTCCGCCCGTCGCGCCGCGCATCCACGAAGCCACACCAGCGCAAACACGCAAGGTGATTTGAGACCTTCGACTGGGCTGCGCCGACGGCTGCGACGAGATCGCTCACCGACATCTCGCCCCGATCCTCAAGCAAGCCGAGGAGACGAACACGAGTCACGTCTCCCAGACCACGGAAGTACTTCGCGACGAGGTCGGGCTCGGCCGGCTCTTGCGGCAAGACGAAGGGCGATGACGCCGCACGCTGCACTGCCATCGGGCGATAATACAACAGATTTCGCTGATGGATTGTGGGCAAATCTCACGACGTTTCGCGGCGGCAAGGTCGTCCACATGGTCGCCTACGAGACGTCCGAGGCTGCACTCGCAGCACTCGAGCTGACGCTGTCTTTGCTCTGAAATGAAAGCGGATGAAGGGATTCGAACCCTCGACCTTCGCCATGGCAAGGCGACGCTCTAGCCAGCTGAGCTACATCCGCGAAGGCGGTCATTCTACCCTCAACGCGCGGCCCGGCGCCGACAATCGGCGCGGCAGGCGCGGCCGGCGGACCCGCCGTGAGGGGTCGACGCTACCCCTTGAACGTCGAGCGACCGGCGTCCCCGAAGGGCTCGTCGCGCTCGCGCACCGCTTGGCGGAACCCAGCTTCGGCGGCGCGGCGCTGGAAGGCGTAGCCCTCGGCCGTGTGGCGTGTAATCCCGTCGAAGACAGTCCCCAGCACCTGCGTCGCGCGCAGGCCCTGCGCATCCAGTGTCTGGTTGACGAGCAGCTTCATCATCATCAGCTGGTTGACCGGCACGCGCGCGATTCGCCGCACCAGGATCTCGGTCCGCTCCTCGAGCTGGCCCGCCGGCGGAGCCTCAATCGCCAGCCCCCATTCGACCGCCTCCCTGCCCGACAGCGAGTCGCCTGTGAACAGCAGCCGCTTGGCGCGCTGCGCGCCGATCCGGTGCGCCCAGAGCGCCGTCGTCGGCGAACCCCACGCACGCGCTGGCGGGTAGCCGATCTTCGCGTCCTCGGCGATCACGAGCAGATCGGAGCACAGCGCCATGTCGGTGCCCCCGGCGACGCAGAAGCCGTGCACGCGGCAAACCACCGGCTTTCCGCATTCGAACAGGGTCATGAAGCCCTGCACGTTGCGGCTCATCATCGCGTAGTCGACCATGGGGTCCCACGTGCCGCTGGGGTCGTGGTTTGCTGCGATCACGAGCGGATCGAGCGGAGAGCCCTCTGGGCCCCCACCCGACTCTTCTCTCCGCGCCTGCGCGCCGGTCCCCTCGGCGCTCTCGACCAGGTCGTAGCCGCCGCAGAACCCTCGTCCCGCGCCGCTCAGGAGCAGCACGTGGACCTCAGGGTCGAGGTCCGCTCGCTCGACACAGCGCGTGAGCTCGGCGATCAGATCGCGCGTGATCCCGTTCCCGCGCTCGGGACGGTTCAGCGTGATCCTCGCGACACCGTCGTCGGCCTCGTAGAGCACCACCCGCTGCTCGCTGGGCGCGCTGTCCTCAGTCACGCTGCAGGGCCGCTCGAGGAAATGAGAGAGGCACCTCGCTCATGGCCGGACTTTATACGCCGTTGCCGAGCTGCCACGGAGAGAGGCCGGAGACGGATCGGCTGCAGTTACCGCCGCGTCGCCCGCTTCGGATCGGAGCGGCGCGGCTCGCGAGGCGCGCGGCGGCGGGACGGTCCGCGGCGCCGCTCCAGCGCGAACATCAGGCCGCACAGCACGAGCACGATGAGCGCCACGAGGCCGGTTATGGCGAGGCCTGGCGTGGCGATCACCAGCACCGCGGCGCCTGCGAGGCCAAGGCCCACGTCGACCCTCGCGAGATGGCGCCTGCGACGGGCCTCACGGCGACGGGCGTGCAGCCTCGAGACCTGGGCGCCGGGCTCGGACGGAACACCGTTGGCGCGGGCCGCCTCGTCTGAGGGCTCGGCGCTCACTGCTTGATCCTGCGCAGGATTCGACGGGGGAGCATCCTCACAACCAGCATAAGCCAGCGCAGCGAGCGGGGCACCCATACGGTGTGCGCGCCACGATCGAGGCCGTCGACAACGGCTCGCGCGACCGCCTGCGGCGTGGTCGCCAATGGCGCTGGCTGCAGACCCTCGGTCATCCGCGTGTGGACGAAGCCCGGCCGTACCACGAGCATTCTCACGTTCTCGTCGCGGAGATCGTCTCCGAGCGCCTGGGCGAGCGAGTCGATGCCTGCCTTCGAGGCGCCATAGACGGCGTTGCCCCTCCGCGGGCGCTCGGCGGCGACCGAGGAAAGAACCACGAGCGCTCCGCTTCCTGCCTGCCGTAGGCGACGGGCCGCCTCGATAAGCAGCGAGCCGGCCCCGACCGCATTCACCTCCAGCACCTGCAGAGCGCCGGCGACGTCGCTGGGCATGCCGCCGCGTTCGCCCAGCACCCCGACTGCGAGGATCACGATGTCGCCGCCACCGAGCCGCTCGAAGGCGTCGCCCACGGCCTCTGCGTGACGCTCGGTTTGCAGCGCGTCGACCTGCACGGTGACAGCGGCCGGGTCCCCGTCGGACTGCACGGACTGCGCGGCTCGCGCGAGTGCCTCAGGGTCGCGGCCCACCAGTGCGACCTCGCGCGGTCCGCGGCGCTGGAGCTCGCGAACGATCTCGAGCGCGATCTGCGAGGTTCCGCCGAGCACGATCACCCGCCTGCCGGCGGAGCCGGCCCTTTCGGCGCTCACGGCGTGTCCCCGCACAGTCCCAGCCGCCGGGCGAGATCCGAGCGGAGGACTCGCTCGGGGTCGACCCGCTCGCGCTGCGCGTTAAACGCCTCGATCTGCGGATACATCGCCCGCATCACGTCGGGTCGCAGGCGGGCGTCCTTGCTCAGGTAAACGCGTCCCCCGCAGCCCGCCACGAGCTCATCGAGCTCGTCGAGCGCCCGCTCGAGCCCGGGGGCCGCCGCGGGAAGATCGGCAGCGAGGGTCCAGCCCTCGAGCGGAAACGAAAGCGGACCCCCGAACGAGGCGCCGAGACGCTTGAAGACGGCGAGATATACCGGCAGCCGCCGCCTGCGAATCAGCTCGAAGCAGTCCATCAGCGCGTCCTGCCGGCCTGCCGGAACGACGAACTGGTACTGGATCAGCCCTCCACGGCCGTAGAGCCTGTTCCACTCGCCGAGCACATCGAGCGGGAAGAAGTAGGGCGCGAGCGCGAGGGCTCGTCCGCGCTCGGTGCGCGGGGCGCTGTGCCAGCGAATCGAGTTGAACGCCCTCACACCGGCCGGATGCAGCAGGAAGCCCGGGAAACGCCGCGGCACCTCGAGCAACGGCTTGCGCAGCTGCATTCCTGCCTGTCGCGCCTGCCTGGCGCTGAGCCGCGGCCTCTGCGCCGGCGGCTCGGCGCTCTCCCCCGGCAGCGGATCCGAGCGGCTCACGATCGCGCGTCCCGTCGTCGGCCCACCGGCGAGAAGATCCAGCCACGCTACGGAGTAGCGGTGAGGATCATCGGCCGTCATCAGCGCGAGCGTCTCCTCGAGGTTGTTCGTGCGATCGGCGTCCTCGAGGACGAAGGCGGGGAGCGGCGCGGCGCGGACGGTGGCCCGTGCGATCACCCCCGTCAGACCCATGCCGCCGAGCGTCGCGTAGAACAGCTGGGGATCGTTGTCCGGCGAGGTCTCGAGGAGCTCGCCGGTGGGCGTGCACAGGGTCAGCGAGGCGACGTGGCGCGCCATGCCGCCGTCGCGGTGATGGTTCTTGCCGTGGATGTCGCTTGCGATCGCCCCCGCGAGCGTTACATGACGCGTGCCGGGAACGACGGGCAGCATGAGCCCGTGCGGGGCGAGGGCGCCCAGCAGCTCCGCCACGGTGGCGCCCGCTTCGGCGCTCACGAGACGCCGCTCGCGATCGATCGAGAGGATCCGGCGCAGACCGGTCATGTCGAGCACGTCGCCCCCTGCGTTCTGGGCGGCGTCGCCGTAGCTGCGCCCGGCGCCCCTGGCGATCACGCCGGCCACTCGGCGCTGCCCGGCGCCGAGCGCCTCGAGCACGTCCTGCTCGCTGCGCGGCTGAAGCACCCGGGCTCGGCTCGCTCGCGTCCGGCCCCAACCCGTGAGCGAGCGCTCGGTCGCGGGCAGCGGCACGCTCCTCGTCAGCTCAATGGCCGACATAGACGCCGCCCACGAACAGCAGGCCCCAGGCGAGGCTGAGTGCGAGCAGCACTCGATCCCGCAGGATCACTTCCTCGGGGGCCTGCGCGGCGCCGGCGCCGGCGAGACTCGCGTAGCGGACGAGCCACAGCAGGAAGGGAATGATGGATAGCCCGTACCAGAGGAGATGCGAGGGCCGGGTGAACGCCCAGGAGATGTACGCGACGCTCGCCAGCGCGCCGGCCGTCGCGAGCGTCAACCGCAGGCCCCGCAGCGAGTAGTGGCGCAGCGTCGCACGCTCGAGCCTCGGCGCCACCCGTTCGTGGAGCTCGGCGTAGCGCTTGGCGGAGACCAGAAAGACCGCACCGCAGGCGGTGACGATCACAAACCAGCGCGACAGGTAGACGTCCGTGGCAACGCCTCCGGCCAGCGCGCGTAGGACGAACCCGGCGGCGATCGCGAGGATGTCCGCCACGACGACTCGGCGCCACCACAACGAGTAGCTCATCGTCACAGCCAGATAGCCCCCTGCGACCGCCGCCAAGCCCGGCGTGATCACGGCGGCGAGCGCGAGACCGCCGAGCGCCAGAGCGGCGCCGGCCGTGATCGCAGTACGGATCGAAAGTTCTCCGGCGGCTATCGGGCGCGAACGCTTGCGCGGATGCATACGGTCCTGGTCGCGATCGCGGATGTCGTTGAACAGGTAGGTCGCGCTCGAGATCATGCACAGCGCGACGAACGCACCGGCCACGCGAACGGGCACGCCGGGCCAGTCGATCGCCCCCGCCGCCAGTGGCGCCGCCAGCACGAGCAGGTTCTTGGTCCACTGCCGCGGACGACAGGCACGAATCAGAGCACCAACCCAGCTTCGGCGTGAGCGCCGCGTCTCGTCGCGGCCGCCGATCAGCAACTCCGGACGCGCGTGCGGCGCGGGCTCCTGCAGCTGCGTCGGTCGCGTGTGCTCCTCGCTGGCCGTAGCCGCAAGGGAATCGAGCTTGAGTCTTGAATGAAGGGGCAAGCGGCGAGACCTCCGGGAGTACCGTGCAGGGTTACCCTTAAGAGAAGTTCAGCGACCGGACGTCAGATCCTGTGGCGCCCGGCACTATCGCACGTCAGACCTAGCCCACGGGGGTTCGCAGGAGTTCCATGAGAGCGCACTCAGATGAGAATCTATTGAACCTTGCGGGATGCTGCGCGCAGCGGACCCACCACGCCTAGAGTAGTGATGATGGAGTCTGGCGCGGCGACACGTCCGAGACCAGGTGTGCGAACCCGGCGTAGCGCAGCCGGCTCGGGCGCGCGCCCGAGCCGGCGCCTGCGGCGGATCGCGCTCACCGCCGCGCTCGTGGCCCTGGTCCCGGTGTTCGTCTCCTACCTCAGCACGATTAGCGAACCGTCGAACTCGAGCCTCGGGATACGCACCGTCGAGTGGCTGCGCGACCACGGGGCGAGGGGGCTCGTGGCGCAGATCGAGTCGACCTACTACTCGTTGACGGCGCCGAGCAAGGGCGGCCCCACCTTGCGTGCCCTGCCGAAGGTGGGCTACGGATCCGCCGCAGCGGGCCAGGCCGTTGCGGCCGCGTACCGCCCGCCACCGGTCGCGCCATTGATGCACCCCGCGCTGCCCGGCGAGGGCGTCTGGCGAGCCACGCGCCCGTCCCTGGAAGCAAGCCCGCCGATCCTCGTCACGACGTTGCGCAACCAGCCGGAATATCCCCGCGTCGTCGCCGGGCTCGCATGGATCGACACCAAACGCACGACGCTGAAGCTGTTTCCCGGGCGCCAGGAGCCCGCGGTCGAATTGCCGCGAGGCTCGATGCAGATCCCGTGGACCAATCGGGCGGGTCTGCTCGCTAGCTTCAACAGCGGTTTCAAGATCGCCGACTCGGGCGGCGGCTTTGCCATCAACGGCCACACATACGCGGCGATGCACAAGGGCGCGGCCACGCTGGTCGGCTACACCGACGGGCGCTCCGACGTGATCGCCTGGCACTACGGCTCGAGCACGCCGAGCTTCATCACCTTCGCCCGGCAGAATCTGCCGCTGATAGTCGAGGACGGCAGGCCCAACCCGAACCTCAACAACGGCATCGAATGGGGAGCAACGCTCGGTAACGCCGTCCTCGTCTGGCGTTCTGGCATCGGCGTCGACAGGCGCGGCAACCTGATCTATGCGGCCGGCGACAACCAGACTGTCGGCAGCCTCGCCGCGACGCTGGTCCACGCCGGAGCCGTGCGGGCGATGGAGCTCGACATCAACTCCTACTGGGTCAGCTTCATCGACTACGGCCGCCCCGGCGCGCACGGCGCGACGAACCTGCTTCCCGACATGACGCGATCGGCCTTCCGCTACCTCGAACCCGACGACCGCGACTTCTTCGCCGTCTACGCCCGCTGATCCAGATCCGCCCCCGGCCCACTCGGCCGATCGGCTAGCCTGAACTCGATGGGACTCTTCGGCAGAGACAAGACGGCGATGGTCGAGCCCGACGCGGCGCTGCCAGGACGTTCGACGGAGATGCGCGTTCCCGACCGCCACGAGGTGCTGGGAACACCTTTGCGGGGTCCGTTTCCCGAGGGGGTCGAGACGGCGATCTTCGGGATGGGCTGCTTCTGGGGCGCCGAGCGCATCTTCTGGCAGACCCCGGGCGTCTACACGACAGCGGTCGGCTACGCCGGCGGCGTCACCCCCAACCCCACCTACGAGGAGGTCTGCTCGGGACGGACCGGGCACACCGAGGCCGTGCTCGTCGCGTATGACACGGCCGCGACCAGCTACGAGGAGATGCTGAAGCTGTTCTGGGAGGGTCATGACCCGACCCAGGGAATGCGCCAGGGAAACGACGTCGGTACGCAGTACCGCTCGGCGATCCTCTGGAGCGATGACGCCCAACGAGTGGCAGCCGAAGCGTCGCGCGATGCCTACCAGGAGACGCTGTCGGCAGCTGGATACGGCGAGATCACCACGGAGCTCGCACAGGCGGGCCCGTTCTACTACGCCGAGGACTACCACCAGCAGTACCTCGCGAAGAACCCCGGCGGCTACTGCGGGCTGGGCGGGACCGGCGTCGCCTGCCCCGTGGGCGTGACCGGGAGCTGACGCTCCTCGAGCGACAGCGACCCCACCTCGGGCGGGGCCGCTAACGCGCGTTCCTTTCCTGATCGTGATCAGGCGCGTCCATCCGGTGATGGACGCGCCCAAGCCCGAAAATGCTCCTGACTGCCTACGCTGCGCCCGCGGGCGCCGGCTCGGGCTGCCATACCGGCGGGTGCGGGCCGCCGAGCGTCGGCACGTCCGAGGGGTAGACCTCGTTGCCGTGGATCGCGTGATCGCCGATCTCCAGCTCTTCGTCGGAGAGGCGGAGCGGTATGAAGATCGAGACCAGCTTCAGCAGGATGAACGTCACGATGCCGCTGAAGATGATCACCCACCCAGCCGCCTCGGCCTGCCAGCGCAGCAGGGCCCAGTTGCCGTGGATCGCGCCTTCCGCGAAGATCGACGGCGTTTTGCCGATCCCGATGTACTCGATGATGTTCGGATCGGCGAGCACGCCGACCAGCAACCCGCCCGTCAGCCCCGCGATCCCGTGCGTATAGACCACCCCGAGCGTGTCGTCCACGCTTCGGAAGATCGGCGCTCGGCTGAGGAACCTGATCGCCATCCACACGACGGTCGATCCGATCACTCCGATGACGATCGCACCGTAGCCGTTGACGAAACCTGCTGCCGGGGTGATGCACACGAGCCCGGTGATCATTCCGTTGACCGAGCCGATCAGCGACGGCTTGTCGCGGAAGATGTAATCCCACGCGATCCATACGAGCATCGCGACCGCCGTGCACAGGTTCGTGTTGAGCACCGCGGCCGAGGCGTTCGCCCCCGCGTAGTAGGAGTCCCCGCCGTTGAAGCCGTTCCAGCCTAGCCACAGGATTCCGGCGCCCACCGCGACCATCAGGAGGTTGTTCGGAGCGTCGACCTCGCGATCTCGCTGCAAGCGCGGTCCGATCACCGCCGCTGCGACGAAGCCCGAGATGCCGGCCGCCAGGTGGATCACGTAGCCACCCGAGTAGTCGATCGCGCCGTGCGCCGCGAAGTAGCCGCCGCCCCAGATGAGGAACGCGTTCACGGTGTAAACGCACGTGATCCACAGCAGGACGAACGGGATCCACGCCTTGAAGTTCACCCGCCCGAGCACCGACCCGAGCATCAGGATCGGCGTGATCGCTGCGAACACGAACTGGAAGTAGACCAGCGAGGCCTGTGGGAAGTGGAACGGCGGACCGGTCGTGATGGACGGGATTTCCGCCTGACCTTGCTCGCCGATATGCCCGAGCACGCTTCCCGGTTCACCGAGGAACGTACCGAGGAACCCATGACTCCCGAACACACCCGAACCGCTGTGCGCGACGGGGTGTCCGAACCCCATCTTGAAGGCCCACAGGCACCAGGCGACGAGGACGAGGCAGAACGCGACGAACGTCAGCATCATGCTGTTGACCGACCAGCGCTTTTGCATCACGCCGCCGTACAGGACCGCGAGACCTGGGAGGCTCATGAGGCCCACAAAGGTCGCAGCGGTCATCTGCCAGGCGTTGTCGCCCGGATTTAGCCAGTGGTAGTATGCATGCCATTCAGGCATATGCCTCCGTTCCTGCTTGGGTTGGATCGGACCTGCTGTTTTGCCTGCGTGAAGCACCCATCCGCGCATGCGGCCGTGCGCACCAGTGCAGTCGCGATATGAAATCCGTCTTGCACGGAAGCGCCTAGGGACACCATGGCCAACACTTGCGCCCGGCCTTTCGACATTTGTCCAGACGCCCCCCGACGGCGGGCCCAGAGCGGCGCCACTAGCCCGCGACCCTGCGAATGCCGAGGGCCAGCGGTCCGGCATCCATGTTGCCTAGCCCTTGTAAGGGAAGCCGGCGCGCCGGCAGGCGGCGCGAAGCTCCTCGCCGATCCCCCGGTAGGGACCGGGAGCGGCGCACACGCCGCGGGCCTGTGGGCCACACGCGTGAAGGCGCGCGCCGCCGAGCGTGCTCGGGAACACGAGATCGATGCAGTCGGCGCGAGCCGGCGCGCCGCTCGTCAGCGCGTAGGCTCCGAGACCGAGGAGCGCGAGCAGCACGCAGCTGAGCACGACCGCGACCGCCGTCTTCTCGCGCCTGCCCCAGCGCAGGGGCTCAGACAGCCGCCTGGACTGTTCGAACATGATCATGCGCAGCGAAGGCTAGCGCTGGGAGTCGTCCGGACTGCGCTCTGCACCCGGGGTGGCGACGGGCTGAAAGTCGAGCGCCGCCGAGTTGATGCAGTAGCGCTGCCCTGTCGGCCCTGGCCCGTCGTCGAAGACATGACCGAGGTGCCCTTCGCAGGTGCGGCAGACGACCTCGGTGCGGCGCATGAAGAGGCTGTTGTCCGGCCGCAGCTCCACGGCCTCGGCGACGGCGGGCTCGGTGAAGCTTGGCCAGCCGGTGCCCGAGTCGAACTTCGTGTCGGCCGCAAACAGAACGGCGCCGCAGCCGGCGCAGCGATAGTCGCCCGAGTCCTTGTTGTAGACGTACTCACCCGTGAAGGGCGGCTCGGTGCCGGCCTTCCGCAGCACCTCGTATTGAGCCGGCGTGAGCTTCTCGCGCCACTCCTGCTCCGATTTCGCGACCTTGGGCTCGCTGGAACTCATCTCTCAACGTTCTAGCAGCGATCGAGCCGGCAGCAGGTCGTGCGCAGCACCTGATATCCTGATCTTTACGTTCACGTTAGTTTCAGTAAGGAGTGGGTTCGTCTGGCGACGGTAACGCGTCCACGTGCAGTCCAAAAGCCGAAGCCCCCGCTGCCCGGCCCGGAGCCGAGCTCGCGCTTTGGCGTCGCCGCCGGCCACGAGCACTACAAGTGGTGGGCGCTCTCGTGTACGAGCCTCGGCATGCTGCTCGCCGCGACGAACTCGGGCACGCTGATCATCGCGCTGCCCGACCTCGAGCGCTCCCTCCACACGAGCCTGCTCGCGTTGGTGTGGGTGATCCTCGCCTACCTGATCGCCGCCACGGTGCTCGTACTGATGGCGGGGCGATTGAGCGATCTCTTCGGGCGTAAGCGCGCTTACGTGGGCGGATTCGTCCTCTTCGCGGTCGCCTCGCTCGGGGCCGGCTTCTCTCCCAACGCGACGGTGCTGATCCTCTGGAGAATCCTGCAGGGCATCGGCTCCTCGTTCCTTTTCGCCAACGCGGCGGCACTCGTCACAGACGCGTTCCCGAAGAAGGAACTCGGGCTCGCGATGGGGGCCAACACGATGGTCGCCGCGATCGGTCTCGTGCTCGGTCCGGTCCTTGGAGGCGCGCTCGTCGCGATCTCATGGCATTGGGTCTTCTGGTTCAACGTCCCGTTCGCCCTCGCGGGCGCCGCCTGGGGAGCGCTGATTTTGCGGGAGCTGGCGAAGCCAGATTCCGTGCGCGGATATGACGTACTCGGGACGAGCACCTTCGTGCTCGGCCTGACCGGCCTCGTGCTGGGCGTCTCGCGCGGCGGGCTGAGCGGCTGGAACGACCCGATCGTGATCGGGGGCCTGGCTACAGCGGCCGTGCTGCTGCCGCTGTGGGTCATGATCGAGAGCCGCTCGCGCGCCCCGATGCTCGACCTGGGGCTCTTCAGGAACCGACTCTTCGCCGCGGCGAGCGGCGCCGCGTTCATCAACGGGCTGTCGCGGTTCGCGTTGATGTTCCTGTTTGTCTTCTACTACCAGGGGGCGCAGGGCAACTCGCCGATCACCGCCGGCATCAAGCTGATACCGCTCGCGCTCGGCATGCTGGTCGCCTCGCCGCTCGCCGGCATCTACGCCGACCGGCACGGCTCGCGCGCGCTGGCCGCGATCGGGATGCTCGTCACCGCGGCCGGCCTCGCCGCGATGACCACGCTGCAGGTCCACAGCCCCTACTGGCAGAGCGGCCTGTGGCTGTTCGTCGTGGGCGCCGGCTCGGGCATGTTCAACAGTCCCAACACCGCCGCGATGATGGGCGTCGTCCCGCCGTACCGTCGCGGCATCGCCGCCGGTGCGAGGACGCTGCTGCAGAACACGGGCGCCGTGCTCTCGATCGCGTTCGTGCTCGCGATCGTCACCTCCGCAGTGCCGAAAGCGACGCTGTTCGCGATCTTCTCTGGGCTCGCGAAAGGCCTGTCGCCGGAGAAGCTCGCGCCGTTCATCGCGAACATGCATGTCGCGCTTTGGGCGCTCGCCGCCGTGTCGGTGATCGGAGCGGGCGTCTGCCTCCTGCGCCCCCGCCATGTCAAAGACGCCGGCGAGCTCGTTGGCGCGGAGGACGCCCGCACCCTCGCGCCGGCCGGCTGAGAGCGTCTGAGCATGAGCGCCAACCCGACAGAGCCCCAGCGAGCCGCCTCCAGCCGAGCGTCGGAGAGCTTGCGGATCGGCGACGTGGCGCGCCTGCTTGGCACCACCCCGCGAACGATCCGCTACTACGAGGAGTTCGGGCTCCTGCCGGAGGCGCCGGCGCGGCCGTCGGGGCAGCACCGGATCTACACCGAGGCGGAGGTTGACCGCATCCGGGAGGTGATGCGCCTGAAAGACCTGCTCGGCGTCTCCCTCGAGGAGCTGAAGACCTTGTTGACGGCGGAGGAGGCGCGCGCAGAGGTGCGGGCCCAGCTGCGCCGCGAGGACGTCGATCCCCAGCGCCGTCGGGAGCTGCTTGCAGAGGCGCTCGGGCACATCGATCGCCAGCTCGCACTGGTCCGCCACCGGGCCTCAGAGCTGGCCAAGCTCGAGGACGAGCTGAGCGAGACGCGCAAGCGCGTGCGTCGCAAGATTCGAGGGCTCGATGCGGCCAGGGAGGGCAGCTTCCCGCCCTCGGAGGAGATGACGCCGCTGTGAGTACGCCCGCCGCCGTGCTCGTCGACGACCTCGTCGTGCGTTTCGGGGAGCTGGAAGCGGTGGGCGGGGTCTCCTTCGCGGTCGCTCCCGGAGAGGTGTTCGGGCTCCTGGGCCCCAACGGAGCCGGCAAGACAACGACGATCCGTGTGCTCACCACGCTGCTCGAGCCGAGCGAGGGTCGTGCGCTCGTGGCCGGCTTCGACGTCCGCAGCGAAGGCCTCGAGGTGCGTGCGAGCATCGGCTACATCCCCCAGGCGATCTCCGTGGACGGGGCGCTCACCGCATACGAGAACCTCGACTTCTACGGCCGCGTGACCGGGGTGCCCAGGCGCGAGCGCCGTGAGCGCATCTCCCAGGCGATCGAGACGATGGAGCTCACCCCGATGCTCGACCGCCTTGCGCGGACGCTCTCCGGCGGAATGCTGCGCCGCCTCGAGATCGCAACGGCGCTGCTCAATCGTCCGGCCGTGCTGTTCCTCGACGAGCCGACCGTGGGCCTCGATCCGACCGCCCGCCGGATGGTGTGGGAGCGCCTACGCGCCCTGCAACGGCAGGCGGGGACCACGATTCTCGTGACGACGCACCTGATGGAGGAGGCGGAGCGCTACTGCGAGCGACTGGCCGTGATCGACAGCGGGCGGCTCGTCGAGCAGGGCGAGCCGGCGGAGCTGCTGGAGCGCCACCGGGCCGACAGCCTCGAAGATGTCTTCACGGCCGTCACCGGCCGGCAGATCGACCCCGAAGGAGCCGAGGACGAGGGGAGGTTGTCCGATGTCCGCGCACAGCGCCGCGTCGCCCGGCGTCTCGGCTGAGGAGCCGCGGATACGCGAGCGCCCGCCGGCGCTCTCCTCCGGCCCGCTCGCGCGCATGGCGGCGGGAACGGTGGCGATGGCCCAGGCGGAGATGCGCAAGCTGCGCCACGACCACCTCGACATCATCACCCGTTCCGTCCAGCCGCTGCTGTGGCTGTTCGTGTTCGGCACCGCGCTCCAGCACAACCGATCGCTCACGATCGGCACGCTCGACTACCGCGCCTATATCGCTCCCGGGGTGATGGCGCAGGCGTCGTTGTTCATCGCCATCTTCTTCGGCCTCGCCGTCATCTGGGAAAGGGACGTCGGGCAGCTGCAGCGCCTGCTGGCGACGCCGCTGTCGCGCAGCGCGATCGTGCTCGGCAAGGCCGCGGGAGCCTGTGTGCGGGCGCTCGTGCAGGCGCTGCTGCTGCTCGTCGTTCTCGCCGCGACCGGGATCGGCGTGCGGTGGACGCTCACGGGCGTGCTCGGAGCGCTCGCGATGCTGATGCTCGGGACGGCTGCCTTCGCGTGCATGTCGATGCTGCTCGCCGCCGGCGTCAAGGAGCGCGAGCGCTTCATGGGCGTCGGGCAGCTGATCATGATGCCGCTGTTCTTCGCCTCCAGCGCTCTCTACCCGCTGAGCGTGATGCCTGGCTGGCTTCACGCGATCGCACGCATCAACCCGCTCACCTATGAGGTCCAGGGCCTGCGCCAGATGCTCGTGGGCGTCGGCGGCGCCGGCGAGGTGTGGCTCGACTTCCTCGTGGTCGGAGCATTCTTCGCCGCAATGCTCGCCGCCGCCACACGCGCCTACCCCAAGGCCATCCTGTGAGGGTCGAGGTCAAGCGCAGCCCGGAAGGCGTTCCCGGCGCCGTGGGCGATCCCTCGAGGATCGCCGCGGAGGAGCTCACGTTCGCCGGCGCGGACGGCGTCGAGGTGAACGGCTACCTCGCGCGCCCCGCGGCGGAGGGCAGGTATCCGGGCGTGATCGTGATCCATGAGGCCTCGGGGCTGATCGACCACATCCGCGACGTGAGCAACCGCTTCGCCAATCTCGGCTACGTGGCGCTCGCCGTGGACCTGTACACGCGTGAAGGCGGCCCGCCGCCGATGGATGACTTCCAGGTGGTGATGAAGCGCCTGTTCGCGATGTCCGATGCAACAGTGCTCGGCGATCTCGAGGGCGCGGCGGAGCAACTGCGCCGGCGTGAGGATGTGACCGGGAAGATCGGCTGCATCGGCTTCTGCATGGGCGGCCGCTACACGCTGCTGTTCGCCTGCACGAGCGAACGCCTCGCAGCCGCGGTCGACTGCTGGGGCGGGTTCATCGACAAAGCGACGCCGGACGAGCGCTCGACGCGCCAGCGCCCCACGCCCCCGCTCGAGCTAGCCGACGGGCTGCGCTGCCCTCTGCTGGCCGCGATCGGGGCCGAGGACCAGAACCCTTCGCCCGGGCTCGGGGCGCGGCTGCGCGAGCGCGGCGCGAGCAGCGGCCAGGAGCTCGAGGTGGACGTGTACGAGGGGGCCGGACACGCCTTCTTCGCCGACTACCGACCGAACTACCGCCCGCAGGCAGCCGCGGAGCTCTGGCTCCAGATCGTGCCGTTCTTCGCACGGCATCTCGTGGCCGGCTAGCGGCGCCGGTCCGCGCCGCCACGACCGGCGGCGCGCCGGCGGACGCACACTGCGACCGCGCTCGGGACGGTGCGGCGGCGGTTCATATAGTGCTGGTCGGGAAACAGCGGGTGGCGGCGAAAGCGAGGAGCGGGCCTTGGAGCGCAAGTGGTGGACACTGATCGCAGTCTCGGTAGCCACCTTCATGCTGCTGCTCGACATAACGGTCGTGAATGTCGCGCTACCGGACATCCAGCGAACGCTTCACTCGAGCTTCAGGGACCTGCAGTGGGTCATCAACGCCTACGCGCTGACACTGGCCGCCTTCCTGCTGACGGCGGGCGCGCTTTCCGATCTGCTCGGGCGCAGACGCGTGTTCGTCACCGGCGTCGTAGTGTTCACGATCTCCTCGGCCGTGTGCGGGCTGTCGGCGAGCCCGCTGGCGCTGAACCTCGCCCGCGCGGTGCAGGGGATCGGCGGCGCGATGATGTTCGCGACCTCGCTGGCGCTGATCGCGAGCGCGTTCCAGGGCAAGGATCGAGGCGTCGCGTTCGGCGTGTTCGGCGGCGTGATCGGAGCGGCAGTGGCAGTCGGACCGGTCGTCGGCGGCGTGATCACATCGGGCATCGGCTGGGAATGGATCTTCTTCCTGAACGTTCCGATCGGTATCGGCGCCGTGTTCCTGACGCTCACACAGGTGTCCGAGTCGCGCGACCCGAACGCGTCCGGCGTCGATTGGCTGGGCTTCCTGACGTTCTCCGGTTCGCTGTTTTTGCTCGTGTTCGCGCTGATCCAGGGCAACGAAAAGGGCTGGGGCTCGACACGGATCCTCTCCTACCTGATCGGCTCCGCGGTCCTGATCGTGCTGTTCGTGATCGTAGAGCGCCGCCAGCGCCGGCCGATGCTCGACCTGACGCTGTTTCGCCGTCCGGCGTTCGCGGGCGCGAGCATCGTCGCGTTCGCGATCGCGGCTTCGATGTTCGCGATGTTCCTGTACCTGACCCTCTACATCCAGGACGTGCTCGGATACAGCCCGCTACAGGCGGGCCTGAGATTTCTCCCGATCACGCTGCTGTCGTTCTTCGTGGCGCCGTTCGCCGGGAGGCTGAGCGTGCGCGTGCCGGTGCGGCTGCTGCTCGGGATCGGCATGCTCCTCGTCGGAGGAGGGCTGCTCGCGATGACGGCGATCGAGCCCAATACCGGGTGGACGACTCTCATACCTGGGTTCCTGCTCGCCGGTGCCGGCATCGGCATGGTGAACCCGCCGCTGGCGTCCACCGCGGTCGGCGTCGTTCACTACTCGCGCAGCGGCATGGCGTCCGGGATCAACAACACCTTTCGCCAGGTCGGGGTCGCGACCGGCATCGCGGGACTCGGCGCCATCTTCCAGCACGACGTCACCCACAACACGACCTCGACGCTGGCGGCCAGCCGTGCGGGACACGAAGTTCTCCTAGCCGCACACGGCCGACTCGCAGGCGCCCTCGTCTCGGGCGACGTGGCGTCGGTCGCTCGCTCACTGCCGCCGGCGGCGCGGGCCGCGCTCAGTCACGCCTACCGCGTCGGCTTCACCGACGCGCTGACGAGCATCCTCATGATCGCCGCGCTGGTGGCGACGGCCGGGGCAGTCGCCGCGTTCGTGCTCGTCAGAAGCCGCGACTTCGTGGACTCGGCGCAGCCCGAGGGCCCGCAGGAGGGCGCTCCCGTCGGCGTCCCAGCCGGGTGACGAGGGATCGGCCGGTGGCGGCCGCGCACCTCAGTCGGAGGGCTCGGGCTCGACGGGCTCATAGCCGCGGCAGGCGAGGACGGGAAGGCGGGGATAGCGGGGATAGGCCGGATCGTCGCGCGAGCGCCGGCAAAGGGAGAACGTCGAACCCCTCGTGTTTCGCACGAGCTGCTGCTGCGCGCAGGTGTCGCACAGGCCCGCCTTGGCGCCGCGTGCGGCGGCCTGGTGCTGAGGGTCGATCATTGAGGGGAGGTTAGGACCGTCGCCTTCGCTGCGGCGGCGGCTCGGGCCGCCGGGCGCGTGCGATAATCGTTGTCCATACAACTATGACGACTTTCTACAGACTGCTCGGCTTTCTGCGTGCGTACAAGCGCGGTCTGACGGCATCCTGGGCCCTGGCGAGCGCCGCGATCCTCGTGACGGTGGCGTTGCCCGTCCTCACGGGAACGGCCGTCGACGCGCTCAGGACTGGAGCCCTCCACGCCCAGCGCCATGAGCTCGGCGCCCGCAACCACGATCGTCACACGCTGTTGCTCGTCGCGCTCGCCATCGTCGGCGCAGTGCTCGTCCGCTGGCTGCTCACGTACATGCGGCGGATGATCGCCGGACGCGTCTCGCTCGGTATCGAGTATGACCTGCGCGAGCTCATCTACCACCACCTTCAGCGGCTGGAGCTCGGCTTCTTCGATCACCAGCAGACCGGCCAGCTGATGTCGCGCGCGACCGTCGACCTACAGGCTGTGCGCTTCTTCCTCGGCTACGGCCTGGTCTTCATCATCCAGTCGGCGTTGACGCTCGTCCTCGCCGGCACCGTGATGCTGATCATCAATCCGGGGCTGGGACTGATCGCGATGGCCCCCACCCCGTTCGTCGTGTTCATCTCACAGCGTTATGGCCGTCGCGCGCGCCCGGCGATCCAGGAGGTGCAGCAGCGGATCGCCGAGCTGACCGCCAACGCCGAGGAGAACATCTCGGGTGTGCGCGTTGTCAAGTCTTTCGCGCGCGAGAAGCTGCAGCTTCAGCGCTTCCGTCACAGCGTCTCGCGCGTGTTCGACCAGTCAATGGTCGCGACGCGGCTGGAGGCCCGCTACAACCCGATGATCGGCTTCCTGCCGCAGCTCGGGTTGGCGGCAGTTCTGCTGGTGGGCGGCGAGAGCGTGATCCACGGGCATCTTTCGCTCGGTCAGTTCAGCACGCTTTACCTGTTGCTGAACATGCTGATCTCACCGATGCGCTCACTCGGCGTGACGCTCGGGCTGGCCCAGCGCGCGACCGCCTCGGGGGCGAGGATCTTCCAGCTGCTCGACCGCGAGCCGCGACTCACCTCCGCACCCGACGCGCCGCCGCTCCCGCCCGGGCGTGGGCATGTCGAGCTGCGCGGCGTGACGTTGCGATACGACGACACCGACGACTTCGGCGCCGCGTACCGCGGGAAGGACGGCCGCCAGGAGGGCAGATCAGAGCTGGCGCCGAAGGAGCCGGGCGCCACGAGCGTCAACGGGTCAGTCGCCACGAGCGGCGGACCGGCGCCTTCGGTGGTTCCTGCCAGGGCGAATGGCGCGGGCGCGCGGGCCGGGAGCGGCGCCCGTGCCGTGCTCAGCGACCTTGACCTCGACGTGCCGGCCGGACGTACGGTCGCTCTCGTCGGGGCGACCGGCTCGGGCAAGACGAGCCTGGCAGCGCTCATCTCGAGGCTGTATGACGCGAGCTCGGGGAGCGTTCTGATCGACGGAGCCGATGTGCGCGACGTCGAGCTGCGGTCGCTGCGCCAGGCGGTGGCGGTCGTCAGCGACGACCCCTTCCTCTTCTCGGCGACGGTCGCCGAGAACATCGCCTATGCGCGTCCGAACGCGTCGGCGGCCGAGATCGAACAGGCGGCTCGCCGCGCGCAGGCGCACGAGTTCATCGCCCGGCTGCCGCAGGGCTACGAGACGCGCGTCGGCGAGCGCGGTCTGACTCTTTCGGGCGGTCAGCGCCAGCGGCTGGCTATCGCGCGGGCGTTGCTCGCCGATCCCCGCGTGCTGATCCTCGACGACGCAACCTCCTCCGTGGATTCCTCCACCGAGCGGCTGATCACGATGGCGCTTGACGAGGCGATGGCCGGCCGGACGACCTTCATCATCGCCCACCGCCTCTCGACGATCGCGCTCGCAGACGAGATCGTGGTGCTCGATCACGGGCACGTGCTCGACCACGGCGATCACGCGGAACTGCTCGAGAGATCCGAGCTGTACCGCGAAATCGTCGCGAAGGGGCTTCCCGACCAGGTCTTCCTGACACGCGATACCCGTGAGCCGGAGGTGAGCGGACTGTGAGCCCGGCGATCGGACGGGGGCCATCGGGTCCAGGCTTCGGACGCGCGCAGTGGGCGGGCGAGCGCGCCTCGAGGGGCAGCCGCGCGCGCAACCTTCGTGGCCTGCTGGCGTTGCTTGCACCCTACCGCCTGCGCTGCGCCGCTCTGCTCGCGGCACTCCTCGTCGGAACAGCCGCCGCGCTCGCGCCGCCGCTGCTCGCCAAGATCGCGATCGACGAAGGGATCGCCCGGCATGACACGACGACGCTCGTGCTCGTGGTGATCGCCTTCCTCGTCTCGGCCGTGCTCGTCTGGGTGATGACCTACCTCCAGACGTACCTGGTCGGCTGGGTGGGGCAGCGCGCACTCGCCGAGCTGCGCATCCGCATCTTCACGCACCTGCAGTCGCTTCCGATCGGCTTCTACGAGAGCCGCCCGGCGGGAGTGCTGATCTCTCGCATGACGAACGACATCGAGGCGCTCGACAGCCTCGTGACGGACTCGGTCGTGACGCTCTTCCAGGCGGGCCTGACGTTGATCGGCGCGGCGATAATCCTGCTCACGCTGGACGCGAAGCTGGCGCTGATCCTGTTCGGCATCTTCCCCGTGCTCGCGGCCGGCTCGCTCTGGTTCCGCTTGGCATCCGCCGGCGCCTTCCGCCGGACGCGGGAGACGATCGGCTCGATCACCGCCTACCTGCAGGAGACGTTGTCGGGCATCCGTGTCGTGCGCAGCTTCGGGCAGGAGCCCTACCACGAGGCACAGTTCGCCGAGCTCAACGGCGAGAATCGCGACGCGAACATGAAGACGGTGCGCCTGAACGCCACCTACTTCCCGGCGGTGGAAGCGCTGTCCGGCGTCGCGATCGCGGTGATCGTTCTCTACGGCGGCTACCAGGCGATCAACGGAACGATCACGGCGGGAACCGTGGTCGCGTTCATCGCCGCCCTCTCCTACCTGTTCGACCCGATCCAGCAGCTGTCCCAGCTTTACACGACCTACCAGTCCGGGATGGCGGCGCTGGAGAAGATCTTCCAGCTGCTCGACGTCCGGCCCGACCTGGAGGACCGACCCGACGCACTCGAGGTCCCAGGCATCGAGGGCGAGATCCGCTTCGAGGACACCTCGTTCGCCTACGCGCGGCGACGGGGATCAGAGAACGGCGAGCCTCCGGTGCTCGCGCTGGACGGCGTCAGCCTGCACATCGAACCCGGGGAGACGGTCGCCCTGGTCGGCGCGACCGGCGCCGGCAAGTCGACGATGGCCAAGCTCGTTGCCCGCTTCTATGACCCAACCGAAGGACGGGTGCTCGTCGACGAGCACGACCTGCGTGAGATCTCGAGCTCGTCGCTGCGCTCGCAGATGGGGATCGTTCCACAGGAGGCGTTCCTGTTCTCGGGCACGATCGGCGAGAACATCGCCTTCGGGCGACCGGATGCGACCCATGAGGAGATCCGCGCGGCTGCCGCCGCGGTTGGAGTCGACGAGTTCATCGCCGAACTCGAGCACGGCTACGACACGGAGGTCGGCGAGCGCGGGGCCCAGCTCTCGGCAGGCCAGCGCCAGCTGATCGCATTCGCGCGCGCGCTGATCGCCGACCCGCGCATCCTGGTGCTCGACGAGGCCACCTCCAACGTCGACCTTCACACCGAGGGACGTATCGAGCACGGCCTGCGCCGTCTGCTCGCCGGCCGCACCTCGATCGTAATCGCCCATCGCCTCTCGACGATCCGACAGGCCGGCCGCATCGTAGTGCTCGAGCACGGGCGGATAGCCGAGCAGGGCACGCACGACGAGCTGATTGCGGCGGAGGGCCGCTACTTCGAGCTCTACCGGGACTGGGCTTCACAGGCGGCGGTGTAGGGCGCGTCCGTGGGCCCGGCACCGCGTAACGGCTGGCGGAAGGCACCGGGGTAGGATTCGAACCGTAGAGCTGCGGGGGAAGGATTCGAACCTTCGTGACGTGCTCCAGAGGCACGCATCCTGCCGCTAGATGACCCCGCAGAGACCTCGAAGGATAGCCATGGTGCGTCAGGACGTGAGTCCGCACCAAGCCCTTTGACATGACCGCCGTTGTGTACCGTCCGGGGTCTAATGCGAACATGTGTTCGTGCTTCAGATTCGCAACGACGTCGCCCGGCTCCTCGCCGAGGGGGTGGGGCTCAACGAGATTGCGCACCGACTAGGAGTCGCCAACTCGACAGTCGGATATCACGTTCATGCGTTGCGCGGACGGCGTGATGCAGAGCTGGCGACAGAGCGGACGCGCGGACGAGCGCCTGCGGCCGCACCAAACGTCACAAGAGAGCAGGTGCGGCAACTACTCGAGCGGGGCTACACGAGGGCGAAGATCGCCGAGACGCTTGGACTCGCCCGCTCTACCGTCACCTACCACGCGACGCGACTCGGGCGCGACGTCGACGATCGATGCGGACGAAGGTACGACTGGCACGCCATCCGCCTCTTCTATGAGGAAGGACACAGCGTCAACGATTGCCGCGACAACTTCGGGTTCAACAAGCAGTCCTGGCACGATGCCATCCGGCGAGGGCTGATCACGCCGCGGCCGGCGCGGATCCCGCTCGAGCAACTGCTGGTCGCGGGCCCGCGGCGCAACCGCAATCACCTCAAGGGACGTTTGTTTGATGCCGGGATCAAGATGCGCCGCTGCGAGACATGCGGGCTCAGCGAATGGCGGGGCGTCGCCATCCCGCTCGCGTTGCATCACGTCAACGGCGATCGCCATGACAACCGGCTCGAGAACCTTCAGATTCTGTGTCCGAACTGCCACGGCCTGACCAATACCTGGGCCGGCCGCAACATAAGGCGAGCAGGCAAGGCGTCGGGCGCAGCCGCGGACGCCGCTACAGAACCGCCGGCTGCCCGTTCGGTGCGAAGTATGCGGTGATCGAATCCTCGAGGCCCGGGTCGAGCACCAGCAGCACCTCGTCGCCCGCTTCGATCACCGTGTCGGGCTTGGGCACGAAGCCCGCACCGTCGCGCAGCACGGAGATGATCAGGCTCCCCTCGGGGAGTGAGATGTCCGCGACCCGCCGGCCGACCGTCGGGGCGTCGGCGCTGACCTCCAGCTCGATGATCTCGAGACGCTCCTCTTCGAGCGCAAGCAGGTGCACGAGACCGTAACGGGGAACCTCGTGCTCGATCAGGCGCAGAATCAGGTCGGTCGCCGACACCGCCGGCTGGATCCCGAGCAGCCTGAAGTGGTCGTGGTTGCGAGGGTTGTTGACCCGCGCGATCACGCGGTCGCAGAGGTACTTCTCCTTGGCGACCTGGCACACGAGGATGTTGTCCTCGTCGTCGCCGGTGACCGCGATCACCAGGTCGGCGCGCTGGATGCCTGCCCGCTCGAGCACCCACAGCTCCGTCGCGTCGCCGTATTGGGCGGCGTGCTCGAACTCCTCCTCGATCGCGAGGTAGCACTGGCGCGAGGACTCGATCAGCGTGACCTCATGTCCCTTGGCGATGAGCTCCCTGGCGAGGTTCCGCCCGACCTTCCCCGCACCGACGATGATCGCGTACACGACTAGACCCGCTCCGGCTGCGGTTCGGGGGCCAGCGCACGTTCGAACATCTCGATCGCGTGCTTCGTGGGGGAGATTGTGTGCAGGCCCTGTTCGCCGTACCAGCTCGCCCTCGCCGGGTCCATCACCCGGACGATCGTCTTCTCCACGTCGAAGCGCTTCTGTGCGATCTGTGCGATCACGAGGTTCGTGTTATCGCCGGCCGTCGACGCGATAAAGACATCCGCGCGCTCGATCCCCGCCTGGATCAATGCATCTGTCTCGAGCGCCGTGCCGACGGTGAACTGGCCGCCAGAGTCCTCCCAGCTCTTGTCCTGGCCCGCATCCAGGCGCTCGTGGGACAACGGATCCTCGTCGACGACCGACACCTCGTGACCGGCGGCCAGGGCCGACTTGGCGACCGCCGACCCGACGCGGCCGGCTCCGACGATGAGGACGAACATAGCCGGAGATTAGACGATGCGGGCGCCGGCCCGTTGCGCATCGGCAGCCGTGTCCAGCTCGGCCTCGCCGACCGCCCGGCTCGCGCTCCGTGCGGGCGGCGCGGTGACGATCACGCGGGTCGGCGCCTTGTCCACCACGTACTTCGCGATCTCCCCCACCGGCCCCTCGAGCGGGCCACGTCCCCCGAGGCGCGCGCCACCGCGGATCCGTGATGGTTCCTCGGCGCCCATCACGATCGCTTCCACCCCCCGTCGCCGTGCCTCGTCGACGATCGCGAATCCAGCGCGGCGCGTGCGCACGGTGGC
>DATMQG010000080.1:0-17172 GCA_035566835.1 Solirubrobacteraceae bacterium
ACGCCGACTCCAACCCCTACACCTACACCTACACCTACACCTACACCTACACCTACCCCCGCACCCGCACCCACACCGACGCCCACACCGACGCCGACACCCGCTCCACCACCGACTCCAGCGCCGACACCGACACCGCTAACACTGTGGGGCGGTGACGCGTCACTGCCGTTGTTTGAACAGTGGGCGTCGATCTCCGACCAGGAAAACTGCGCGGTGGACACCGGCTCGAGCAACATTCCCGATTCGCGAATCACGCTTGGCCCCGATCTGCGCTTCGCCAAAGGCGTCGCGATCCACTATCACATGAACCCGGGCGATACATCGTGCTTCTCGGGGCGTTCCGAACTCGCGATGGGACCCAAGTTCGCCGGGGAAACGTGGCCCTACATGATCACTCGCGGGCACGAAGGCTGGTATGCGTTTCAGGTTCTCTTCCCAAGCACATATCCGTTGAACTCCGCGACCGTGGCGGACGGCGGCGTTATGCAGTTCCACGGCTACGGCGGGTCGGGCAACGTGCCGTTCGGCATCAGCGCCGGACGGCTCTGCCACCAAGGCGAGGGACCGGGCACCCCGCACCCCGGCGGACCCGAACTCGGCTACATCAAAGCATGGATCAAAGCGGCCTCGCCCGAAGAGAAAAGCTACTGTCTAAGCGAAGAAGTCCACGCCAACACGGTCTACGACATCCTGATCCATGCGCGGTTTGCGGAAGATCCGAGCGGGTTCGTGGAAGTGTTCTTTGACGGCGCGCGGGTGATGGACTTCACCGGTTCGTTCGGGTTCGTGCCGTCAGCGAATAGCATCCTTCGGTCCGGCTTGTATCCCGACACGAGCCGCAGCGAATCACCCGCGATCGACCTATACGAGGGCGGCTGGACCCTGGCTAGCACACGCGAAGCCGCCGAAGCGGGAGCGTTCTGATTGCGGCGCTTAGCGTGAGCGTTCGGCCTATCTGAATTCCCCGGTAAGTATGATGATGAGTTCCCGTGCAACAGGCCGTTCGCCCTTTCCCTTCTTCCGGTCGTCTGCGCATTGTGACGCTTGTCGACCACCTCAGTTTGCACGGTGGGGCGGAGCGACTCGCTCTACGCATCGCCACGAGCCTCGACCCTGAGCGGTTCGAATCGACGTTATGTGTGAGTCGCTGGCCCATGGCGAATGGCTCCTCTCCTTCGGCCGACCAGGCGCTAGACGAGCTGAGGATTGCGGGCGTGCGCTTTCTGCCGCTGAGACGCAAGCGAGGAATACCCGAGCTGACCCCGTGGCTGCGGCTGGGGCGCTTTCTGCGCCGCCAGCGGATTGATCTCCTCCACACGCACAAGTTCGGCTCCAACGCGTGGGGCACCATGACGGGAAGGATCGCGCGAGTTCCGGTGGTGCTTGCCCACGAGCACACCTGGTCCTACGCCGGCAACCCGCTGCGTTGCTTCCTCGATCGCGAGCTCGTGTCCCGTGCGGCAGATCGATTCATCGCGGTGTCCCGAGAGGACCAACGGCGCATGATCGAGATCGAGCGCATCGATGCTTCGCGCACGCTCTTCCTTCCAATCGGCATCACGCCCACGTCGCGCACTCTTGGTCACGACGTGCGGGCGGAGCTCGGCATCGCGTCCGACGCGCCGGTGATCGGCTTGGTTGGCAACCTGCGTCCGCAGAAGGCCCACCACGTGCTGGTGCGTGCTGCGGCGCTGCTCGTTCGGGAGTGGCCGCGCGTTCAGATCCTGATCGTGGGCGATGGGTCCGAGCGAGCGCACGTGGAACAGCTGGTCCGGGAGCTCGCTCTCGAGCCGTCGATCCGCTTTCTCGGCTATCGCGACGATGTGCCAGAGGTGCTAGCCGCGATCGACATCGCCGTGTGCTGCTCAGACTTCGAGGGCAGCCCGGTGGCGATGCTCGAGTACATGGAGGCGGCTCTACCGGTGGTGTCTACGGCGGTGGGTGGGGTTCCGGACCTGATCGAGCAGGGCGTGCATGGATTGCTCGTGCCCCCGGGCGATCCCAACGCTCTGGCCGGTGCGCTAGACGAACTGCTTCGCGATCCGCAGCGCGCACACGCGATGGGAGCGCGAGGCCAGGAACGCAGGCGTGCCGAATTCGACTTCGACACGATGATCGGTCGTCTGGAAGATCTCTACTGCGACCTGCTCGGTGAGCGGCGCGCCGCGTGAGGGTATGTCGATCGGTACGGCCCGGACGTCGTCGTAACTCGTGGCGCGGGCTCGACCGGGGGCTAGCGGGAAGCCTTTGACAGCCACCGGCCACCCGTTCGCCCGAGCATGTCCGCGAGCGCGCGGTCGAGGGCCTCGTGCGCTCGCTGCTGAGAGGCCAACGGTCGCAGCGTGTGAACTTGTCCGGGGAGGAACTCGAAGCGGACGTTCGGCCAGCGATCGTGCCGCTCGGTATAACCGTCTCGCTCCAGCTCTTCATACAGCGGCTCATTCCCGGAGAATATGAAGCGCAGGACCTTCCCGTCATCGCGCAGCTCGTCGAGGGCGTCGTTGAGCTCGCTCGCACCACGCCGGCGCGCGAGTCGCTGCGCCAGCGCGCGTTTGGGGAGCGCGAACGGGGCCTCGCGGGCTAGAGCCATGATCCGCTCGAGCGGCACCTCGCGACGCACGAGCTTTCGCCAGGATGAGGAGCGCAGTCCCCTGCGAAGGTCGCGTGCAGCCTCGAGCGACTCGTCCCAGAACAGGGCCTTAGGGTTCAGCATGAAAGCCGCCGCGACCCGCTCATCCCGGCGAGCCGCGTGGAAGGACCAGTACGCGCCGGAGCAGAGGCCCGAGAGCACGAAGCGGCGGCCAACGCCGCGGTTCTGCATCGCGTCCAGCGCGGCGCACACCTGGTCTACCAGCTGGGGAACGTACAGCTCGGCCAGCTCTGAGAAGCGCTCGGCGTCGCCGTCAGCGTCGCCGATACCCTCGAGATCAAGGCGCAGTGTCCGAACGCCGAGTGCAGCCCAGCGGCGAGCCGCCTCCACCCACATGCGGTTCGGCCCGATACGCCGGATTGCGCCAGCGTTGAGCATCACCGCGCATAGCTCGCTCGCCGGCACGCCTGCGGGTTCGGCGAGGATCCCAAAGAGGTTTCCGCTCGACTGCTGCACGGTAAAGGGGGTCTCACGGATCGCGACGTCGCCGACGGTGAGCTCGATCGGGCTCTGACTGGAAGGCGTCGGGTGCGCGCTCGCGGCCGTCCTGCGCGTCGCCTCACGAGCCGAGGTGGAGCCAGTCTCCTCCTCGAGCCATGAGCGGACCCTTGCGAAGACGTCATGTGGCGCCCGCGCATGGTGCGGCTTTGCCATCATCGCGCCGTAACCATCACCGGAGGCGAGGGTTACGCTGATCCCGCTCTCCTGCAGGCGAGCATGCAGGCGCTTATCCACGCTGATCCCGTCGCGGTCCAGTATCAGCGCCCGGCGCGCGCGACCGGGCGGAAAGTCAAGCGCCGCCACGTCCAGCCGTTCAAGTTCCTGCACGGTTCCTGCGGTCATAACGAAGCCCCCTGCACACAGGTAGCCGTCGGCTAGGGGCGTCGCCGCCGGGTCCCCGTCAACAACGGGCGCGCCGGCAGAATCTTCAAGGCTGGCAAAAGTGGAGAGCTCCCTCATGAGGACGCGTCCACGCGAGGGGACCGCCCATAACACGAGTTCGTCGATCGGCGCCTCGTCGGATACCGCTCTGCATGCCAAGAGGCCCCCAAGCCCGATGCCGATCGCCGTGACGCGGTCGAGGCCGGAGATCCTGCGCAGATGCTCGGCAGCCGAACTTATGGCGGCGCTCCAGGCCGAAAGCAGCCCGAGATCACGCGGCGAGCCGCCGCTGTCACCCGTCCCCGGCAGGTCGATGCGCAGGGTCGGGAATCCGGCTCCTGCCAGGTCGTTTGCCCAATCACGCCGGCTGCGATAGGAGCAGATCTCATCCCAGCCATAGGGCGGACAGATGAGCACCGCGCTAGCACGCTGCGAATGCCTGCTCGGCGCATGAAAGAAGCCGAAAACGGGCTCGCCTCCCTCGCGAAGGTAGAGCGGACCGACCGAGGAACTGACGGCCATGCTGTCGCCGGCGTGGTGGCCACCGAGCGATATAGCATCCCTGGACGAAGGCATGGCCGACGACACGAGCATCAACATAGCGCGGCGGGAGCAGGACCCTGCGCCGTTAAACGCCGAGCGTTGGGCCCGGGGAGATCTCGTCGACGCCTATTCGACACGTGCGCTACGACGCGTGGAGGAGGTGCTGATCGAGCGTCACCGGACGGCGCTCGAAGGGCGCGTGCTCGAGCTCGGATGTGGCGCTGGTCGGCTCACCGGCTACCTCAGCGAGCTTTCGCCCGAGGTCCACGGGCTCGACCTCTCACCGGCGATGGTCGCCTACTGTCAGCGGACCTACCCGCGTGCAAGTTTCAGTGTCGGTGATTTGCGCGACCTGTCGGCGCACGCGGCTGGTTCGGATGACGTGGTCCTTGCGCCTTTCAACGTGCTTGACGTGCTCGGTGATGCAGAGCGCCGCCGGACGCTGATGCAGATTCGCGACCTGCTGGCCTTCGACGGTCTCCTCGTGATGTCATCGCACAACATCCACTATGCCCGCCGGGCTCGCACCAAGCTGCGGTTGTGGATCCGCTTGTTGGTCGGCAGCCCACGGCGACCGGCAGCAAGCCTTCGCGGCCTGCCACGACGCTTCGGCAACCGGCATCGGCTGCGGTCGCTGCAGAGGACCGAGCGCGACTACGCCATCGTCAACGACGAGGCGCACGACTTCTCGGTGCTCCACTACTACGTCTCGCGTGACGCCCAGGAGCGCCAGTTAAGGGAGGCCGGCTACGAATTGTTGGAGTGCCTCGATCTCGATGGCCAGTCCGTGGAACCTGGCGAAACCGCCGCAGACTGCCCGGAGCTGCACTACGTTGCTCGCCGCCAGGACGCCTGACCGCCCCGACGGCGTCATCGGGAGCTCGGCTGCTGTGCCTCCAGGCGTACGCTCCCGCGCAGATTGAGCGCCGTAATTGATCCCGCGGAGCCGTGCCCTCCGGCTGCCTCAGGAGCGTGAGGGGTGAGGATCAGATTCCGCGTGACTCCAGGCTCGAGTGTGAGCGCATCATCGGAGGGGCTGAACGCCGGCACGTGAATGCGCACGCCGTAGGCCAGCCGTTCGCTGCGCAGCGCCAGGGCTAGGCCCCCGTCCGTCCGCGAGCGTAGCTCCGCGCTGAAGCCGAGCTCAGCGGCCGACTGCCGGCGCAGCGGGCGCCCAGCGGGGAAGCGGAAGGCTTGGGAAAGCGCTTCGCGGTCGTCTGCTCGGTCCCGCTCGAGGCTTGCGACGACGACGTCGTGGCCCGGAGGCCCGAAGCGGTATGCCCACGAGGCGTCCACGAAATGGCCAAGGAGTGCCTCGAGGTCGCGTTCGCATGCGCCGTGCGCAGGAAGCTCGAGCTCCTCGCGAGCCTCGGCGACGCGCTGCTCGCCGTCGCGGTAGAGCGCGACGCGCAGTCGAGCCACCAGCGGCGAGCCGCCGTCGTTTGCCGCGTGGACGCGAATACCCCCAAGCCCCTCATCCGTCGTCCACACCGAGACCGGTGCAAGTACTCGCCGCAGGTGATGGTATGCGGGCTTGGGCCTGCCGGAGTGGTCGACGACGCCCCAGCCCGCCCCCGGTTCGAGGTCGGCCAGCCACAGTACGAGACCGCCGCCGCAGGGCGATGCGGTTCGCCTCCACTCGCCAAAGACCTCGGCCATGACCTCGCCGGTCACGGCTCGGGATAGTTCGAGGTAGCGCTCGTGATCCACCCGCCGAAGCTCACCCGGGTCGACGCCGAAGAGCAGCGCAAGGTAGTGGTCTCGCACGTCTTCGAAGTCCCACCCGGCCCCGACATCACGGGGCACGCCCGCCTTCCAACGGGGGTGATGGACGACGACCTCCCCCGGGGCGTCGGTGAGCACGGCCTCAACGCCCGCCTCGTCGGGAACGTTTGAGAACGCGAGGCACTCGGCCGCGAAGCGCACTTCGGCGCGACGCGCGTCCTCGAGCGGCCGGCGGTAGCCGCCGACTCCGTAGTAGTTCGCGACGCCGCGATCGGCCCGAAATGGGAGCGCGCCGCCGCATGGGGACGAAGGCACATAGACGGCGTCGGTCTTCGCATCATCGACGAGCTGCGGCAAAAGCTCGCCGAACAGCTCCCCGCGCCCAAGGGCCGGGTCGAGTCCGAGCATGGCGACCTGCTGCTCGATCTCGCTGTTGCCGCACAGCACAGTCAGGCTCGGGCGCCCAGCTATCCGGTTCAGCAGCGCGCTGGCCTCGCGCTCGACAGTGCCGCGGAACCGGTCGTCGAGGATCGGGTAATCGAGGTTCGCGAACATGAAGTCCTGCCAGACGAGCAGCCCCAGCTCGTCGCAGAGATCGTGAAAGGCGTCGTTCTCATAGACGCTCGTGCCGGGGACACGCAGCATGTTCATGCCGGCGTCGCGAACTCGCTCCAGCGCTGCTCGCAGAGTCCCCGGCTCCGGTGCGAGACCGACGGGGTCCGCGGGCGTCCAAACCGCCCCGCGCACGAAGACGCGAACGCCGTTGACGTGCAGGTCCAGGCCGTCGGCCTCCACATCGTGCCCGGGCAGAGGCCCCGGCGAGAGCGTGCGAAAGCCCGTGCGACCTAGGTCGACCGCGACTGTGGCCGTGGCGGTCGTGACGTGCAGTCGCGCGTCATGGAGAGTCGGCTCGCCATGAGTATGCGGCCACCAGCGTGCAACATCGGGGACATGCAGCGTTCCTTCGGCGCGGGAGCACCCCCTTTCATGCGCCAGCGAGAGCGCGGTGCGGTGGCTGCCGAGGGCGCCGACCAGCTCGAGCTCGACTGCCTTTATCGGTCCGCCATCGAGCGAGCGCAGCAGCGCACGGGCGCTCAGCAGGCCGCCGCCGCGCCCGTCGCCGTCGACGCTCGCGCGAAGGCTCACCTCCTCAACTCCGAGCACTCGACGGCGCACCAGCCGCACTGCACGCCAGGGACCGACCGCGGCGGGGCCAGGGGCGAAGCCGGGCGCTCGCCCGAGCAGCATCGTACGGAAGAAGCGCAGGTTGCCATCGACCAGGCTCGTGCGCCAGCGAGCACGCGGCTTGCGCCGTTCGCGTAGCATCGGCGCGAGCGCGCGGCAGCGGATCGCCAGCTCGTTCTCACCGGAAAGGAGCCTGCTGACGTCGAGGCTGTGGGCGGCGAACATCGAGTCGCTCGCGACCAGCTTCTCGCCGTTCAGGAATACCTCCGCAACCGTTGCGATGCCGTCCAGCTCGAGCGCGATCTCGTCCTCGGCCGCGGCTTGCGGCGCACGGAAACGCGTACGAAACCACCAATCCTCGGCGTCGAAGTCGCTGCGGTCGCCGGGACGCCAGCGGCCCGCATCACGTAGCACCGCCGCCGCGGTACCAGGTACGCGCGCGGGCATCCACGCCAAGTCCTCGAGCATCTCCGGGTCGGCGCGGGCGTCCGGGTCGCAGGCGGCGGCCTCCCAGCCGTCGTCGAGTGGGAACTCCTCGTGCCCCTCGACGCGGGCGCGCCCAGGTGCCCCGCGCGGCGCCGCTTCAGGCAAGCGCACGCTCCAGCTCCGCATACGCCTCGTCCCACGCGAGCGCGAGCTCGGTGATCGCATCCGCTGGGTCGAACAGGCGGCGACGTGCGAGCTTGTACGAAAGAAACTTGCACCCCTCGACCACTCGTCCCATCGCCGAAGCGGCGGACGCTCCGGGGTCGCCCAGCAGCCACTTTATGTGCGAGGCGCCGGCCTCAAACGCAGAGCCGACCATGCGCACCGTCGCGAACGCGTAGTCGTGGTAGGCGGCGTGGCTGCCCTCGAGCAGGCGCGGCAGATCTGCCGTGAGCTGCGCGCCAAAGCGCGCGAACGGGTTGGGCCGCGCTCGGCGCTCGATGTGTTCTGCGAGTAGCTCGCGTGCAGCCGCGCGCAGCGAATCGCCCATGAGCGAGGACCCCGCGTCTAGGCGCACGAGCTCGGTGTAGGGCGGCAGCACATCTTCTGAGAACGGGCGTTCGAGTCGGAACACGCCTCGGTAATCCTCGCCCTCCAGTTCGAAGTATCCCGGCCCATGGAAGTAGCGCAACCGCTCGCCTTCACGGTCGATTGCCTCCGCGACGACGGAGCTCTTGACGTGCTCGCGACGGTAGCTCGTGGACGCGGTGTCGGGCAGGTACCAGGAGTCCAGCTCAACGATCACCGTGCGCTCGCGCGCGAGTTGCTCTGCGATTTGGTCGGGCAGCGAACGGTATGGCTGCATCTCGTGGATATCCACCCCGTAGAGCCGGTCGATGTGCTCGGGAAGCGGCTTGAAGAACGTCCACTGATCCCCCTCGAAGTCGACGCGCAGGACGCATCCCATCATGGCGAGAGGCTCATCGCCACGTGCATGCAGGAACTCGATCAGGATGTCCGTGTAGCAGTTCGTCTCGGTGTACGTACGCTCTGGCGCGTGCAGGAGATGTCGCCGGTAGGACCTCGGATCCAGCCCAAACAAGCTGACGAAGCCGTTGCTCGTGGCGCTCATCCGATCCCCAGCTCTTCCCTGACCGTCGCCGGCCAACGGTCCACGTCAAAGCCGTGAGCGCGGAACAGCGCCAGCGTAATTCGCTCAAGCCCGAAGCCGAGGCAGGCCGTGTGGGCTGGGCCGCCGCCGTTGTTGATCGCGATCCCGTAGGTCGAGGAAAAGTAATCCTGGTGGTAGTTGAACGAGGCAACCGCGGTCGGCTCGGGGCCGGCGATCTGGGCCAGCACCTCGAACTTCAGCTCCTGCGCTCGCTGGCTGCGCGCCAGCAGGCGCCCGCTGCGACCAAAGAAGGGATCGCTCGCGACGTCGAAGCTGACATCGAGTCCAACCGACTTCAACAGCCTTACCGACCGGTCACGCCAGGCGTCCCGCCAGGAGGCCACGGTTTCTGGCGCCCCGATTCTCACGATCTCCCGCTGATGGAACATCTGCAGACGTGCGGGATCGCCCGAGGGCTCGTGCCGGAACACGTAGGAGCCGCCCGCATCGACCGTTATGCCGCCTGCCTGCAGCGGGCCCCGCGCCGCCACCGCCGGATAAACCGGGTAGCACGCCGCGGGCGTGAGCACGAGATCGGTCATCGACTGGAACTCGCTCCAGTCCTGGTGCCGTCTGGCGCGCTCCTCCTGCACGGCCGCCTGTTGCTCGTCACCGTCGAACGCGAAGATGGCTCCCGCCAGATGAGGGAACGACTTCAGGTAGCCGATCTTCTCGAGCTGTCGCCGCGGCAGCAGCGGTGGGAAGGCCATCCGCTCTGGAGCATCGACCGCGGCCGCCCGCGTGATGAGCGCGTCGAACGCGCCGCGCACGAGCTCGAATCTGTCGCCACGCCCGTAAACGCCCGGCACGCCGCTCTCGATAAGCAGGCCGTGCGTGACGAGGTCGGCGAGGAACGCGGTCTCCGCGGCGGTCCCGGGACGGAACTCGGCCACGGGATTAGACCTCCTTGGCGATCAGCAGCAGGCTTGCGTTGGTCTGATGTATGCGCTCGTTGGCCACCATCAGGCAGGCTGACATGGTGTCGCGGAGATGGCGTCCGACACTGAACGGCGTGTCGTTCTTGAAGCCCACGATCCCGCATACCCCCAGCGCACCCTGGCAGACCCGCGGCGCTTGTTCGGAGGCGGCGATCTTGAGGTTGTTGAAGCGCAGGATCGTCGCCATCTCGGACAGCTGCGCCCGGTCCTCAGCGGAAGCCTCGACGAACTCGCGCAGGCCGGAGGACACCTCGGCGCGCAAGAGAGACAGCTCGCTCATGAGCACCGAGAGGCGGATCGCGACCGGCAGCGGCTCGCCGGGCTTTCGCTTGGCCGCGGCGCGCACGAACGCGCGCGCGCGGGCGAACGCGTCGGTGGCGATGCCGAGCCACAGGTGCGACCAGAGGATGTGCGAGATCGGCACCATCGACTCGTTCATGACCTGGGCGAATTGTGTCGGCAGCACCTGCTCGAGCGGGACCTCGGCGCGCACGATGTTGCCGGGAGAGCAGGTCCCGCGCATGCCCAGCGGGTCCCAGGAGCCAGTCGGCTCGAGCGTGTGCTGGTCTGAGCGGGTCAGCACGCAGACCTGGTCGCCCGGCTCAGCATCGGGCGAGCGACGCAATGTCGTGAGCAGGTCGTCGGCGTACGCGCCGTAGCTGACCGTGGGCGCCTGCTTCTCGAAGCGGCCTACACCTGCGCTCATCGGTTCCACGCTGGCTATCGATCGGCTCATGTCGCCCCCGGTGCCGACCTCGGAGGTCACAGATGCGATCAGCCGCTGTTCGCTTGCGACCTCGCGCAGATAGCCCTCGAACCAAGGAGCGTCATCGAGGTGGCGAACGATCGTGGCCACCTGTATCTGGTGCATCGCGAATACCATCGCGCTTGCGCCGCACTGCCGGCCGAGCTCGAAGCAGGCGCCGGCGAGTGCCTCGAAGGACACACCAGCCCCACCGAGCTCGGCGGGAATGAAGGCCGACAGCGCCAGGTTCTCTCGCAGCGCGGCGATCGTCTCAGCGGGAAAGCGAGCGTCGCGATCCACCTCGTCGGCATTCGGCGCGGCGACTTCCTCGGCCACCGCGCTGACGGTCTCCAGAAAGGCCTCGTCGCGATCCACGGCGATACTCATGCGGCCGCCTCGGTCCGCAGCTCGCCGAGGGCTCGTCCGATCGCCTCGATGCTCTCAAAGACGCTCCGCTTGAGCATGTGGTCGGGAAACTCGAGGTCGAAGTGATCCTCGAGCGCGAGCATGAGGTTGACGCTTGCGTGCGAGGTCATGCCGGCTTCGTACAGATCGGCATCGTCTGCGAGCGAGTCCACGTCGACCGGCAGGCGGGCGTGACCCTTGAGGATCTCGCGAATCTCGTCGTTCACCTACCCGTTATCGGATCGTGGCGGCAGATCCTGAAGAGCAAGATGCGACGACGACGGCGGCCGCGAAGTCGCCCTCGTGGGAGATGCTGAGCGCAAGTTCCGTGATCCCCGACTCATTGGCCAACGCGGCTGCCGGACCGCTGAGCTCCAGCTCGACCCATCCAGATGGATCGCGGCGGACCTCGATCGAGCGCAAGGGGATCCCCTCGTCGCGGGGTCGCAATACCTTCATCGTCGCCTCCTTGGCGGCGAAACGCGCTGCAAGACGCTCGGCGTCGAGCCCATTCGAGGTCTGGCAGTCCTCCAGCTCGCGCTCCGTGTAGACGCGTTTGAGGTAGTGCTCCGCGTGGCTCCTGATCGATCCGCGGACCGTATCGACGAAGACCAGATCCGTTCCCACCCGCAACGACATCGGCTCGCATGCTCCCAGAGTTCGCGCTGCGGCGTGGAGCCGGCGTGCACTTGAAGCGCGTCGGGCGGGCCGCGCAGATGGATGCCGGGTTGGTCGTGTAGCGGACCTGGACCGCGGCGGAGACGGCTGCTAGACCCGCGGCGGCCGACGGCGTGTCAAATGCCCTTCTGTGCTGCGCGGCCCGGTCCCGTCCAGTATTGGTAGGTGCGCACGCGCAGTCCGTGCGTTCCGAGCGCTTTCGGGAGTGTGATGGAGTATCGGTTGAACCGGTCGAGCTCGAACACAGCCCGATAGCGCAGGACGCCGCCCTTGACGACTTCCAGCGCCATGAAGTCGCCGACCGGGCCGGAGCCGCTCGCCACTACGCGGCTGCCGCGGCGGTGCAGTGCCAGCGTGACCTTGCTGACCTTCCCGAACGGCGACGCGAGTACTGCGGCCAGAGCGCCGAACGCCGGCTTTCGTGAACCGTTGCTGGAGATCAGCCCGAAGTTCTCGGTGTTCGAGTCCTGCATGTGGAAGATCGCCTCTGCGGCGACGTAAGAGGTGTGGGCCAGTGCGCGGAAGATGTTGGCGATATCCAGTGCCTGGACGCCCGGCGTCACGCAACCCTGTTCCTCCTGGATGCGAAACCGCGGCCAGCAGCTGCTCCAGCCGAACTCATCCAGCCACAGCGGCTTGGCGTCTCCGTTGGCCAGCTGCACCTGTCGAATCGAGCGCACTGAGGCCAAGGTCAGCTCGTAGTAGTGGATCGCGAGGCCGTCGTAGTAGCCTTTTATCCCGGCCGCGTAGAGCGCGCGCAGAAAGACGCCATTGGAGCCAACGAGGGAGCCAGCGAGCACGGGCACATTCGGATTCGCCAGCTTGATTGCAGGGTAAGCGGCCCGCAACAGAGCGGCGTAGCGTTGTGCCTTGTTCGGTCCGGCGAAGTAAAATTCGTTGATCTGGTCGGGCTCGTTCCAGATTTCGATCGCAGCCAGCCGTTCTCCGTAACGCTTTGCGAGAAACGCGACGAACGTGGCGAAGCGCGTTGGATCGCTTGGCGGCCAGGCGTTGGCCGCAGTCGGCTGCGTTGTACTGCATTTCGCGAGCACGGACGCTGGCGCCGAGGAGACCCAGCATGGAGTGCTGTCGACCAGCGCAATCACGCTGATGCCGGCGGCCGCCGCGTCCGCCATCAGCCGATCGGTGAAGCCCAGCGTCTTGCGATCGATCTGGTTCGGTCCACTCGGCTCCAGTACCGACCAAGGTAGCTCCACGCGCACAATCCGCGCATGTAGCTGCTGCGCAAGAGCGATCGACCGATCTGCCTCAGCCGACGTCGTGTCGAACTCGGGACCGCCGATGTTCACCCCACCCAGAGGCGCGACTGACGCTCGGCGGGCGCTCGGCTTGCCCAACACAGATCCGGCTGGCGAAAGCGTCGCCAGCCCGCAGAGCGTGAGTGCAACGGTGATACACGGGGTGCGCAGGCGTCTAAGCATCCGCATACAATAGTGGTAATCGATCCGACCACGTCGAGGTCAGCAAGCACATCGCGCTGAGCCGCGGACCAATGAGCGCTCGTGCGATCACACAAACTAAGCTGTCCCTCAATGTCACCGACCTGGATCTGGCTGCAGGCGGCGATAGTCGTGTTTGTGCTGATTGGGATGATCGTCGCCATCACGAAGCTCGCGTGAGCTCGCGCGGGCGCGCGGCGCGGGTATGATGCGCGCGTCCGACCCGCGTTGCGCCTCAACCTGACCGCAGACAATGGAGGAGGATCATGTTCAGATCGATCGTGGTGGGGACCGACGGATCGGACACCGCCACTCAGGCGGTGCGCCAAGCCGTTGACCTCGCGAGCGCCATCGGGGCCAAACTCGAGTTGGTGAGCGCCTACGAGCCGGTCCCGGACCAGCGTCTGCGCGCTGAGCGGCGGGAGGCGCCGGAGGACATTCAATGGGCGATCAATCCACGCGAGGACGTCGAGGCCACGTTGGAGCAGGCCGCTGCTGTTGCAAACGAGGCCGGCGTGCCGGTCACCACTTATCCGCGTCAGGGCGATCCGGCCGACGCAATCCTGGACGTCGCGGAGGAACAGGAGGCAGACCTGATCATCGTGGGTAACAAGGGGATGACGGGCGCTAAACGATTCCTGCTCGGCTCGGTGCCAAACAAGGTCTCCCATCATGCCCCCTGCTCAGTTCTCATCATCCGAACCACGTGACCGGTCCCGATGCTCTAGCCGGCCCTGGGTAATGCTGTAGCGACGCAAGAGGTCCTGCCGGGCGTGTCAACTGGACCGCCCGCCATCCGAAGCTTCACATCGAGGTCTCCTCCTAGTGGCTCGAGGACACCGGGGTGCTGATCGACCCGCTGGTGCCAGAGCCGGAGGAACTCGCCTGGTTCGCCGAACGCACCCATCGAATGCCAAGACCAGGCGCGACCTGGTGGCGGCCCCTTTTCGGACCGCCCGCGACGGCGTCGCGGACTCGGTCACGAGGATGGCCGCGGCGTAGCGTCGCGAGCTGCGCCGGTCAGGCCGGAAGCTCGAAGGCCCGCTCGGCCTCATCTGCTATGTGCCGGGCGAGCGCGAGCGAGGAGGTTGCGGCCGGCGAGGGGGCATTGCGCACGTGCAGAGCGCGGGGTGTAGCAGACAGCACGAAGTCATCGACCAGGTGGCCGTCGCGGCCCAGGGCCTGCGCGCGGATACCGGCGAACGCCGGCAGCACGTCCGCGTCGCGCAGCTCCGGCACATAGCGGGCAGCCGCGCGGACGAGCGAGGACGGCTGTGCGGCGTGGCGCAGCTCGGCGACGCCGGCGCGCCACGAGCGGGCCAGCACGCGCCACGTGCCGGGCCACGCGAGTGTGTCGAGCAGGTCTCGGCCCCGCACCCGCCGCAGGCGGTACGCGTCGCGAGCGCCGGCGATCAACGCCGTCGGACCGATCATGACCTCGCCGTCCACACGCCTCGTCAGGTGAACGCCAAGGAACGGCAGCGACGGGTCCGGCACGGGGTAGATGAGCGAGCGCACAAGGTCGCGGCGCTCAGGAACGAGTCGCAGGTAGGCGCCGCGGACGGGTAGGATCCTTGGGTCCGGGTCGGCGCCGGCGGCGACCGCGAGCCGATCAGACCAAGCCCCCGTGCAGAAGATCGCGTGCCGGGCCTCCGTGGATCCCCGCCTGTGGGTCAGGCGCAGCCGGCGAGCGGCGAGCCGCACGCGTTCGACGCCGCAGCCCGTCGCGATGCTCCCGCCAAGGGCGAGCACATCTTCCGCGTAGGCGCGCGTGACCGCCCGAAAGTCCACGATGCCCGTTGCGGGGGAGTGAAGCCCGGCGATTCCGCGCGCGTGCGGCTCGAGCGCCTCGATTCCAGCGGAGTCGACCGACCGCAAGCCCTCCACGCCGTTGGCGATGCCGCGGCGCTCGAGCTCGCGAAGCAGGGGGAGCTCCGAGGCGCGCGTTGCGATGATCAGCTTGCCGCATCGCCCGTGCGCGATACCCCGCTCGGCGCAGTAGCGATAGAGCGCGCGTGCCCCGTCGACGCAGAGTCGCGCCTTGAGGGACCCGGGCGCGTAGTAGATACCCGCGTGCAGCACCCCGGAGTTGTGGCCGCTCTGATGGGTGCCGAGCTCCTCTTCGCGCTCGAGGACGCACACCGACGCAGTGGGGTGGCGCCGAATCAGCTCACGCGCGACCGCCAGGCCGATCAGTCCGCCCCCGACGATCGCGAGGTCGCAGCTCTCCCGCGCGGCAACGTGCAGCGAATCGGGTACGGCCACCCCTGGAAAGCTACCTGGGCACCGCCCCCGGTCCGCCCGGTGCGGTGGCTGCTGCCGCATCCACGAGCCCGGCACCGTAGAGCGCCTGATCGCCCGGTCCACCGAGCTTGCGCGCCGTCGCGCGAAGCCGCGCCGTGATCTGCGCGGGCGTTGGATGACGACCGAGCACGCCGCTCGCGATCACGAGCGCGGCTGTCGCCGACACATGGGGGGCGGCCATCGACGTGCCTTCATAGCCGGTTGGAAGGCCGAACACGCGAGGAGAGCTGCCGGTGAACGTCACCTGATAGATGTCGCGGCCCGGAGGAAGTTCTGGGTGGCAGTTCGGGTCGCCCGGCAGACTGGCGTCAGCGCCGCCTCCCGGCGCGACGAGCGTGAGTCCGCCGCCGTCGTTGGAGTAGCCGGCGAGGCAACCGCGCTCGGTCGTCGCGCCGACCGAGACGACGTTGGATGCGCGGGCCGGGAAGGCGATCGCGGTGTGGCCCTCATTGCCGGCGGCGCCGACGACGAGCACGCCGCGCCGGTGCGCGTAGCGCAGCGCTCCGATCAGCTCCGGGATGTCCGACGCGGTCACGCCGGGGGAGAACTCGAGGCTCAGGTTGATCACCTGGGCGCCATGGCGCACCGCGAAGACCACCCCTTCGGCGATTGTCGAGGCTTCGCCTTCACCCTGACCGTCGAGTACGCGCACTGGCATCAGACGGGCGCCGAACGCGAGCCCGGTGAGCCCCCGCCCATTGTTCGTCGCCTCTGCGATCGTCGAGGCCACGAACGTTCCATGGCCGTTTCGGTCGTTCGGAAACGCGTTCCTGGCCACGAAGTCGTAGCCGCGGACGAACTCGGTCGCGACGAAGTCGGGTGACCGCCGGAAGGGCCCCCGGTTGGCGTAGGCGACGCCCGTGTCGAGCACCGCGACGGTGACGCCGTGTCCGCCCGGCGCCCCGTCCGCCGCGACGTTCGCCCAGGCTTCGGGCGCGTTCACGCCGAACACGCCGGCGAAGTTCCATTGGACTTCCCGCCACCCCCCCGGCGTGTGGCTGACGCCCGGGTCGTTGGGGATGACCTGCCCAGCGGCATGGGCGAGATAATCGGGCACCGCCCAGGCGACGCCGCGTGTGCGGCGCAGGTGCTCCAGAGCCGAGGCCACACTGACTCCCGGCGCGAGCTCTACGACGCGAGTGCGTGCGCTCGCAGGGACGCCGCCCCTTGGGCCGGTGCCCGCGATGCCGGCAGACCACGCATTCGTCGAGGTCCGCGCCGCGTACCCGACGACGACCTTGTCTGGCGCATAGGCATTGGACGGACCGGCGATCGCCGAGGCGCACCATCCCGCTAGGACGCCGGCGCAGAGAGCGACACAGCACGCAACCTGGGTGAGCAAGCGTCGGTTGAGGCCGCGCGCTCGGCGGCTCTGGGGAGGGCGGTGCATGAGCTCTATCGGTAATGATGAATGTGCCGAGGCCGAGCGGCGGAAGGCACTGTCGCAGACACCGCGGGCAGATCGATGAGCGACCGGTTCTTCCCACGCGAGGACTACTTTATGCGCCTCGCGCTTCGCGAGGCCGAGCGTGCATTGGAACACGAGGACGTTCCAATCGGCGCGGTCGTGGTGCGCGGCGGCGAGGTGCTCGCGGCCGCCCACAACGAGCGGGAGCTGCGCCAGGACCCGACGGCGCACGCGGAGATGATCGCGTTGCGCGAGGCCGCTCGCGCCGTCGGAACATGGAGGGTGCTCGACACGATCATCTACGTCACGCTTGAGCCCTGCGCGATGTGCGCCGGGGCGATCGTCCTCGCTCGCGTGCCGCGAGTGGTCTACGGTGCCAGCGACCCGAAGGCGGGAGCGGGCGGAAGCGTGCTGGACGTATTGAACGAGCCGCGCCTGAACCACCGCCCAGAGGTCGCGGGGGGTCTGCTTGCCACCGAGTCCTCAGAGTTGTTGGGCTCCTTTTTCGCCGACCGGCGTTGACGCCCCCAGTACCGCCGCGGAAGGGGGCACGTGGAACCCCGCCGTCGCTGGGAGATCATCTAGCCTTGACAGGTCGCCCCGGAGGGGTGGCAGAGCGGTTGAATGCGGCGGTCTCGAAAACCGTTTC
>DATMQG010000081.1:0-3952 GCA_035566835.1 Solirubrobacteraceae bacterium
TGGTTCACCTTCGCTCGGCGACCACCTTCGCTTGCTGCCAGGGAGTCAGAACGGCATGGTGGACGATCGCCCAGCCGCCCGATCAGCGGTATGGACTGGCGTTGTATATCCGCCGGCAGGTCATGGACAGTCGGCCCAACCGGCCGGCTGCCCGAGTTCGGCTGCCTTCGACGCCGTTCGCGCCCGCGTCAGTTGCCGAGCTCGCGCGGCACGAGCCGCAGATGCAACGGCTCGCCTCCGCGAAGCACCTCGACGTCGACCTCGGCGTCGATCAGTTCGGCCACCATCAGGCGCTGAATGTCGTCGACGCCGTGCACACGCGCGCCCGCGAGCTCGACGATCAGGTCCTCCGCACGGAGCCCGGCGCGCTCGGCGGGGCTGTCCGGGGTGATCTCGATGACCTCCACACCGGTCTCCTGACCACGCTCGCGCCTCGCCCGCGCGGGCAGCGGGCGCGGACCGCCCGCGACCCCGAGATAGGCTCGGCGCACCCGGCCATCGGTCATCAGCGAGCCGATCACGCTGCGCGTCGCCTCGTTGATCGGCACCGCCAAGCCGAGCCCGACGCCGGCGACGGCCGTGTTGACGCCCACGACGCGACCGAACGAATCGACGAGGGCGCCGCCGGAGTTGCCCGGGTTCAGGGCCGCGTCGGTCTGGATCACGTTGTCGATCATTCGCAGCGTGCTGCCCGAGCGAGCCGGCAGCGAGCGGCCGAGCGCCGAGACCACCCCGGCGGTCACCGATCCGGCGAAGCCGTGCGGGTTGCCGATCGCGACGACCAGCTGCCCCACGCGCAGCCCCGCCGCGTCGCCGAGCACAGCGGGCGAGAGGTCGTCCGCGTCCGCCCGCAGCACAGCCAGGTCAGACAGCGGGTCTGCGCCGATGACGCGGAATCCGATCTCGCGACCGTCGACGAAGGTCGCCCGCCCGACTCGCTCGCGTCCGGCGACGACGTGGGCCGAAGTGAGCAGGAAGCCGTCTGGCGTTAGCACGACCGCGCTTCCGGCGCCGACCGGGACCTGTCCACGGCGGGTGGCTCGCAGGACACGCAGATTCGCCACGCTCGGCGCGAGCTGCTCGACGACAGCGGTGACCGTGCGCGAATAGGCGTCGAGTGCCTCGGCTTCGGCCGGGGCTCCGGTGCCCGTACGGTCTACCTCGTCCCCGCCGTCGAACGCCGCTTCGCCGGCGACTTGCAGGATCCGGGAGCTCACCGCGCCTCCAGCGCGACTTCGACTTTGCGTTGCTGCACGCACCACACGATAGAAGCCCGGCGGCCGGCCGCGGCGTCGTGATCGGCGTGGCCGGGCCGCATCCCGCGGGATGTCGGTCGGAGCCGGTTCGACGCTACGGGCAAGAGACCAGGAGAGCGTGGCGTATCCTGACGCGAGCAGCGGTTCAGATCATGCTGGTGGTGGGCGCTCAGCCGGACCGCCTCACCCCGACCGACACGAGGTCTCGTGCCCCCTCCCCGGCCCCCGACAAATCCTCCGCTTGAGCGTTCAGCGCGCCGGCGCGCCGCCGATGCGCGCCCGGTCGCTGCTCGAGTCAGCCGGCGAGCGCGCCTGGTCGCAGTCAGCCTGCTGCTCCTCGCCGCCGCGGGCGTTGCCGTGAGCGTGCTGCTCGCGAGCGGCGGCTCGAGCGCTGCGCGTCATCACACGGCCCGCCCAGCTCCGAGTCGCGCGGCCGTGCGCGCGCCCGCCACCCCCCAGACGCCGCCGTCGTCGTTCGCCGTTGGCCTGCGCGTGGTGCGGTTGGTCGACTCCAGCCGCACGATCACGCTCGCGAATGGGAGCACCGAGCCGCGGTCGCTGCTTACCTACGTTCGCTACCCGGCGGTCGGGGCGCCGGGCACGGCCGAGCTCGCCGGGGCGCCGGCGGCCCGCGCCTCGGGACCGTTCCCGCTCGTCGTCTTCGGACACGGTTTCAACGTCACGCCGTCGCGGTATGCACAGCTGCTGCACAGCTGGGCACAGGCCGGGTATGTCGTCGCCTCGCCGGTCTTTCCGCTCGAGAACCCGAGTGCCCCAGGAGGGGCGAACGAGGCCGACCTGATCAACCAGCCCGCCGACATCCGCTTCGTCATCTCGAGCATGCTCGCGTCCAGTCGCGCCGGCTCTGACCCGCTGGCCGGACTGATCGATCCGAGCGCGATCGCCGTCTCCGGTCACTCAGACGGCGGGGACACAGCCCTTGCGGTGGCGTATGACCCTCGCTCCCGCGACTCGCGGGTGAGCGCCGCGGTGATCCTCTCGGGGGCCGAGATGCCCGCGGCGGGCGAATTCGCGTTTCCGGCGGAAGGTCCGCCGCTGCTGGCGACGCAGGGCACGGCCGACGCGGTCAATTCACCGAGCCTCACCAATGCCTTCTTCGAAGCCGCGGGACGGCCCAAGTATCTGCTTCGCCTGCTCGGGTCAGAACATCTGCCGCCGTACTCCAACGAGCAGCCGCAGCTCTCGATCGTGGAGCGGGTGACGCTTGCGTTCCTCGACGGTTACCTGAAGCACCGGCCGCCGGCGCTGCGGCGGCTCAGCTCGCTCGGAAGCGTTCCGGGCACCGCCACGCTCGTCGCCGAGCCGTGACCGTCCTCACGCCGAGAGCGCAGAATCCCGCGTTCGTTCGGGAGCCGGCCGCAGCCTCGAGCGACCGACCCCGGGACGAGGCGTCTCGGCGACTGCGATCCCGCCCTCGTGGGGGAGCGTCTCGATGCTGACGCCTTCAAAGCCAGCGCGCTGCAGCGCTCCGTTCCACCATTCTGCGTTGGCCGGGTACTCCCAGCGACCGGCGAGCAGCCGCGCGGCGTTCTTGAGCAGGCGCCAGGCTCCCGGCAGCCCGCGGCCCGCGAGCTGGCGCAGCTTGACGGTCACGACGCTTCGGTCGCGAGGCTGCATCGGGTTCAGCGAGAACATCATGTCCCCGATCACCAGCCGGCCACCCGGCTTCAGCACGCGCATGGCCTCGCCGAGGGCGCGGTCCTTGTCGGCGCTGCGAAGCTCGTGCAGGCAGTAGTTCGACACCACCAGATCGGCGATCCCGTCGACGAGCGGAAGGCTCACGGCGGAGGCGAGGACCGTCTCGACGTTGTCGAACTCTGCACTGCGAGCCTTCACGCCAAGGTACTCGATCATCGCGGGCGAGCTGTCGACCGCCCACACTCGAGCGGCCCGCTCGGCGAAGGCCAGGGTCAGCAGCCCGGTGCCGGCACCCAGATCGACGACCGTGTGCTCGGCCGTCGGCGCGGCGATCTCGATGATGCGGTCGCGCAGATGGCGAAAACCGGGGCTGCGGGCGATCAACTCGGCGTCGGCGACGCGGGCATCCCAGTCCCTGGAGGCGAGGAACATCCCTAATCCTCCTCAGATGCACCTAAGCGCAGCCTATGTCTTTTCATAAGGTTCTCTCATCGTTGCAGGGCTGGGTCGGTTGAGTGCCCGTGCCGCGGGCAGATTTGGTGGCGCACTGAGCCGCTTTGCAACCGCGGTGCTGCGATAGTTCTTAGCGAATGAACCGGCGGTGGGACCCGTGAGCGTGCTCGGAGCAGCCCGGTGGCGCTGATCCGAGCGAGTGCTCCGCTACAGCGCGAGCTGGCTCGTATCTTCCCGTCGCGGCCCTTCCACGTTCGCTTCTGGGACGGCGGGGCCCTGGCCGCCACCGTTCCCGACGCACCGACTTTCTTCGTGCGACGGCCGTCGGCGCTCGCACACTTCCTCCGCGCTCCGGGATCGCTCGGACTCGGCCGTGCGTATGTCGACGGCTCGCTGACGGTGGACGACCTCGACGCCGCCTTCGTCGTCGTCGACGAGTGGCAGCCGACGGAGATGAGCGGCCCGGATCGTCTGCGGCTGGGCCTGGCGATCGTGGCCGCGGCGGCCCCAGGCGGGATTCCGCGCCGGCCGAGGCTCGAGCTGATCCTTCGAGGCGGCCTGCACAGCGTGGAGCGCGACGCGGC
>DATMQG010000082.1:0-53775 GCA_035566835.1 Solirubrobacteraceae bacterium
CGAGCGTCTCTCTGACGAACCGACCGCGACCAGCTGCCACCTCGACCGCGGCTCGCGCGTCGATGCC
Source organism: Solirubrobacteraceae bacterium (assembly GCA_035566835.1). GTDB lineage: Bacteria > Actinomycetota > Thermoleophilia > Solirubrobacterales > Solirubrobacteraceae > Palsa-744. The sequence goes on from DATMQG010000082.1 coordinate 68, forward strand.
GATGCTCAAGGATTTCAGGGCGCGAAGCGTAGCGGTCGCTGCACTAGCCTGCGGTCCTTGCACGTCGGCCTGAATCTGATCTTCCTGGTACCCGGCGAGACCGGTGGGATGGAGGTCGCCGCGCGCGAGCTGATCCCGCCGCTGCTCTCGCAGGCACCGCCCGGGATGCGGTTCACGGCCTTCGTGAACCGCGAGGTAGCCGCGGCCGGCGGCGGGCCGTGGGGCGAGGCCCTCCCGGCCGTCACGGTGCCTGTGCATGCCCGCAATCGCGTGCAGTGGGTCCTCGGCGAGCAGCTTCTCCTGCCCCGATTGGCCGCCCGCGCAGGCGTGGCTCTCATGCACAGCCTCGCCAGCACGGCACCGCTGCGGGGCCGCTTTCGTCGGGTGGTCACGGTCCATGACCTCATCTATGCGCGCTTTCCCGAGGCGCACTCGGGCATCCGTGACAAGGGCATGAGAGTCCTTGTTCCCGCGGCTACACGCCGTTCCGATCGCGTGATCGCCGACTCCCAGAGCACGCGCAGCGATCTGATCGGGCTGCTGAACCTGAATCCCGACCGCGTCGACGTGGTGCCGCTCGGCGTAGGCGCCATCCGGCGTGAGGAGCCCCTACCCGAGGCCGATACCAGGAAGCGGTTCGGGCTCGGAACGCGCACAGTTCTCTTGAGCCTCTCGGCGAAGCGTCCCCACAAGAATCTCGCGACGCTGATCAGCGCGCTCGCGACGATCCCCCAGGAGGCACGGCCAATGCTCGTGCTCCCTGGCTATCCGACAGCGCATGAGCACGAGCTTCGCGCTAATGCCTCCCGCGCCGGCGTCGCAGACGATGTGCGCTTCCCGGGCTGGGTCTCGAGCCAGGAGGTAGAGGGCCTGTGGGCCGTCGCCCGGGGCTTTGTGTACCCGTCGCTGTACGAGGGGTTCGGCCTCCCCGTCCTTGAGGCGATGGTGCGCGGGGTTCCCGTCGCCTGCTCGAACGCTTCGTCGCTCCCGGAGGTTGCAGGCGACGGCGCCCTGCTCTTCGACCCGCACGACGAGCACGCCATCGCGAGCGCACTCGTGCTCCTGCTGGAGAACGACGGGGCGCGGGCTCGCCTCGTCGCGCTTGGCCGCGAGCGCGCACGACAGTTCACCTGGGAGCGCACCGCGCGGATGACGCTCGAGAGCTACGCGCGCGCGCTCTCGTAGCCGCGGAGCAGAGGCGCATGCCGCTAGCATCTCAGCTCCTCGGCGCGTGCCCTGTGCGCCACTTTCCGCCCGCTGGAGCGTTATAACCGCATGTCGCGCCGCTTCGCGACGGCATTGAACTCGCGGAACCTCCCTGAGCAATGAGCACATTCACCTCGCAAAGCCTTCCCGTCTCACCCGGTGACGGCGACGCGGGTGCGCCGCTCGTGTCGGTCGTCATCCCCTGCCTGAATGAGGCCGAGAACATAGGGGAGTGCGTCGCGGCGGCGCTCGACGCGATCGTGGGCATGAGCGTCGAGGGAGAGGTGGTGGTCGCGGACAACGACTCCGACGACGACTCCCGACAGCTTGCAGAGGCGGCCGGAGCTCGCGTCGTGCTCGAGCGCAGACGCGGCTACGGCAGCGCATATCTCGCCGGCTTCGAGGCCGCGAGAGGCCAGTACATCGTGATGGCCGACGCCGACCTCACATACGACTTCAACGAGATCCCCCGGTTCGTCGCGGAGCTCGAAGCGGGCGCGGAGATAGTGATCGGCGACCGCATGGACAACATCCAGCCGGGTGCGATGCCGTGGCTTCATCGCTACATCGGCAACCCGATATTGACCGGTTTGCTGAACCTGTTCTTCCGCACCGGCGTCAACGACGCGCACTGCGGGATGAGGGCACTGCGGCGCGACGTGTTGCCGCGGCTGGACCTGCGCACGACCGGCATGGAGTTCGCCTCCGAGATGGTCATCAGGGCCTCCAAGGAGAAGCTCAAGATCGCAGAGTTCCCGATCGAATATCACCCGCGCGGGGGAGAGAGCAAGCTCTCGAGCTTCCGCGACGGTTGGCGCCATCTGCGCTTTCTGCTGGTGCACAGCCCCAACCACCTGTTCATCGTTCCGGGAGCGCTGCTCGCGGGGGCGGGGACGCTGATCGTCGTCTTCGTCGGCACCGGCCTTGACTTCTTCGGACGGGCCTGGGGGCTTCATGCTCTGATCGGCGGCGCGCTGCTCATGATCGTTGGCACCCAGGTGCTCGCGCTCGGCCTCTGCGCGCACGCATATGGCACGTACTTCATGGGTGAGCGGGACCCGTGGTTCGATCGCATGCGCGCCCGGTTCCGCCTCGAGCATGGCCTGCTGCTCGGCGGCGCGTTCATCCTTATCGGGCTGGTCATGGGCGGCGTGATCCTCGCGACCTGGATCTCCCACGGCTTCGGCTCGTTGTCAGACGAACGCGCGGCCGTGGTCGCCGCGTCGCTGATCATCGTGGGGATACAGATCTTCTTCTCCTCTTTCCTCCTCAGCATCCTGGGGCTTCGGCGGCATTCTGACGTGGCCCGATCAGTTCGCTGACGTCTCAAGGTCGTCTCGCATCGCCACGTAGAAGGCGGCCATCGTCCCGATGGGGACCCCCAACACGACGAGGAAGGCCAGTATCCAGATCAGCCAAACCGGCACCAGATGGTCGGTCAAGTTGGAGGCGTGGCTGAATATTTCAGGGGTGCTGTCGATCAGCGCCCGGCGGCGACTGTCGAGGAACGCGATCGCTATATCGCCGACGACCGGTCGGCCGTCGATCCGCGTCGACGAGCGCGAGACGGTGCGCGGCTCGGCCGTGCCAACCAGCAGAGCCGCCGAGTTCCCGCGGTCCACGAAGCAAGCCGTGCCGAGCAACGGCTCCTTGGGCGGGACGATCTGCACCGTCGCGCTGCCTGTCCGATAGTCCCCGGGCACTCGGGTCCGGCTTTCGTAACCAGCCGCATGCAAGATCAGTTCGATCCGCGGGCCGCCCTGCGCTGTTCCGGCGCGGACCCGAAACCTGGCCAAGCGGCTGTTCGGCGTCACGGCCACGTAGGACATGCACGCCTGCTGGCCAGGCGCCAGCGCAAACTGGGTGATGCTCTTCAGCGGGACCGGCGCGGGAACCTCGGCGACCGATTGCCGGCCGTGCGCGAGGAACGGCACGAACCAGATCAGCGCACCTACCGCGAGGAGGGCCGAGCCGACGGCGGCTGCGGCGACGGCCCGTCTGGCTCGCAACGATCCGGGGCGGCCGCTAGGCATAGAACCTCACGAGTGTGATTCCGACGCCCGTTAGCGAGAGCAGCGCGCCTCCGGCAAGAATGATCGCCCCCACGAACGGACCCACCCGCTTTGGCAGCGATCCGACGGTGAACGCGACCGCCAAGCCAAAGAGCGACACCATGGGCAGCAGGTAGCGCCCGACGATCAGCGGTTCCTTGCCCCCAGTGCCGAGCAGCGACCGGTATGAGACGTAGTGGAGGAACAGAAGGTTTGTGATCAGGAGCGCGAGCATCACGAGAACCACGGCCCACGATCTCCAGAAGCGCCTCCAGTGCGTAACGACGGCCGTATACAGGCCGACCAGGCCGAGGGCCGACAACACCTGAAGCGTGTCGTATATGGGCGGCCTGAACGCCACCTCGAGAGACCCGAACGCGCCGTAGAACGTGTCGATGAACACCTGGCGGTAGCCGTACGCTGGGCCGACCCGCCGGTGCAGCTCCGTGAGCTTCGGAAGGTAGAACTGGTAGATCGAGGAGAGGAACTGGCCGAGTTTGAAGCCAGTTCCGGCATTGAGTTCGCTGGCCTGGCCGCCATAGAGCCCGCTGCTTCCGCCCGCCCTCCCAAAGAGCACGTAGGCGAGCGCGGCGCCTCCCACAGTGGCGCCTGCTGCCGCTGTTCGGGCCAAGGCATCTCGCACCTCCGTGTGGTGCTTGATGAAGCTCACGACCAACGCCGTCAGCAGGACGGGGATCGTCACGAGGCCCCGACCGTGGGTGAGCACCGCCGCCGCAGTGAGCCCGCTCGCGGTGAGCACCCTTGCCAAGGAAGGGCCGAGCTTGACGAGCCTCACCGAGGCCAGCAGCACGGCGCTCGTCAACGCGATCAGCAGATTGTCGGCGTTGATGACGGCGCTCATGAACGCCAGCTGCGGCTGCAGCGCGACGACCCCGGCAGCGAGTGTCTGCTTCCAGAGCACGCGGCCGAACAGCTCGCCCGCGAGCATCCAGACAAGGACGATCGTCGCGAGGTAGAACAGGGCGTTGAGCAGGCGCAGAAGGAACAGGCGCTTGAGGAGCGGAAGCCAGACAAGCATGCGGTAGGGGACCGACATGACCGCGTAGTAGAGCGGTGGATTCTTGGCCAGTGCGTTCGGCCCGGCTCCGTCCCCCCGTGACCCCGAGGGCAGCGCGTGCTCGACCTGGTGCCACAGAGCAAGGTCGGCCGAGCTCCAGGCCGGCGCAGCGCGGATATCGCCTATCAGCGCTTTCAGGTTAAGCCAGTTGAGTGCTGCCTGCACCTCGGTGGAGTTCGGTTTTCCACCGGTGGTCGCGCTCGGGATCTTGCCCGTCTCGGCCAAATGCTGCAGGTAGGAGAAATGCCCGGCTTCGTCCGGACCCTGAAAGGCAGGCAAGGCGACATCCCAGGCGACTGACAGAACGAGCGCGACCGTGAGCAGGAGCGCGAGGGGCGTCGGGACACGCCGGATGGCGGCCCTAATCAGAGGCGCCGCCGCTCTAAGGCTTCTCCTCGGAGAGGGGGCAACTCGAGCCGTCGTCACGGGGCAACGGGTTCTGGCGCGGTGTTTGGCCCAGCCGGCACGCCGCGATCATCCCCGAATTCACGCCTAGCGCGTGCGATCAACAAGCCCAGGCGCCCCTTTCCGCTCGCCCAGGCGTTATAACGAGGACGCCGCGAGCGCCGCTCGATGTCGGCGTCCGGCCCATCTCCACACCGTGCACAGCCTCGATCCCGCCTCGATCTCCCCGGGCGACACCTCAGCCCGCCTCGGCGCACAGACCGTCGCCTGCTCGCTGCTGTCGATTTCCGCTCTGCGACCCAGTTTCTAGGCAGGCGAGAACGCCCCCGTGCGTTACGACCTGATTGCCGTGGTCGGGCTGCCCCTCGTCATGTGGGTGCTTTGCCTCGGCTGCGGCCTGGCGATCGAGCGCGTGCTTCGGATACGCGTGTCCAATCCGGTGTTGCTGGCGCTCGGTCTGTGCGGCTCGCTGGTTCTCGTCTTCCCGGGCTACGTCGCCGGCGTGGGAGACGGGCTGGCCATCCCGCTGCTGCTGGCCGTTGCGCTCACGGGACTCCTCTTCGCACGTGATGGCGTGCTCGCGCGTATGAACCCGGGTTGGGCAGGCGTCGCGGGTCTCGGCATCTATCTCCTGTACATGCTGCCGGTCATCGCCAACGGCCACTGGACGTGGTCGGGGTATGACTTCGTCAACGACTCTGCCTTCGAGATGCTGCTGGCCGAGCACATCAAGGGCTTCGGCGCGGCTCTCGGCAGCGTTCCGGAGACCAGTTCGCGTGAGTTCCTGGCGTCATACCTGGGTAGCGGGTATCCGCTGGGCACCCAGTCGCTGCTGGGGACGCTCAGCGGCCTGACCGACACGCCGGTTGCGGTTCTCTACCAGGGGTTCATCGCCGCGCTGGCGGCAGTAGCGGCCGTCTCCCTCTCGAGCATCGCCGCGGCGCTCGTCGGAGCGCGCCGCGCGGCGTTCGTCGCGCTCGCCGCGGTGTCGGCGAACCTCACCTACCAGTACGCGCTGCAGGGCGGGGTCAAGGAGATCGGACTGCTGGCCACCCTGAGCGCGACGGCTGCGTTCGCGCGCGAGGCGACCGTGGTGGAACGGCCCTACGCGGGCGCAGCGCTCGTCTCCGTCGGCGCCGCGGCCGCTCTCGCGACCTACAACGCGGTGGCCATCCCCTTTCTCGGCGCGCTCGTACTGTTCTTGGGATTAGGCTTGGTCGCCGCCAATCGCACGCGGCCCTCGCCCGGCTGGCTAGGGCCGCTGATCGCCGGTGGGTTATTGGCCGGGGTCCTCGCCGTCCCTTCGTTGAAATCGTTGACGACCTTCTTCCACGTGGCGCAGGCCGGCCAGGGTGCTGCGGGCATTGGGGCGACGCAGTTTGGCCAGCTGCTTCGGCCGCTGCCGATCAGTCAGATCAGCGGCGTGTGGCTCGCTGGCGAATACCGGCTCCCGGTCGTACCCGAGCCTGCGGCGACGTTGACGATCGTCGCGACCGTCGCGATCTTCGCTCTGGCCGCATATGGGGTCGTGCACGCCTTGTGGAGACGGGAGATCGGCCCGCTGCTCGTACTCGGTCCGGTGGCGCTCGTGCTGCTGGTCGGCCTGCCCCGCGTGAGCCCATACGCTCAGGGCAAGCTTCTCGCGATCGCGAGTCCGGCAGTCGTGCTGGTCGCTCTCGCGGCGCTCGCGAGCGTTCGGGGGCGCCTCCAACCGCTCACCCTGACCGCTGCGGCGGCGCTGTCGGTGGCGATCCTCGCCTCCGACCTGCTCGCATATGGCCACGCCAGGGTTGCCCCAACTGCTCGCATGGAAGCGATCCAGGAGGTCGGCGATCGCTTCCCGGGTGAGGGCCTCATAGCTTGGAACGAGTTCGAGGAGTACGCCAAGTACTTCGCACGTGCGGCAAGGATCAGCGTGCCCTTCGAGGCGCTGACGCCTCAGCAGGTCCAGCTTCGCAACCCGACCTACTTCTACGGCCACTACTTCGACCTCGATGAAGAGCTCCTGTCGTTTGTCGAGGGCTATCCGATCATCGTCACGCGCCGCTCGCCCGCGGCGAGCCGACCGCCCGCGAACTACAAGCTGGTCTACGAAAACAGGTACTACCTCGCCTGGCGCCGGACATCGCAGCCGCAGGTCCTGCGCCACCTGCCCGAGCAGTCGCTCTACTCGCCCGGTGCTGTCGTCCGGTGCACTTCCCTGCGCGCGATTGTCGCGAAGGCGCCGAAGGGGACAGAGCTACTGGCCGCCGTCCCGCCCGAGCTGGAGTGGTTCGAACCCCTCTTCTCGCGCGACCGCTCGTATGCCTGGGGGCTTGATCCCGGCCAGCAGGGCGCCGTGCTTCCCAACGGGCCCGGACACGCCAGTGGGGTGCTGAGCGTTCGGGGAGGAGCTTCCTACGCGGTCTGGGTCCAGGGAGACTTTCCCCGCCCGGTTCCCGTCCAAGTCGACGGACGTACGGTCGGGTCCGTGTCAGGCTCCAACACACCGGGCCAGTGGGTGCAGGCGGCCTCGCTCACGCTCGGCCACGGCCGCCACACGGTAAGGGTCGTAAGAACCGGCGGTCACCGCTACTTCGGCCCCGGAGAATGGGACATCGGCGTGATCGGCGCCGTCGCCCTACAGCGTCGGGTGCCAGAGCACCTCACGACGGTGCCCTTGAGACGCTGGAGGACGCTGTGCGGAGCAACGCTCGACTGGGTGGAGCTCGTTCGCCCGTGACTCGGGGAAGCGAGGCGGGCTCGACCTCCGCGCGTTCGTGGCGCTGGTCGCACCGAATCCCGGCGGCGATCGTTCTCGTCGTAGGAATGCTGGCGATCGCGACTGCCGCAACGGTGATTCTGCTCCAGCGAAGTCCCCGGCGATCGGGAGCGAACCTGACGTCAAACCGCGGCTTCGTGATCCCCGTGACGGGCGGACAGCAGTTGTGTGAGCCTGCGGAGCTGGTGCCCGCCGACACGGGTGCGATCAGGCTGACCGCGAGGGCTGCAGGCTTGCCCGCTCCGGCGCTCGGCGTCGATATTCGGGGGCCAGCCGGCCGCATCGCGTCTGGTCGGCTCGACGGCGGCTGGCGTCCCGGAGCGATCGGCATCCGGGTCACGCGCACCGCAAGCACGGTCGCGGCCACAGTCTGCGTGACCAACCTAGGCTTAAATCAGGTCGACTTCGGGGGATCCACTCCTGACTCGGCATACGTCATCCAGATAGGCGGACGGCCCTTCGATGGGCGCCTGCGGATCGAATATCTGCGCCCGGGGAGCGAATCCTGGCTGGGCTTGGCGCCGACACTCGTCCACCGTTTCTCGCTCGCCAAGTCCGACGCCCTGCGCCATTGGGCGGCGATAGCTGCGTCGGTCCTTGTGCTGCTCTCCATCGCACTCGCGCTCTGGGCGGTCCTCGGCGTGGAGCCGTTGCCTTCCGAGGAGCGCCTACCGTGAGTCTCGCTGACGAAAGGGAAACGCGGCGGCGAGCCTCGTGCGGCGGCGTAGGGACGGAACATGTTGGCCGGCTGCGCGGGAACCTGCGGCGGATCCCGCTGGTCGGCTGGGTCTGCGCGCTGGCAGCGCTCGCGAACGGCTTGGCGTGGGCGCTGATCGTGCCTCCGTTTCAGGTGCCCGATGAGAACGCCCACTACGCCTACGTCCAGCAGGTCGCCGAACGCGGAACCCTTCCTCGCCTCGTCTCGCCAGAGGGGGCGCTATCTCCTCGAGAGGACGAGATCCTGAGCAGCCTGCTCACGTTCGAGATTGCTGGCCACGCTGACAACCCCGCTCCCTCCACGGATCTCCAGCAGCAGGTCATCGACGGGGTCGCCAAGCAGAACCTGAGCGCCCTCGGTAGCGGCGACGCGCTCACGGCGACAAACAACCCACCCCTCTACTACGCGCTGCAGGCCATCCCCTACAAGCTGACGCCGGGAGGAAAGGTGCTCGACAAACTCGCCGCGATGCGTTTTCTGTCGGCTCTAATGGGGGCACTCACGGTACTGCTCGTGTTCATGTTCCTCCGCGAGCTGCTGCCCGGGAGTCGCTGGGCCTGGCCGGCGGGCGCGCTCCTCGTCGCCTTCCAGCCACTATTCGGCTTCATGTCCGGCGGAGTTAACAACGACGATCTCCTCTACCTCACGGGCGCAGGCGTCCTGTGGGCGATCGCGAGGGCGTTCAACCGCGGACTGACGCCCCTGAATGGAGCGTTGATCGGCGGCTTCATGGGCGTGGGCCTGGTCTCCAAGCTGACGCTGCTGGGGTTCGTCCCGGCGGTTGCGCTCGCCGTCGCGCTCCTAGCGCGCCGCGCACGGTCCCGGGGCTCCGTCGATGCCGGGCGGGGACTAGCTTGGGCTGTCGGGCTGTCGGCCGCGCCGATCGCGGCGTACGTGCTGCTCAACCATCTCGTCTGGGCGCGCAGCGCGATCCCGGGCGGGATCGGTTCCGTGAGCGGCTCTGCTGGGCGCACCTTCCGCCTTAAAGAAGAGTTCAGTCACGTGTGGCAGCTCTTCTTGCCGAGGCTCTGGATGCGTCCCCAGTTCAGCTACTCACCGCTGTGGGAGACGTGGTTCAAGGGATTCGTGGGCAGGTTTGGCTGGCTGGACTATGGCTTCCCTGCGTGGGTCTACCAGTTCGCTCGCGTCATCTCGTTGAGCGTGCTCGCGCTCGCAGCGGGCGAGCTGATGCGCCGCCGCGCTGCGGTTCGCCGCCGGCTCGGCGAGCTCGCCGTCTACGCGCTTGCGGTGGTCGGCCTTTGGGTCGAGATCGGGGTGCAGTCCTACCGCTACCTGATCGCCAACGGGGGGGTGTTCGAGCAGGCGCGCTACCTCCTGCCTCTGCTGGGCCTGTACGCCGCGGTGATCGTGCTGGCCGTGCGCTTCGGCGGCCGCCGGTGGGGTCCGGTTCTGGGAGCGGCGCTGGTCGTACTTGCGGTCGGCCATAACCTCTTCGCCCAGGCAATAACGATCTCTCGCTACTACGCATGAGCGACGTCACCGTTGCGATCCCGGTCCGCGACGGCGGTCAGCTACTCGAACGCACGTTGAGGGCTGTGGGTGCCCAGACGGTCGAGCATGAGCTGCTGGTCTGTGACTCAAGCTCCACCGATGGTTCAGCCGCGGTCGCGCGTACCCACGGTGCGCGCGTGATCGAGATAGCACCGCGGAGCTTCAGCCACGGCGGAACGCGCAACCTGCTGATGCGGGAGTCACGGGGCACTCACGTCGCCCTGCTCACGCAGGACGCCGAGCCCCAAGACGAGCAGTGGCTCGAGCGCCTGCTCGACGGCTTCTCGCTCGGCGAGGACGTGGCGATCGTCTACGGGCCCTATCGTCCCCGCCCGGACGTCACCTTTGCCGTCCGCGTGGAACTCGAGGGTTGGTTCCGGTCCCTCTCCGCCGATGGTGCCCCGCGCGTCGATCGGCTGGCGCCGCACGAACGCGGACTTCCGGCGCGAGAGCTGATCGGCGCTCGCGGCTTCTTCACGGACGCGAACGCCTGTCTTGAGCGCGCCGCATGGGAACGTGTCCCCTTCCGTGATGTCCCCTATGCCGAGGACCGCGTGCTGGCAATCGACATGCTGCGTGCCGGTTACGCCAAGGCCTTCGTGCCGGGGGCGGCCGTCTGGCACTCCCACGACCACACAACCCTCGAGCAAGTGCGTCGCAGCTTTGATGAGTGGCGCGGTCTGCGAGAGGTATACGGTTGGCGCGAGCCGGCGAGTCCGGCTCGTACGGCGCGGCAGCTCCGCGGGGCCGTACGCCAGGCGCTAGAGGAGCTCAATCACGAAGGCGCCCCGCGACGGTTGACCACGCTCGTCGGCGTGAGCCGTCATCACGTCGCGCGCCTCACGGGGGCGCTGCTAGGCTCGCGGGCCGATCGGCTCCCACCCGCAGCGCGGCGTCGCCTGTCGCTTGAGAGGCGAGCTGGCTTCTCGCCGCTTGATCTCGAGGCCCCAGAGGCCCCCGACGACCCAGGACCTCAGCATTGACAGATCAAAAGAACGATGTAGACGGCCAAGCGCCCCAACCTCGCCCCGCGATCGCCCGTTCGCAGGCAATCGCGGATGGCGCGCTCGACGGTGAATTCAAAGGACCGCTCGCCGGGCTGCGCCGGCGGATCTACCTCACCTACCAATACCTCGGGTGGCGGACGCTCCTGTTCCGGATCCTTACATTTCCCCTGCGGTTCACGCCGCTCAGGAATCGCATGCCCCTACGCTCTGGCTGGGGCGACGATTCCTTTCGTCGCGCGCTGGCCTGGTACCGGGAGAAGGGTCGTCCCGTCGATGTCGTGATCCCGAGTTTTCGCGACGTCGCGCAGGTGGCCGATCTTGTCGCGTCGATCCAGCGGACCGTGCCTCCAGCGATGGTCAGGATCATCGTGGCCGACGACGCGAGCGGGCCCGAGCACGTGTCGGCGCTGCGTGAGATCGCTGGCATCGAGATCGTCGCCGGCGGCGAGAACCGCGGCTTCGCGGCGAACGTGAACCGCGGACTACGAGTCGCCAACCCCGAAAGAGATGTGGTCGTGCTCAACTCCGACATGGAGGCCCGAGCAGGCTGGCTTGCGGGACTCCAGTACGCCGCCTCGCAGGAGGAGCAGATCGGAATCGTCGGCGGAAAGCTTCTGTACCCGGACGGACGCATCCAGTTCGCCGGGACGGTGCGCAACCTGGGCGCGCCCGAGTGGTTCGACCACCGTTACCGGTTCAAGCCCGATGCCTGGGGCCCCGCGGCGATCACCGGGCCGGTGCTCGCTGTGACGGGGGCATGCATGTACGTCAAGCGCGAGGTGATCAACAGGATCGGTCTACTCGACGAGCGTTACCCCATGGCCTACGAGGATGTCGACTGGTGCCTGAGGGCATGGAGTGCGGGTTTCCAGGTGCTCTACTTCCCGGCCGCGAGTCTTATCCACCACGAGTCGGCGACCCGGGGGACGGACGTGGGAGAGCGAGAGCGGACCTCGCAGCGGATCTTCTGGGACCGCTGGGGAGACTTTTTCGACGCGCGGGACGTCCGCGCCGAGCACGGCAAGCTTCGCGTGGCGTACGTGACCGAGGGCACGGGAATCGGCGGCGGCCACCGCGACATCTTCGAGCACTTGAACCGGCTACAGGAGCGTGGCCATGAGGTCGCGCTCTACACACTCGGCGAGCCGCCGGACTGGTTTTCGCTGCGTGTACCCGTGCACACGTTCGAGTTCTACGACGAACTCATCGAGTCGCTCGCGACGCTAGATGCGATCAAGGTCGCGACGTGGTGGAACACGGCCGGGCCAGTGTGGCGGGCGAGCGTGCTCCGCGGAATCCCCGTGTACTTCGTACAGGACATCGAGACCTCCTACTACCCCGACGACGAGGTCGTCCGCCATGCGGTCCTCGACTCCTACCGGCCCGAGTTCCGTTACATGACAATCTCGTCCTGGAACCGCGACCGGCTGCGCGAGCTGAACCTCGATGCGGAGCTGATCCCGCCGGGCATAGACCTCGAGACGTTCCGGCCACTCGAGGGCGTGCGGCGGCGCGAGGACATGGTGCTCGCGCTCGGGCGCTCACACCCGTTGAAGAACCTGTCCCTCACGATCGACGCCTGGCGTGCCCTGCCCGAACCCCGCCCGGAGCTCTGCCTCTTCGGGATCGAGCCAGAGTTGGCCAGCGAGGAGGGCGTCCGCTACGTGGAGGCTCCCTCTGACGACGAGGTCAACGAGCTGTTCAACAAGGCGACCGTGTTCGTACAGACCTCGACGCATGAGGGCTTTGCACTGCCGCCGCTCGAGATGATGGCCACCGGCGGCGCGGTTGTGTGCACGGATGCGCATGGGAACCGCGACTTCTGCGTCCATGGAGAGAACTGCTTGATGCCGGAGTCAGATCCGAGCGCGGTCAACGCTGCGCTGCGGTGCCTGCTCGAGGACCCGCAACTTCGCGAGCGGCTGGGGGGGGCCGGGATCGAGACGGCCCTCGATTACTCGTGGGACAGAAGGGTCGATGCGCTCGAGGCGTTCCTAGAGGCGGTAGCGCGCCCGCACGCGATGAACCTTAGGAAGGACGTCGCGCCGGGGGCAGCGTAGGCCGGAGGGCGCAGCAAACGCCCTATGCCCAACGCGTCAAGCCCTACGGCTCGAGGATGAGCTGATCGGGGTCCTGGACGGCCAGCTGCTCGCGCATATGCGCGATGTTTGACCCAGCGAAGTGCAGGGCGAAGTCCTCAGGTGACGATTCCGCAGCGGGTGGATCGCGCCGGCCAGGGTGCCTGATCCGGTAAGCAAGTCGCAGCGACCCCAGGAGGAGCCTCCGTCGGAGCGGACGTTTTACGAATGCCGCGAGCGAGTGCTGTGCGGCGGTGTCCAGAGGTCCGGCCGGGTCGACGAGCGTTCTCGCGTCAGGGGTGAGACTCTGCCACAGCTCGTTGTACTTACGCTCGAGCTCATCGCGCTCAGACTCGACCAGCGCGATTTCCTCGGCAAGGCGAGAGCTCTCGCGGGCCGGAGCGGCGGCAGCCGAACGATAGACATCGAGCATGGTCTCGCCGGTCGACTGCCAGGTGAGACGCCGGGCGGCTCTCCGCACGGCTTGCACATGCTCCTTCGCCGAGTCTGGACGCATAAGCAGATCGCTCACGCGCTGGGCGCTTGCGTGAGGGTCCCACGGAACGAGGGTTGCCAGCTCGGGCGGGAGGATCTCGGCGAGCGCCGTGTGCGAGGCAAACACTGACGGCCGTTCATGATCCGCCGCCTCGAAGGGCATCAATCCGAAGCCCTCGTAGGTCGTTGGGTAGAGGACTGCCGAGCAATGACTCAAGAACCACGCCTTGTCAGCGTCGCTAACCGCGGGAAGCGTGGTCACGGACCTGGCAAGCTCGGGACGAGTGGAAAGGTAGGAAGCCTCCTCGCCGGCCGATGACCCGAAGGCGACACGGGGGCCTGCCAGCACCAGGCTGCCCTGCCAGCCTTGCTCGTCGCGGAGGCACTCGAAGAGTCGCAGCGCGAACACACGATTCTTGTGCTTGAAGTCCGTACCGAGGCAGAGGAGGAAGGGGTGATCGCCGAGCTCCGCCCCGACCTCCGGGGCTTGCGACTCGCCAGAGGAAGCGTGCAGCACGTGGTCCACACCGATGTAGACGACCTGCACCCGGTCGGGATCGACAAGGTCCTCGCTGAGCGCGTCCTGTGCGGCGTGATGTGAGAAGAACACGACACGATCCGCGACCGCCATCGCGTGGCGTGTCAGGCGTTGGTAGCGCTGCCATTGAGGATATCCTGGAAAATAGGCCGGGTTGCGGTATGCGATCAGGTCCTGATGAGTGATGACCTGTCGCTGACCCGCACACCGCAGGATCAGCAGGTCGTTAGCGTTGCTCACTTGGTATGGGCGGTGGGCGACATCCGTCTTGTCCATGGCCGGGTGCACATCCGTGTGCGACAGGAGCTGAATGTGGGGCCGCGTTGCGAACTGGCCGGCTGCGTAGGCGCCGAGGTCCGGTGGCACGATTACTCGCAAGCCGACTTCTTGAGTCTCATCCAGCGTGCGCACGAGTTCCAAGGTGTGGACCTGCGTCCCCGTTACAAGTGGTCCTAGGCAGCGCCCGTCGATCGTTACCGAGAGCCCCTGGATTGCGCGTTTCGCGGACGCAATGGCGCGCGGAAGGCGCCCGAATGAGGTGGTCGAGGCGGCTGTCTGGGCGCGCTTGTAGTAGGGGTAGCGCGCGTCGATGATCTCGTCGTGCGCGCGCTGGATGGGATTCACCTGTCCGTCCTCGGCAAACGAGCCACCGCCGTGGTGAAGTACGAACACGTCGTCGGCGGCGACGTGGACGAGGCCCTGCAGTAGGCAACGTTGCGAGAAGTCGACCTCCTCGCCGTAGCCCGGAGAAAATGCGAGGTCGAAGCCTCCGACCAAGTCGAGCGCGTGACGGCGCACGTACATGCATTGCCCGATCGCCGTGGGGAGGTGGGGATAGATGCGCAGGGACTGCTCACGCACGGCGCCGGCCGCGCGTCCCAGCGCCAACTCCTGAGGGAGACCGGGCTGGGGGCGATTGCGCTCCGGCACCGACAGGATCGTGCCGTGGTTGGTGAGCGAGCTGGCGGTCGCCACCAGCGCGTCGGAGTACGCTGCTCGGCGGAGGCCCTCCAACCAGCCTGCGGCTACAACGCAGTCACTGTTCAGGACGACTACGTCAGCAGGCGCGGAGGCGGCGAATCCTGCGTTCGCGTTGGCTGGAAACCCGACGTTCTCCGGCTGGCGCAGATACCACACTTCATGCTCAAGCACGTCTTCGAGCGAGCTCACGAACCCCTTGATCGCCGGGTCGGGACTTGCGTCGTCGGCGATGAGAATCCGGACATCTTTCGGAGTGTGGGCCAGGACACTGGTGAGACACTCGGCGAATCGCTCTGCCGCGCCATAGACCGGAATGCACACCACGACATCGCCACGCTTCGTGGCGAGCGGGTCGCCAGGAGCCAGCTCGTGAAAGCCTGGTCGTGTGGCCGCCTGGGGACCTGTGCGAATCAGACCGAGCACGTCGGTCGGTCGCCGCTCCGCCTGCTCTTGGGCCCATGCCAGGTACCGCGACCGATCGCCGCGATGCGGGTCGGGAAAGCTCTCGCGAAGCTGTGGGTCGGCTTGGTGAATCGCGTTTAGATACCGCGTCAGGGAGCCACCACCAGCTCCGGCCTCAGGTGCCGCCAGCCAGTCGAGAAACGCGCGCTCGCCCTCGACTGTGAACGGCGGCTCAGAGACAGCTCCCTCGCGCCGCGCCCGATCCCACAGATCCCGCAACTGACTGGTGAGCTGGGCTCCGCTGGCGGTCGTTCCGAAGTCGTAAGGCCAGTGGCTTGCCTCGGCATGACCACAGGCATGGAGCCGCCGCGCAAACTCTGCGCACATCTCCGCCAGGACCGGCTCACGATCGAGCGACGTGCGGTTGTCGTACCTGCTCAATCGTAGGGGATGGTCGGGCTCGAAGCCCGTGAAGTGGAAGCTGCGCAGCGGCTGCCCGTCGACGACGATTCCTCGCTCGCTCTGCTCGAAGCGGCTCGTCGCGGCCCGCCAATAGCCGGCGTTGATCCCTGGGTCCCGTACGATCCCGACGTGCTTGAACATGCCAGGCATCAGGTCGGCCCACCGTTGGTCAAAGACCATTGCGTTGGAGGGCTCCAGGCGCGAGCCCGTGCGCAGCCGATCCGCCCACCAGCCGAGCAGCTCGTCGACCTGGGGGGTGGCGCGTGCGGCGGCGAACCCGAGGTTGAACGATCCGGCCAGGAGGATCGCTAGCTCATCGGGGTGTCTCCCGTCCTGCGCGAGAGGCCCGAGCAGATGAGGGGTTAGCAGGAAGGGCTGCTCCTGGAGTGCGTCCTCGAGGCCATCGAACGGAGCAAAGACGCGGACATCGCTGTCGAGGTAGATCGCTGCCCCTCCTCGCTTGAGGACATGGCGAAGGAGGGTCGGCTTCAGCGCGCAGCAGAGTTCGGTGACCCCGTAGCGGGCGGTCATGTCGGCAAGCTGTTCGATGTCGATGTCGATGTCCTGCGGGCGGAGGACCTCAAAGGGCTCCTTGGCAGGGTCCAGGAAACCGTCGGTCGAGTCCAGGATCAGAACGGACATCTGCGCATCGGGTTCGTGTGCTCGAAGGGACTGAGAGAGCGCGCGAGCGTGGGCCACCCAGGCCTTGTTGATCACCGTGCAGACGTGCACCGGCGAGGACTATATCCGCGACTCTCGTCGGTCCGCCGGTACGCTGTGAGGATGGCTGACGCCCTAAAGTCCCCGGTGCCGGCGATCGTCGTCGACGCTGTGAGCAAGACCTTTCGGGTGCCCGAGGAGCAGACCCATACGCTCAAGGAGCGCGCGCTGCACCCCTGGCGTCACACCAGCCACGAACAGTTCGCAGCGTTGAAGGATGTGTCTTTCGCGGTTGAGGAGGGGGAGTTCTTCGGGATCGTCGGACGTAACGGCAGCGGCAAGAGCACGCTGCTGAAGTGTCTGGCGGGTATCTACGGGGTCGACGAGGGCCGGATCTGGTGCAACGGGCGCATGTCGACGTTCATTGAGCTGGGCGTTGGCTTCAATCCCGATCTCGCGGCTCTCGACAACGTCGTGATGAACGGGATCATGCTGGGTCTAAGCCCGAGCGAGGCTCGGGCCCGCTATGAGCGCATTATCGAGTTTGCCGAACTGGAGGAGTTCCAGGACCTCAAGCTCAAGAACTACTCGTCGGGGATGCACGTGCGCCTCGCCTTTTCTGTTGCGATCCAGGTGGACGCCGACATTCTGCTGATCGACGAGGTGCTCGCGGTTGGCGACGCAGCTTTTCAGCAGAAGTGCTTCGACGTCTTCAACCGCATGCGAGACGAAGGGCGCACGATCGTGTTCGTCACGCACGACATGGGTGCGGTGAAGCGCTTCTGCCATCGCGCATTATTGCTGGAGCGCGGCGAGGCGATCGCGTTGGGCGAGCCCGGCGACGTCGGTGATCGCTACCTTGCGATGAACTTCGATCGAGATGGCACGGCCGCGCGAGCGGCTGGCGGCGAATGGGAAGGTAACCGTGGCGCGCGCATCGTTCAGGCCTGGTTCGAGGACGGTGCCGGCGATCAGTGGGGCGTCTACTTGCAGGGATATCAGGTGCGGTTTCGCGCGAGGGTGGCCTTCGACGAAGCCATCGACGATCCGGCGTTGCGTGTCACATTCGAGAATGACGCTGGTCAGCCGGTATTCGTCGCATCGACGGCCGTCGAACACGAGCGTTCCGGGAGCTTCGTTCCGGGGGAAGAGGCGGTTTTCTCTGTCGAATTCGAGAATCGCCTCGCACCTGGCCGCTACTATCCGATCGCGAGCTTAGTGCGGCGTGGCGGCGGGCTGGATTTGATCGATCGCAGCACGCGCGAGATTGCCTTTCTTGTCCAGGGCTCCACCGCGCAGGGCGGAATCGTCGACCTTCCGTACGCGTCGAGCGTGGAGCGAGCCGCCGTGGGCCCGCGATCAAGGATTGAGGTCTCATGAACGCGATCGAGTACAGCGATCTCGGAGCACCGATCCGCGGTCCACGCGCACTGACCGATGACCGGTCGCGTTTCTGGCATCTCACCTACAACATCGCCCGCAATGAGTTCAAGCTGCGCTTCTTCGGCTCGGCGCTCGGCTACGTGTGGCAGCTGATGCGGCCGCTGCTCCTGTTCGGCGTGCTCCTGTTCGTATTCAGCCATGTGGCCCACGTGAGTAACGCGCCCTACTACTCCGTCGCCTTGCTGGCAGGAATCGTCCTGTTTACCTTCTTCGGCGAAGCGACGGGCGGGGCGGTGCGCAGCGTGGTCGACCGGGAGAATCTCGTGCGAAAGATCCACTTCCCGCGCTTGGTCATACCTCTTTCCATCGTTTTGCTTGCCTCGTTCAACCTCGCACTCAACCTTATTGTCGTGCTCATATTCGCATTGGCGGAGGGCGTGCGGCCGATGATGTCGTGGCTTGAGGCCCCGCTCATCCTCGGAATGCTCATCGTTTACTGCGCGGGCTTGGCCATGCTTCTGTCGGCTTTGTTCGTGCATTTTCGGGACATCCAGCCGATCTGGGAGGTGGTCTGTCAGGTTCTGTTTTATGCGTCGGGGATCCTCATCCCGGTTGAGCTCTTGCGCGCGCGCCTTAGCGATACTGCCTTCCATCTGTTGATGCTCAACCCGCTGGCGACCATCGTCGAGCAGTTTCGTCATGCCATGATTGATCACAGTGCGCTCTCGGCCGGTCAGGCGCTCGGCGGCTGGTGGCAGCTGGTCGAGCCCATAGGGATCGTCGTCGCGATCTTCGCGATCGGCTTCTGGGTGTTCAACCGCTCAGCGCCGTTGATCGCCGAGAACCTGTAACTCTCCGCTCGGCCATGAGCGACGAGCAACTCGCAAAGCTCTATATTCCGCCCGACAACCGTCCCGCACCGCTGACCGACCCGCCGGTCCCTATCCTGGGCGACCACGTGTGTCAGATGTCCTTCGGGGAGCGCGCAGCTCTTGTGGGCATTCTCGGCCAGCGCAAGCCACGGTTGGCGATCGAGATCGGCACCTACGAAGGTGGCAGCCTGCGCTTTCTCGCAGCTCAGTGCGAGCATGTGCACACGTTGGACCTGCACGACCACATTGATGATCGAACACCGTTCAGCAATGTCACCTTTCACATCGGAGACTCAAAGCTCCTGCTTCCCGACCTGCTGGGAAGATTGGAGGCGGAAAGTCGCGCGATCGACCTTGCCTTGATCGACGGCGACCACTCCGCTCCGGGAGTCCAACGGGATCTCGCAAACCTGTTGGACTCGTCAGCGGCGCGCTCGACGATCATTCTCCTGCACGACACAATGAGCGGGGAGACGCGTTGCGGAATCGAGGCTCTAGACCTGGCGGCGCATCCAGCAGTGGCCTACTATGAGCTTGACTTCATCCCTGGTTACGAGTTCGCCGGAGGTCACTTCGACGCTCAGGCATGGGGCGGCCTTGGCATGGTGATCACGGGAGACCGTGACTCTCACGGATATGGCGCCTCTACGCGACAGAGCCTCTACAGGCAGGCATTTGAGTTTCGCGCCGAAGCGGGCTTGCTCAAGGCCGAGACCGGGCTCCTGCAGGATGAGCTCGCGGCCAGTAGGCGTGAAGTTGAGCGTAGTCGACGCTGGGTGGACGCCATGGAGTCCTCGCTCAGCTGGCGCTTGACCAGACCGCTTCGGTGGGTCAAGCGAAGGATGACCCGAACACCGCGGCATTGAGTCGACCGCTCAGCGTGCTCCTGTCGCCGGATAGATCTCCGCGCGCAAGTCCCCGCGTCGCCGTGAGGCTCGCCGAGGTCTGAAGCTCGCGAGAGTTGTGTGGACTTTACGCGAACGCGCGTGCGCCAGAGCGAAGGCCGCCCGCTCGCCGCCCCCCACGATTCCTCGGGACCGAACAGCGACGACGAGACGTGCAGCATGCGGCGCACATGTCTGCCACGACCAGGCTGCGCTCGAAGAAGGCGTGCCAACTCGAACCGGACTCGCGCCACCGTGTGCATGCGGCGCACCTCCGGGTCCTCGGTCGCGGTCACCTTGCGGGAATCGTACGCGCTCACGCCAGCCGACGAAGTATCCTCTGCTCCGATCACGATCGGTGCGAGCATCGGCTGGTTCTGACGTCCCGCTCCCATAGACTCGAGCACCGCGGTCAGGTAGTTCGACTCGTCTGACGATGCTCAGCCGCCTTTTGCTCAGTTCTGCAGCTCGATTCGATGTCATCGCCCGTATCCGACCGCGCGGCACGCCCGCCAGGCAGCCTGGACCGATGACGGCCGAGCAGCGACGCGACGCGCGGACTGCCCCGTGATCGCCCATCAACAGCTGGAGCGCGCCGAGAGCGTGCGGCCCGCGGCGTGGGGGTGGATGACGCTGACAAAACGGTGGCCGCCGGTCGAGTCGACACTGATTGTCATCCTCGCGGCCCTGGTCATCGGCTTCTTGGCGTGGCCGATGTTGTTCACGTCGTCCGGCATGGCGCAGGATTGGTCCAATCATCTCTGGTACCTGTGGCGACAGAGCGCGACGATCAGCCGAGATCACTATCCCAGCCTCTTCCTGAACGATGGCGGATCCGTGTTTTACCCGTTTTACGCGTTCTACGGAGGCACCATCTACGCGCTGTTCGGGACCTTGGCGGTTGCGCTCGGCGACGCGCCAGTAGCCGCTTACGTGATCAGCTATGTGCTCGGGTTCGCGGCAGCATATGGCGGTTGGTATTCGCTTGCGCGAATGGCTGGCCTTCGACGCTGGCAAGCCCAGATTCCGGCCCTACTGTTCATATCATCCGCCTACTATTTGACGCTGGTCTATGCCCGCGGAGATTGGTCCGAGTTCCTCGCGGTGTCGACGCTACCGCTGCTGGTCGCTTCCGGTCTACGCGTGCTGGTCGCCGATCGTGTGTCACTGCGATGGATGATCCTTCTAGCGGCTTCCTCGGTCGTTTTCTTCGGGAGCCACAACATTACGATGCTTTGGGGCGTCACCGCTCTCGCCGTCAGTGCGCTGGCGACTGTAATCGTCATTCCACAGATACGCCGTCGCGTCACCTTGAGGCGTCTCGTTCGGGTCTTCGCCGTGGTCATCCCGTCGGCACTCGTCAACGCGTGGTATTTGTTTCCCGCGCTTGCGTACGGGCAGCGTAGTTGGATCGCGACACATTACGACTATGCCGGCTCACTTCACAGCACGGCATTCCTCGTCTCGGCGTCTAATCTCTTTACGTTCTCACGGGCCAGCACAGTCAATAACACCCCGGATTTTGTCCTCGCGCTTCCGCTGCTCGCAGTTGCTTGGGTCCTTGTGAGCATTGTGCTCTCCGTGATCCATCGAGGTGATGCGCTCTGGAGAAGAATGCTTTGGGTGCTGTCAGCACTCAGCCTCGTGTTCGTACTTCTGATGACCCACGTTGGTCTTCTGCTCGCCCTTCCCCGTCCCTACACTCTCCTTCAGTTCTCGTATCGGTTGGAGACCTACGTGCTACTCGGTCTTTGCGGGGCGGTGCTCGCGACCCTCGTCTTGGCTCGGAGTTGGCCGCGCAGATGGCAGGCGTGGTCCTGGACCGCGGTCATCGTACTCATTGCCTCCGGCGTCGGTGCTGCCCAGCAGGTGAAAGCCTATCCGAGAGGGAATGAGGACCCAGGGGTCGTAGTCTCTAACCGATACCAGGTGTTCAATCCCAATCGGCAGCCGCCGTTCACAGGAGGGCTGGGTGATTACAACGACGCCACGCTGCCTCTGGTCGAACCGGCGGGCTCCCCCGTGGGGCTTGCCTTCCCAACGGCCATCCACCACGAAAGAGTCACTATTCGCGTCACAGAGCCCTCTGGCACACTCGTCCATACGAATCTCACCGGCGCACCATATCTCGTGCGCGTGACGGGCGCGAAGATTGTCGGTCGGGACAAATCGGGAGACATGGTGCTCGAAGTCGGTCCAGGACGACGTTCACGTGATCAGATCACGCTCAGCCGCTCTGATCGGCTTCCGGTAACGCTCGGACGGCTTGTCACACCCGTCGCGCTAGCCATTCTCGTGCTTATGCTCGCGGTGTGTCTGATCAGGCGCGCACATGCGAGACAGGCTCGCCCAGGAGGCTGAGGTGGACCCATCCTCCGTCAGCGGAGCAATCGTTGCCGACCCGGAGTCGGGCGCAGGTGACGCATCGTCACCAGGCGGCCGAGGAAGACTGTCGGCGTGGAGGCCAGAACTACGGCCGCTCATGCCAGTGGTCGTCTTCCTGGCCATGATCGCGATCCTGCTCGGGCCGTCCCTACTCGGGGGAAAGATCCTGAGCTCGGGTGACGTCGTCTTCTTTCAGGGACCGTTCAATGGGGAGAAGCCGGCGACCCTGACGCGGATGGGCAACAGCGAGCTGTTTGATCCGGTGCTCGCATTTCAACCGGACCTGATCACCATCCGCAGGGCCGTGGAAAAGGGAGAACTCGGCCTATGGACCCCGGATCAGGCGGGTGGCCGCCCATTGTGGGCGTCTCAACAAACTGGCACCTTGTTTCCACTCACGTGGCTTGCGTTTGTCCAATCCTTCTGGCGAGCTTTAGCGTGGATCGCGGCGTTCAAGCTGCTTCTGGCAGGGTTGGGTGCCTACGTTCTCGGGCGCTGGACGGGACTACGAAGAGGACCAGCGCTGCTGGTGGGTGCAACCTACGCGTTCTGCAGCTATATGAACGACGAGCTCCAGTTCCCCCTGTCGGGAGTAATGGCGATGACGCCATGGGCGTTGCTAACGGCAGGCCGCGTCGCGCGCGACGGGAGACCGCTCGACGTGCTGGGGTTGGTGGTAACCGTAGGGCTCACGCTGCTTACGGGAAGCCCGGAGCTGATCGCCATCGCGCTGGGGGGCGTCGTCGTGTACGCACTGTATGAGCTGTTCGCTGGACCACGGACTCCTGGGGGAGGATTACGGTCGAGTCGAGGGCGTCGGCTCGCACTTCTGGCGACCGGCGCCGTCGGTGGACTTGCGCTCAGCGGCGCAGCTCTCGGCCCGTTCATCGAGTTTCTCGGATTGGCCAACACCACGTCGCGAGGAGGGGCCGGCATCTACCCGAACAGCATCGCCTACTCGTTCTTCTTTCCCGAGCTGTGGGGTCGTCCAGACAAGGCGATGGGTCAGTTCGGGCCGATCAACTACACCGAGCGCACGGCATATATTGGAGCCCTGCCAGTGCTCTTGGCGGTTGGCGGCGTATTCGCGCGGCGGCCGCGTGGCGCGCACCTGTTCTGGGCATTGTTCGCCGCCGGGGCGGTGCTGATCGCCATGCACACGTTCGTCCACGATTTCGTCGCTGGTCTGCCCGGTCCGGACCACGTCAACATGCTGCGCACGCTCTTGCTGGTCTCACTCGCCGGCGCGATGCTCGCCGGCCTCGGTCTGCAAGTGTGGCTGGACGCGAACGACCACCAACGAAGGCGCATGATCGTGGCGATGATCGCGGCGGCGCTGCTTCCCGCGGCTTTCCTGCTCCGCGACACGAACCCCTTCAGCCACTTCTTCGGCGCGCTCGGCCAGCTCCCCAGCCTTGGTCGTGAAGCCGTTGCCGAGAAGAGCTTCATCAAGCAGATCGTGGCTTGGCGCTGGATTGTTTTTGGCAGTGTCGGTCTGGGACTACTGGCGCTGGTGGGACACGTACCGAGGCGGCTGGTTCTAGCTCTGGTCATCGCGCTGGTGGCGGGTGACCTGCTCACGATGGACGCCGGCTACAACCCACAGATCCCGCGAGCTGAGGCGAGTCCGACCGCCCCGCCGGCACTTGGATACGTGCAGACGCATATCCGGCACCAACGCGTGAGCGGCACACTCACTTCGACGGGCGTCGATCTTCAGGCGAACCTTGCCGAGCGCTACGCGCTACGTGACGTCGGGTCATATGACTTTCCCAAGACCTCACGGTGGGCACAGCTGTGGGGCGCCTATGGTCAGTCAACAGGCGACCAGAACGATTGGAACCCGGACCTGCCCAAGTCGCATGCGGTGCTCGACGCCTTCGCCGTCAGCTTGGCCCTTCCACCAGCAGGGACGCGCGGGCCTGCTTGGCTCAAGCCCGTGTACGACCAGACGCAGGGTGCACAGTTAGTCCTGGAAAACAAGACCGCTCTGCCCCGTGCCTGGGTGGCCTACGACTGGCGCACCGTTTCAAGCCGAGACACCGCCGCCAGCCTCACAGTTGCGTCGAGCACCGATCAACTTCACAGTCAGCCCATCCTCGAGGGGGCGCCGCAATCTCCCCATCTGACTCGTCCACCCCGTCCTGGGGTGGCGAGCTTCGTGGCCGACCGCGACGAATACGTCTCCTTGCGAGCCGACGTACGACGCTCAGGCTACCTCATCCTCGACGATTCGTATTATCCCGGCTGGCAGGCCAGCGTGGACGGCCATCGGGCCAAAATCGTGGCTGCGAACGAGAACTTCCGCGCGGTCGCGGTAACACCAGGAGTGCACATGATCGATTTTTCCTACAAGCCCTCCTCCTTCCGCGTCGGATCGATTGTCAGCATCGTGACAGCCGCGGCCTTGCTCCTCGGCTTGGCGATGATCCTCGGTAGCCGCCGTCGTCGTGCCGTCGTCGGTTAGGGTGGCACTCCGATCACGAAGGCGGCTCATGTCAAGCCTGGGACGCTCGGGAAGCGAACCAGAGGACAAATGAGCGACGGCGAACGCAGCGCCTAGGAGCCCACGAAGGAGTCGAGCGACGCCGGTGATTAGAGGGACGCTCGTCCGTCCAATAAGGGCATCCGCGGTCAAGCCCGTCCGAGATCAGCCGATGTATTCCACGTGTCTCCCCGCGTGCGGAAAAGCAGTTCTCAACGGGTCCGCCGGCTGTTCATCGCGGGCTCGCTCGCTGCACTCGGCTCGGTCTTCGCAGCTGGGACGAGCCAGGCCGCCATTACGACCTTCGGCAGCCCTCTTTCAGTGCCCGCCACGCTGAGCACCGCCGAAAACCTTGGCTACTACGGGACCTACACGCCCGTACCGCCCAGCCCCGAAGCCCCGAACGGCGTCTACCACACGTTCCATTTCGGCGCGGACACCGCGCTTTGGAACTTCGCTGTGGCTGGTGGCGAGCCGCGTGCGCCCGCCACGGGCCAGGCTGTGAAGGTCCGTCTCGAGGGCTGCGCCGTCCCCACTGCGGGCGGACCGTCACCCCTGACCCAGATCCACTTCCAGGACGTCTCCCCGCTCGCCGGAGGAGGAGCCAGGGTCAATTTGACCTCGCAGCCCTTCGACATCCCGGTCTGCGGCAAGAACGGAGTGAGCGGCTCCACGGTCACGAGCTACTCACCCATCAACCTGTGCGTCAGCCAAGGCGATTACGTCGCGTTCAACGACGAGGGCGGGTTTGTCGAACACCGGTATCAGAACGGCGTCCCCTACCAGGTGATCGGCTCCGTGGCCGGATCGACGATGCACTCCTTCATCCGCAATAACGGCGCGGGGAATGGCGCGACTATGTCCTCGCGCGACACGACGTCGATGGACGGGTTCGCGTCAAACCCCAACGAGGAACTGATGCTGCAGGTGACCTTGGGCACGGGCCCGGACGCGACCCACATGTGCGCGGGAGGCACCGGCGGCCTGCCACCACCACCACCGGCGGTCACCCTCCATCGCCAGACCGACGGCGTCAATCACTCTCGGGTGGTGGCGGTGGCGATGTATTGCAGCCTCAGCCCCGAATGCCTTGGCACCGCGATCCTCACAGTGGGCACCAGGAGCTACGGTCACACGAGCCTCAACGTCCCGGGTGGCCACACGAGCCACGTGCCAATTCGAATCAGTCCTCAGCTGATGAACCTCATCCGCAGGAACCACGGTGTCTCGGCAGTCCTGACCGTCGTCGTCGGCGGCAAGACCTTCACCCAGACGGTCACCGTAAAGATCTTCTAGCCGCGGCGAGACGGCTCCCGCCCGAGCTCGGGGCGGGGACCCAATCCCAGCAGCGGACCTCGCTTGGCAGCGCCGCGACGGCGACCGCTGCCGCCGACCGCTCCCCCATCTCAAGCTGGGCGATCCACGGCGCGCTCTCAGCGTGCCCCTCGGCGGAACCGCCGAGGCCCAATCCCAGGCACTTCAGCGCGGCCTCGTGCCGCACCCACGCCCGGAGAAACTCCCGCTCGCGAGCCTCGGGGTCGAGGTCCCGCAGGCGCCGCGCCTCGGTCGGACCGAAGGCGCGAGCCGCGATCGCCACCGTGTCGATCGCCCGTCGAGCGACCTCGACGTCGACGCCGACGCGGCCCGCCGTTGTGAAGGCGTAGACGGCCGTCTCGGCGGAGTGGGACAGGTTGAAGGACAGCCGCATCGAGTAGCCCTTGCGACCGGTTCTCGTCGTCTCCTGAGCGAGGGCCGGCTTTCCCCGATCATCGACGGCAAGACGCAGCGTGCGCGGATCGGTGTGCAGATAGCGCCCGAGAAGCGCTCGGAGCATGCCGCGGCTACGCGCCCGGAGCGCCCGATCGTGGACCCGGGCCATGCGCTCGGCGCGGGCCCGCTCGCCGGCTGAGAGAAGCTCGAGCAGACCATCGGTGACTCGCGCCAAGTCGACACGCCACACGTCAACCGTGCCTGGCCCCAGCTGCGGGTGGCGGGGGCCGGGAGTCCACCGTTGGATCGAGATGTCGGCGGTCGAGTGGTCGGACGCGGCAGTGGGCACCAGCAAGCGACTATAGATCGGTAGTCTGCGCCGCCGTGCGCGCGCTCACGGTCCGTCTCGCCGGCCTGGTGGTGATCCAACCGTCCGTCCATGGCGACGAGCGCGGCTTCTTCAGCGAGACCTACCGCCACAATTGGCACGCCGAGCTGGGCATCCCCGCCCAGCGGCAGTTCGTGCAGGACAACCACTCTCGCTCCGTCCGCGGCGTCGTGCGCGGCATGCATTTCCAGGTGGGGGAGGGTGTCGCCAAGCTGGTGCGCTGCGCGCGCGGGCGGATCCTCGACGTTGCGGTCGACGTGCGACGCGGCTCGCCGACCTACGCTCAGTGGGAGGCGGTCGAACTAGACGACGAGAGCATGCGCGAGCTGTACGTGCCCGTCGGCTTCGCCCACGGCTTCTGCGTGCTCAGCGACGTGGCGGACGTGATCTACAAGCAGACCGCCTACTACGATCCCGCGCTGGAACGGGCGATCGCGTGGGACGACCCGGACGTGGGCGTCGAGTGGCCGCTGCCTGACGGCGAGCTGACGGTCTCCGACCGCGACGCCGCCGCTCCGAGACTGAGCGAGATCGCCGACGAGCTGCCGTTCGAGTGGCATTCTTAACGTCGATGCACGCCCATCTCGAGCGCCTGCGCGAGCGCACGAACGGCTACACGGTCACCCCGGCGCAGTACGCGCGCGTCGCCTACATCGCCCTCGGCGCCCTCACGCTGATCGTGCTGAGCGGCGCCGCGGTGCGCCTCACGGGATCGGGTCTCGGCTGCCCTGACTGGCCGAAGTGCTACGGCAAGGCCTATCCGCCGCTGAACACGCATGCCGTGATCGAGTTCTCGAACCGGTTGATCACCGTCCCCGTGTCGATCGCCGCCGGTGCCGCCTGGCTGCTCGCGCTGCGCCGCCGTCCCTACCGGCGGGATCTCGTCTGGCTCGGAGCGCTGCTGCCGGCAGGCGTCGTGGCGCAGGCGGTGTTGGGGGGCTTCACCGTGCGCGGAGCACTCGACTACGGCTGGGTGATGGGCCACTTCGCGCTCTCGATGCTGATCATCCTGGCGGCGTTGCTGCTGGCCTGGCGCGCCTCCCACGAGCAGAGCGCGGAGGCCGCCCAGGCCGACGGCGCTCCACTCGAAACGCTCGCCACCGACAGGCCGCTCGCCTGGTGGCTGCGTGGCCTGGTCGCGCTTGGCGCGCTGACGATCTTCGCCGGCACGGCCGCCACCGCAGCGGGCCCGCACGCGGGCGGCTCCCCGGGTCAGAAGATCAACCGCCTCAGCTTCGACGGGCGCGCGACGATGGATTTCGTGATCCACCGTCACGGCGAGATCGCGCTTGCGTTCGGTCTGGCCGCGGTCGCGATCTGGTGGCTTGCACGCCGGCGGGACGCCGATCGGCTCGTCCAGCGCGCACTCACGGTTCTCTGTGTGCTCTTGGCGCTTCAGGGGGCTGTGGGCCTCGACCAATACAAGACCCACCTGCCGACGCAGCTCGTCTGGGTGCACGTCGGGCTGGCCTGTGGGGCCTGGCTGGCTGCGCTCTGGGCCGCCTTTGCCGCGGGTGCGCTGGCGCCCCGCCGGGCCCGTGCGGCCGCTGGGAGGCCCTCAGAAGGCGCTCTGAGGGGGGTGGCACCGCTGGAGTTCCCCGGAAATTAGGGGTCAGGACCAGGCATTTCGGGCGTTTTCGCGCCCCAACGTCCTCCCCAGCGGTTAGCCTGCTCGCAGCACAACACTCGAGAAGGGAGTGGCATGACCAAGAACGAGCTAGCTGAGCGGGTCGCGCAACGCACTGGACTGTCCGCGAGCCAGGCCCGGCAGGTGGTGGAGACGACGCTTGAGACCATCTCCGACGAACTGGCCTCCGGCGGCGAGGTCGCGCTTGCCGGCTTCGGCAAGTTCAGCGTCAGCCACCGGGCTGCCAGGCAGGGGCGTAACCCGTCAACGGGTCAGACGATTCAGATCGGGGCCAGCAAGGCCGCCAAATTCTCGTCGGCGAGCGCGCTCAAGAAGCGTCTGAACTACTGATTCGCTTCCCTGGAGGTCCCGGGTGCTCACCGGCCTTGACGGGCCGGTGACCACCTGGAGTCCCGGGCGGTACTGCGCTCAGGCGTTCCGCGAGCGCGGATAGCGCTCGAGCCCGTCCTCCGGGATCGGCTCCCAGGATGCTGCCGAGTCGACGAACTGCCGGTACTGCGGCCGGATGCCCGGCTCGCGGTCGAGCGTTCCCAGCCGCACCGCCACCTCGGCGTCCGAGAAGGGATCGCCGCTGAAGAGCGCGGAGCCGCAGCTTGCGCAGAAGAGCTTGGGCCTGCCGCCCTCGGGCTGGTAGGAGCGCAGCTGCTCGGCGCCCTGGAGGATCTCGAACGCCTCCTGTGGCACGCGCCCATTGGCGCTCGACGCGGTGCCGGTGCGCCGCTGGCAGTGCGTGCAGTGGCAGTAGCCGGCCGACCGGAACGCGCTGCTGATCTCGAAGCGCACGGCTCCGCAGAGGCATCCTCCCTGAAGCGGCTCGGCCCGCGAGGGCGGCTGGGGCATGTCGGGCATCGACAAGCATCCTAAGGGCCGCTGGACGTACGTTCGAGTCCGCGTGAAGTTTGCCCGCGGCCACTGTCACAGTGCTGTCCAGATACCAAGAGGCCGCCACCGTCCCGGCGGTCGAGGAGGTTGCAGAATGAAACGGATTGTTCTTGTTGCAGTCAGTTCCTCGGCGCTTTCACTCGGCGCACCGGCGATCGCCTCGGCGCACCACCACGCAAGGCACCACCAGTCAAAGCACCATGCGGCACGGGCACGCGTGCTCGACTTCCGCGCCTCGGCACTGGCGACGCCCGCCACCCCCGGCTCGCCGGCCACTCCCGCGACGCCCGGCAGTGCAAGCGTGGGAAAGGTGACGTCCTTCAAAGAAGGCACGCTGATCATCACCCTCACGGACGGGACTCCCGTGAGCGGAAAAGTCACCGACCAGACCGAGATCCGCTGCACGCCCGCCACGCCAGCGACCGGCGGCGACGATGAAGAATCCGGCTCCGACGAGGGCGATCACGGCTCCTCGACTGCAGGTGAGTCGGACGAAGGGTCGCACGGCGACGCGCATGCTGCGTCGAGCGGCGACGACGGCGAAGATGGCGAAGACGGTTCTGATGGCGGGCCGCAGACCTGCACGCAGACGGCGCTCGTGGAAGGCGCCATGGTCGGCGAGGCCGAGCTGACCCTCGGCAGCGCGGGCGCGGTCTGGGATCGGATCAATCTCATCTAATAGCGCCCGCGAACAGAAGAGAAACGCTTTCGAGGCGGGGCCGGCAAGGATCCGGCCCCGCCTCGCCGACATTCGTCCGGCGCCCGCCTCGTGGGCGTCGCAGTTGGCAGAACCATGAGAAGCAGCCGCAAATCGCCCAAGCCGACACACCACGGCAGCGCATGACAGAAGCCGGACGTACGCCCGTGCGAGGAGCGCGATGAGTCCTGGCGGCTTTCCCCGCCTGGCGCTCGTCCAATCGGACCAGCGTCTCCTCGCGCTGGCGCGAGACGGCGATGAGCGCGCATTCGAGACACTCGTGCGCCGGCATCGGCGCCCGCTGATCCGCTACTGCCGACGGATGGGGCTCTCCGAGGCGCGCGCGGAGGACGTCCTGCAGCAGGCGCTGCTCCAGGCCTGGCTGGCGCTCAAGCGTGGAAGCGACGTGCACGCGCCCAAGGCCTGGCTCCACCGCACCGTCCACAACATCGCCGTGAACGTGCTGCGCAGCTCACGCGACGACCACGGACCTCTGGAGGACCGCAAGCGCGTTGACACCTCGCCCTCGGCGGAGTCTGCCTTCGAGCGCCGCATCGCCGTGCGCCAGACGCTGAGCGACGTCGCCGCGCTCCCGCAGATGCAGAGAGATGCGATCGTCCTCACGTCGATCGACGGCCGCTCACACGCGGAGGTCGCCAGCGCGCTCGGCGTCTCGCATGGCGCCGTGCGCGGCCTGCTCTATCGCGCCCGCGCCACACTCCGCGACGCGGCTGCCGTCGTCGTGCCCCAGCCCGCGCTCCTGTGGGCGAGCGGCCTGCTTGGCAGGATGGCCCCGAGCGCCAGCAGGATCGCCGAGCTCTCGGCGCCCGCCGGCAATGCTGACTTTGGCGCGGCGCTGGCGAAGGGCGCGGCGCTGGCCGCGACCGCGGCCGCGCTCGCCCTCGGCACCGGCATCGTGCCGCTCTCGCGGCACCTCGCACATCGGTCGAAGACAGCAGTGCTCGCTCTCGGCATCGCCCCCTCCACCGCGGAGGCGAGCGAACCCCCCGTGATTCTGGCGCCCGCCGGTGTGCTAGAGGAGCGCACGTCGCAGGCGCGGCCCCTTGCCTCGCAGGGGTTTGGCGGATCACGGTCGAGCCGGCCGCGGTCCACGGCGGCGGCCGACAGGCGTGCTGAGACAGGCGGCGATGGTATCGAGCGCCGTGTCGCGCGGGCGCAGGAGAACCGTCTGAGCGGGTCAGGGCGAAGCGCGAGCGACAGCGGCGGCGCGAGCGACAGCGAGCAGAGCCTATCCACCGCTCCGAGCGAATCGTCGCCGTCGGGCGCGGGACCAGACAGCACCCACGCCGCCGAATCCGGAACCGCCGATCGCACGCCCGCCGCTCAGGGCGGCTCCGGATGTGACCAATGCGCAGAAAGCTCGGCAGGCCGCGCCACCGATACCGAACGAAGCCAAGCAGTTCCCATTGCTCCCGCGGCCGTCGGGAATGGCGAAGCCGCAGCCGAACCTCAGGGCCGCGACTAGCCGAGCTCGGCCTGCAAGAGCGCCTCCAGACGCTCGAGCGTCGTCGGTGTGCCCATGGCCACGATGACGTCGCCCGGGATCAGCGTCGTCTCGGCTGGGGGCTGGGGCTGAAAGTCCGGCCCGCGCCGCAGGCCGACGATCATGGCGCCACCGCGGATGTCGCCAACCGTGTGGCTCACCGCCTCGCTCCCGTCGCCGACCATGATCTCCTCCAGGCGGTATTCGACATCGACATCCACGACGCCGCTCAGCTGAGGGTGCAGGGCCAGCCGGGCCATCTCGGTCCCGCTGGCCTTGTAGGGCGAGATCACCCGGTCGGCGCCCGCCCGCTTGAGCTTCTTCTCCGTGTCCTCGTTAGCGGCCCTCGCCACGATCACGATGTCGGCCCTGAGCTCACGAGCTGTGAGCGTTATGAAGACGTTGTTCGCGTCGGAATCCGCGCATGCGATGATCGAACGAGCACGCTGGATCCCGGCCTGCTCGAGGACGGCGTCGTCGGTCGCGTCGCCCTCGATCAGGCGTACGCCCAGCGCCTCGGCGCGGTGGCGGCTGTCGGGATTGGCGTCCACGACGACGTAGCTGCCGCGGGCCGCGTGGAGGTCGCGCGCAACCTGGCGCCCCACGCGGCCGAATCCGCAGACGATGTGGTGGTCGGTGAGCGAGTCGATCATCTTCTGCGTGCGCCGGGCGGCGAGCAGGTCGCCGAGGTGTCCCGCCACGAAGAACTCCGCGACCGTGGCCAGTGCGTAGAAGAGCGTACCTACGCCCACCACGATGAGTCCGACGTGGATGATCTGGCCCGCCGTGGTGCGTGGCTGTGGAAAGCCGCCGACGGTGGCAGCGGTATCGAGCGCCCAGCGAAACGCATACCAGAGGCCCACGTCCTCGCTGAGCGCCAAGCCGATCATGCCGAGCAGCAGCAGACCGATGACGCTCGCTCCCAGCAGTGCGACGCGACGCAGGAAGAGCGTCAGCTGGCCGTGCGAGGCGGCGCTCGATCGCGTGGGGAGACGCCGCTCCAGGGCTTCCGTCGCCGTGCCGCGTACGCCCCGGGCGCGCCTTCCTGGGAGGCCAGACTCCATCACGCGACATCATGTCCGATGCGCCACCGGCCGGCCACGTTCGCCGGGGCATTAGCCGGTCTCCGGTGCTAGTCCGAGGTCGGCGAACGCGCGATCGCGGTCGTAGTAGAGGACGACCTTTACGACCTTGCCGTCGCGGACGTCGAAGATTCCTGCCGCGTTCGGCTGCATCTGAGCAAGCTCCAGGCCACTCGCCTTGCCGCGACCCGAGAGGCGTTGAAGAACGAGCACGCGCTCGTCATCGAGCGAGAGATATTCCTCCGCCTGGGCGCTGTAGCCCTCCCATGCGTTCATGGCTTGGCGGTAGCCCTCGACCATCCCGGCAACACCGCTCCAGGTGCCCGGCGACGGTCCGTCGGCGATCACGAACTCGATCTCCGGGTGCGCCCACTCAACGGCGCTCCAGTC
The DNA here is from genome assembly GCA_035566835.1 of Solirubrobacteraceae bacterium. Classification (GTDB taxonomy): domain Bacteria; phylum Actinomycetota; class Thermoleophilia; order Solirubrobacterales; family Solirubrobacteraceae; genus Palsa-744. Next base: position 32,732 of record DATMQG010000082.1, read on the forward strand.
GCCACGCTCCCAGGCTACGTAGAGCGAGCGCACGAGGTCCAGGTTCGCCGTCATCGCTACTCCGCGGGCGCAATCGCCCGTAACGCCTCGCTGCGATCGAGATAGTCACGAGCCCGTGAGATCCGTCCGGCTCGGAACTCGAAGACCATCGCCCCGAGCCCCTCGACCTGAACTCCAGTGGTGCGTGCTCGTCCTCCAATACGGCACAGGACGAGCACGCGGTCGCCGATAGCTCGGACCTCTTCGGCGAGGAGATGGAACTCGTCCCACGTGTCGCGGAGGCCGGCGAGGAATGTTTCGAACCCTTCGTGCCCCGTATAACCGGTGCTCTCGGCGATCCCGGCCATCGACGGAAATCCCGCGAAGTCCGAGGTGAAAAGCTCGTCATAGACGCCAAGATCGCGCCGGTTAAAAGCGTCCAGTGCACGCTTGACCAGCTCCAAGTTCTGCTCAGAAATACGCGTTCACCTCGCCTCCAGCGCTGGTTCGAGCGTAACGCTTTGACCGAGCCTCGGCGCTCCGAGCCCCTTCAGCGCCCGTCACGGCGAGCGCGGCCGGCGTTTTCGCAGGCAGCTATGTGTAACAGCCACCGTCCATAGCGGTCGTTCCCAAGCCGACAGTAGCCCCGGTCGAGTGACTACATCGTCGAGGATTGGCCGTCTTGGGTTGGGCGGGCGGGGGCGAAGAAGTCGATGAGCAGTTGTGTGACGCGCTCAGACTCATCGTGATGGACCCAATGCGATGCGTTGGGCAGACGCTCGACGCGGTCGAGGTTGGGCACATCGTCGTGGTCTGGCTCGGCTAGTCCTTGGCCAAGGTAGCGATCGCGCTGCCCCCAGATCACCAGTGTGGGCGCCGAGATTGGGCGAATCTGCGCTTCGGCGCGTTTCGGCGATTCTCGCACGGAGGCCCGGTAGTAGTTGATCATCGCGGTTGCCGCCCCTGGCTGCGACCATGCCTCGACATAGCGTTCGATCTCCTGCGGCGTGTAGGCAGGGTTCGCGTCGCTCAGGAAGTGGCGGAAGAACCGCCAATCGCCGGCGCGCACACGGCGCTCGGGCAGCCCCGGTATCCCGAAGAAGAAGAAGTACCAGGATTTCCGGAGCTGGCGCGGGTTGCGCAGCCCGCGCAGGAGTCGCCGCGGATGCGCCGCGTTGAGGATCGCCAGCCGGTCCACGACCTCGGGGTGGTTCATCGCGGTGGCCCAGGCGGCGGTTCCGCCCCAGTCATGGCCGACCAAAAGCGCGGACTCGGCACCGCGCTCCCGGATGAGACCGCGGACGTCGGCGGCCAAGCGGTCGGCGGTGTAGGCGGCGACCCCGTCCGGCCGCGACGACAGGTTGTACCCGCGCAGGTCGGGCGCGACGACTCGAAAGCCAGCCGCTGCGAGCGGCGCGATTTGCAGCCGCCAGCCATACCAGAACTCCGGGAAGCCGTGGAGCAGAACGATCAGCGGCCCATCGCCGGCTTCGAAGTAATGCAACCGTACGTCGCCGATGTCGGCGTAGCCCTCCCGAAGTTCGTTGCGATCGTCCGCCGCCATCGCTCCGGCGGCCGAACCGGGGCCTTCCGGTGTGGGCAACGTGGAAGATGAGCTCATGAGGATCTCCTTTCAGAGTTTGCTTGTTCGGCGAGCGTGATGAGCGGCGTTCCCTTCTCGAGAACAAACGTGTGCGCGGTACTGCTCATGTCAACCTCCTCTTGTCGTTGAACCTGCGGGCCGCCCACTCTGCACCGTTCAGCGCAGCGAGCTGAACGCGGCGCGGAGCTCGGCCGAGAAGAGCTCCGGCTCCTCCCAAGCCGCGAAGTGGCCGCCCCTGTCGGCCCCGTTGAAGTAGATCAGGTTGGAATAGACCTTCTCGGCCCAGCTCCGCGGCGCCTGGAAGATCTCGCCGGGGAACACCGTGAAGGCGACCGGGAGCGAGACCTCAGGCGGTGTCTGGCCGGCCGCCGCGGCTGCACTTCGTTGGGACTCCCAGTACATCCGCGCGGCCGCGGTCGCGCTGCTCGTCAGCCAGTACAGCGTGATGTTGTCCAGGATCCTGTCCCGGGTGAGGCCGCCCGACGGGACGCCGTCGACGAAGGCGCGCGAGATCTTGGCGTAGGCGTCGGCGTCGTGGTCGAGCATCCAGGCCGCCAGACCGACGGGCGAATCCGTCAGGGCGTAGCCGATCGTCTGCGGCGACTGGCCCTGCTCTGCGATATAGCCCTTCTTGAACTGCGCCCTGAACGCCTCGACCGCCGCGCGTTCCGTCTCCGTGAGCCCCTCCGGCTCAGGCGCGCCGCCGAAGATCGCCGCTGCGAGCTCGAGCGGGGGCCTCCTGAGGAAGTTGAGGTGAATGCCCACGAGCCCCTGCGATGCCTGGAGCGCCATCGTGTCCGAGACGGCAGCGCCGAGGTCGCCTCCCTGGGCGACGTAGCGGGTGTAGCCGAGGCGGCTCATCAGCTCGGCCCAGGCTTTCGCGACCTGCCCCGCGTCCCAGCCGACCGACGCCGGCGCTTCCGAGAAGCCGTAGCCGGGCAGGGACGGCAGCACCAGGTCGAACGCGTCCTCGGCGCGTCCGCCATGCGCGGTCGGGTCCGTGAGCGGACCGACGACCTCGAGCAGCTCGATGACCGAGCCGGGCCAGCCGTGCGTGATGATCAGCGGCAGCGCGTCCTCGTGAGGCGATCTCACATGGATGAAGTGGACGTCCAAGCCGTCGATCTCGGTCTTGAATTGCGGCAGGGCGTTCAGTCGCGACTCGCACTTGCGCCAGTCGTGATCTGTCGCCCAGTAGCGCATGAGCTCCCGCATCGTCGCCAGCTGCACGCCCTGCGACCGGTCCTCGACGAGCTCCTTGCCGGTCCAGCGGGTCGCGGCGATGCGGTGGCCGAGGTCGTCCAAGGCCTCTTCCGGGATGTCGACGTGGAATGGGCGGATGGCGCCGTTTTCGGACTTCGCCTGATCGGCGGCGGCCGTTGGGGTCGAGGCTGAGGCTTGCATCCGCGGCTCCTCACTCGCGATTCCCGGGGGCCGGTGAAGGCCCTCACTCCATTGCGGGGCGCAGACGGGGACGAGACACTCGGCGCCATCGCGCCCAACCTAACCGTATATACAACGATGGGGGCACAGATCAAGCGCGTGGGCGCACCTCGGTGGGTGGCGAAGAGCTCAAGCGGCGGCCGTCTACATCATCGCCATCGAGCCCGGGATCGTGAGGCCGGGCAGGTCCCCCGGCGCGGCGGCGACCCAGACGCCGAGCACCACCAGCACGACGGCCACGCCGTAGACGCCCGTCGCGCGCCAGGGCGACAGCCGCTCGACGGCGATCAGCGCCGCGATCACGACCATCCAGGCGACGCTCATCACGCCGAGCGCGAACAGCGCCGCCATCAACGCGAGGCAGCAGCCGAGGCAGTAGCCGCCGTGCCTGATGCCGCCGCGCAGGCCGCCGCCTGGGCCGGATCGCTCCTCGCGCGCGAGCTCGAGCGGATTGCGGCACCTGCTCAGCCAGCCGGCCTTGGCCGTTGTGAACTGATAGACCGCCGCGGCCAGGATCACGCCGGCTGCGACGTAGCGGCCCGCGCGATCCCAGGCGAGAAAGGAGATGTCAAGCGAGCGCAGGCCGTCGAAGACGAGATAGCCGGCCAGGCCGGCCGCCGTCCACGCGCCCACGTAGCCCGCGACGAAGGCCGCGACGGTGCGCTCGCCCGCCCGCGCGAACGCCAGCGCGGCCGGGACCAGCGACGGCAGCATCATCGCCGCCATCATCAGCGCCCAGCTCGCCATGAACCAGCCGACGCCGCCGAGTGCGGTTCCCGGACCGCCGTCCATGCCCTCCATCCGCTCGACGGTCACTACCCAGGCGCCGGCGGCGAGCGCGAGCAGGGCGCCGGTGAAACCGGCCCGCGTAAGGCCCGGCAGCGGCGGGATCGGACGGATCGCAGTCGACTCCATCACGTGCTCCTCTCAGGCGCGGGCCAGCTCGTATTCGTCGTGGCGGACCCAGATGTGGTCGTCGCCGTTGCGTCCCAGCGGCGCGCGGTCGAGCCACTGATACGCACCCCACAGCCCGTCGAGCCCGCGCGAGTAGGCCGAGTAGGTGTGATACACGGCGCCGTCGGACAGGGCAAAGGCGCTCATGCCCGGCCTCTCCTGCAGGAACTCGGACAGCGAGGCGCCGGTGCTCTTCGCCGTCTCGTACAGCGGGCCGGAGTCGAGCTCGAACAGCTGCGTGCGATCCCCGATCGGCGCGAAGTTGTATTCGCCGCCTTCGTGCAGCTGCTCGGGCGTCGCGGATGCGGCGTACTCGTAGTTGAAGTCGCCGCCGAAGGACGATGCCCACGCGAACGTCCACCCCATCCGCCGCTTGTACGCCTGCAGCTTCTCGAGCGGCGCCCGCGAGACGGCGATCAGCCGCGCATCGGCACGGTTGGCGAGGTGGACGTCCAAGCCGTTGAAGCCATCGGCGATCGACGAGCAGGACGGGCAGCCCGCCTCGAACTCGGGGCCGAGCATGAAGTGGTAGACGAGTAGCTGCGAGTGCCCGTCGAACAGCTGCGCCAGTGTCCTGCGCCCATCGTCCGTGTCGAACTCGTACTCCTTCTCGACGCGCACCCACGGCAGCTCGCGCCGTCCGCGGGCCAGCTCGTCGCCCAGCCGGGTGTACTCCTTCTCGCGCGCCAACAGCTCCCGGCGGGCCGCCAGCCACTGCTCGCGGGTGCCGATCGTGTGCTCCATCATTGCCTTGCCTCCTGTCTTTGTTGGTCTTGTTGGGCGCGGGCCGTGGCCTCCGCGATCCGCTTGATCGCGACCAGGCGCGCGTCCCACTGCGCCGCCACGCTCGCTACCGAGCGTGCGGCGGCGTCCAGCCGCTGCGGGCGGACCGCATAGCGCACCTCTCGACCCTCGCGCCGGCCCTCGATGAGGCCGGCGCGGCCGAGAACGGCGAGGTGCTTGGCCACCGCCTGGCGTGTGACCGGCAGTTCGCCGGACACGACGGTGGCGGTCGCCTCTCCGCGTTCCAGGATCAGGTCGAGCACGCGGCGGCGGGTCGGATCGCCGATCGCCGACCACAGCTCGTCGACCTCCTCGAGAACCGCCGTCACCGCTCGGCCGACTCCCGCGTGCGCTCTGCCACGTATGCGACGAGATGGCCGAGCTCGAGCTCCCAGCCCCGCCGGTGGCCGTCGAAATGCTCCCGCCGCTCGTCGTCGGAGCCCGCCAGCTGCGCGAACCCCGTCTCGACGACCTTCAGCCGGGTGCCCTCGCCCTCGGGCATGAGCGTGAACTCGACCAGGAGCAGGTTGCCATCGGCGACCTCGGCGCCGTGGCCCGCGACCCAGCGGAACGCGAATACGCGTGGGGGCTCGACCCGCTCGACCCGTCCGTGGACCGTGCCGTGCCCGTCAAAGATGAAGGTCGCCTCGCCGCCCGGGCGAAGGTCGAGCTCGACCGAGTCGCTGAACCAACCGCTGATCTGCTCAGGCTCGGTCACGACCGCCCACACGATGTCCACCGGCGCGTCGATGACGATCTCACGCTCTATGCGGTCAGGGACCAAGCCACTGCCTCCTTCCGATGTGCAACCAACGGTTGCGCCTAGCCTAACAGACACATGCGCCTGTGCCGCGGCTGCAAAAGTCGCTACGAGCGAACTATTTGAACCTTGGCTGCTCCGTCCAAGGATTCGGGGCGAGCAGGGAAGGGAGCCTGCAGATTGAAGCCCGGTCTTCTGCGGCGACAGCGATGAGGCCCACCGGCGTTCGGCAAGGAGGTCGGTCCTTTGCAACAAGACGGGAGGAAACCCAGTTCTGGTTGAAGACGCCGAACAACAACGAAGCCAGCCTGGGATCTCCACGACTCGTCGTCGAGTTTCAGACGCCTACCGGCGCTTTCGACGGGTACGGCGACCTCCGCCCCGGCCTCCTGATGAGCTCGTGGCAGGACGTCTCGGACCAGAACAACTACCCCAGCACCGCCTGGGACGTCATGGGGGGCCCCTGCAGCTTCAGATACAACGTGCACTGGACAGACGTGCAGACCTGCTTCGCCGGCGACACGACGTTAGCGGTGTTCCTGGTCGCCGACCCGTACGGCATCTATCACCTCATTGACGACATCAACGTCGACGGGAAGACTTTCACTGACGCTGCCGACAACAGCAACGGGAACAACCAACCTGCTGGGCCCACCGCGACAACCGATCTGAGCCTGCTTCCGCCGCTCCTCTTCCCGCCCCTCTGACCGGTAGGGGAACTCGTCCCTTCGGAAGTGACGCACCAGAGGCCGTTCGCGCTACCGACTGCCGCAGACGGCACGGAGCCCCGAGCAACGTCAAGAGGACTCACGCCACGCCCGGTACGATCGGGAGGCAACCATGGAGCAATCGAGCGACAAGCCATTCGGAGAGGCGCTCCGCACGCTCATGAACGAGCGTGGTCTGACCTACCGGAGCCTCGCGGAGACGACGCGCACGCTCGACGGCAGGGGCATGACCCACGCCCACCTCAACATGCTCGCTAATGGGCACGACAAGCCCTCGATGCGCGCGATGGAGCTGATTGCACAGGCATGCGATGTCCATCCAGGCTATTTCGCCCAATACCGGCTGGCCGCTGCCATGCGCGATCTGGACCCCGCAGAGGTTGGCCTTGAACAAGCGCTTGAAAACCTCAACGCCCGACTCGGTGACCGCCGACGGTTCGACGCCAGAGGAGCCCGAGGGCGAACGCCACAAGCAAAACCTCATCCCAGCGCGTAGTGATCGGATCGACCGGGCTGACCGCGAGGGCGACCAGCAGGAACCACGACAGCCAGGCGATCTGTACGCCCCGCCGCGTGATCTCCGGGTAGCGCCTGATCATCTCGTTGAGGCGTCCCGCAAAGAAGCCAAGCTCGTGCTCCTCGCCCAGGATTTTCGCCGACGCAGAAAGCGCGGCCAGTGCGAGCACGAATGCCAGGTAGCCGAATGGCCGTGTGCTGGCGAGTATGAGGCGGCGTACGCGACGGGCGAGGGTGACCTCGGCCTTCGCCATGGTCCGCCTTCCACTGTGGCCCACGCCTGTCATGAGCGGCCCTCCAAGCCGGCCTATCTGCAGTTCCGTTCGCGTCCGCGTCGCTGGAGTCTAAGCGCAAGCCACGGCTGTGCCTCGTTTTAGCGACGCTTGTCCCATGGCGCGAAACTCGCTAGGAACGCGATCTAGAGGTGCACTCGGGATCGAAATTGGCGCAGGCTGTGCACCTGTTCGGGTGTTAGGACGCGCTTGGCGAGGGTGCGAGCTGTGCTAGCAGCCAGCGGGGGCGCGGTCAGTGCGAAGGTTTGAGCCAAGCGTGGCCCTGGCGTCATCAACACGCTCCATGCGAGCGGGCTGTTGCCGTTCGCGAACCGCGTCTTGTGCGACTGAGCGCCGGGGCCCAAATCCAGTCGCCGCTCCCCCCTGTTGATCGAGTCTTCGATCATATGCATGGTCGCGAGCAGCGGTGGGCTCAGGCGTTTCCAAGCTTCGTCCCAGCCGCCGTTGATGCCCGATACGATCCCGCCGCCACCGAGATAGATGTCGGTCCCGATCGCTTCTCCGTCGATTTCCGAGACCAACAGGCGCAAACGCTCCTCTCTGATCAATGCTCGACCACCGTGGTTGAGCATGGCCCTCAGGCGCTGTCCGTATGCCACGAGGGTCGACTCACCGCGTCCACGCCAGCGAGCCGCGTGCAGTCGCAGGAAGGTGTCGACGTCGCGCTGCAGCGTCGCCTCGGCGCTCATTCGCCAGGTGCCTCCCGCATCATCGAACCGACTTCTCAGGCGACGCATCGAATGGCGAAAGTGGCTGCTGCGCCCGGCGAGCCAGGCGTCGAGCGATACGCCTTGCACCGACACGGTCGGATGGTCCAAGGTCCTGTACACCCAGGAGATGGGCCTGCGGCGCCCAGGCCAGCCATCGCGCATGGCCGCATGCCAGCCGGAGCCGAGCGGCATGGCCTCCAAATCAATCAAGTCGGGGCGCGGGTCCGCCTCGCTGAGCGCTTGACTGATCGCCCGCGCAACCTGCCGCACCCGTCCCGGTAGCGATAGTGGCGCGAGGGGCATCGTCAGTCCGCTGCCCGCCAGCCGGTAAACGACTTGACCGCCGTGCCTCGATGGCACGACAAAGAACGGTGCGAGACCCACTAACTCGGTGCCGTCGCGGATCTCGACCGCTCGCAAGAGCGCGTTCTTTGGTGCAATATTTCGCCACCACGCAAGCACCCATCCCGGAGCCATAAGCGGCAGCCCGCTCGACACCGCAAGCGCATCCCACTCCTCATAGAGATGCTCAAGCGAGTCCAACTCGATGATGAAGCTGGCCTTGACCACAGCTGTGTATGGTAGTGAGCCTACCGAGCGGGCCACGTCGCTCCGAGGCCGGCTCCTGCACCTGTAGCCCGCTTTCGGGGAAGGCGGGGGGCAGCGCGGGATCCGCAGCTCCGGGACGCTAATACAAAACTCGCTGCCCCTCGAGAGCCCTGAGGTTCGCGACGATCTTCTGTGCGACGGTCTCTGGGGACGCTACGTCGAGCGCGGGTCCCAGGTCAGCCACGAACGATTCCCTCGTTGGGTGGTGTGGATCCTGGGTCTCTGCTGACGCGGCGAACGGCCTCGATCCAGCGCGCCCCGAGCTGCCTCGCACTGGCTAGCCGTTCGAGGGCGTTGCGAAAGAACCGGGGACAGGGGACGAACTACGTCTCTGGCAAGACCCCTTGCCGGCAGAGCCTTGCCAGCGTTGCTGGCCACCAGGTGAAATCGAGTGGTGGGTCTCGTGACATCCCGGTGAAGCTCTACATCTCACTCAGCCGCAGCCAGTGTTGTTCCCACAGCTCGAGCAGGTGTAGCAGGACCCTGTCCGCTGCATCATGCCACCGCACTGACCGCAAGCCGGGCCCAAATCAAGACCCTGAAGTCGCGCGGGAACGACAGGCGGCGAGTCTGTGAAGGACGCCGCGGCCGGCGTGCTCTGGCCGGTTGCTCCAGCCGACGCCTGCGGCGCCGCACCTTGATGTTCCTCGTCTGGGCCGCTCGGCCCGGCCGTGTCTGAGGCGTGCATCGATTGCGCTGCGTCTTGCGCGGCCTTACGAGCCCTGACCTCGGGCGTGAGGATGCCCAGCTCCTCCTGTGCGTCCGTGTCGAGGAAGCGGGAGGCGAGCCAGCGCATTATGTAGTCGGGCATCGACTTCGCGAATGGGATCTCCGGGTTGCCGGTGATGCCCTCCGGCTCGAAGCGCATGTAGCTGAACTTCTGCACGAGCGTTTCGAGCGGCACGCCGTACTGCAGCGCGATCGAGATCGCTGTCGCGAACGAGTTCATCATGCCGCGTAGCGTCGACCCCTCCTTGCCGATGTCGGTGAGGAAGATCTCGCCGACGCTGCCGTCGGGATACATGCCCGCCGTGATGTATCCCTCGTGGCCACCGATCGAGAACTTGTGCGTGATCGACTGACGCTCGCGTGGCATGCGCTTGCGCCGCGGACCGGCCTCGGCGAGCGCCTTGTTCACCGCCTGCTCGACGATCGCGTCCACGTCGGCCGGCGCCGCCTTCTGGGCGTCGGTGCGCAGAGCCTGCGCGGTCTTTGAGCCATCGCGGTAGATGGCGAGGGCCTTGATGCCGAGATGCCAGGCCTGGATGTAGGCGTCGGCGATGTCCTCGACTGTGGCCTCTTGGGGCATATTAATTGTCTTCGACAGAGCTCCAGAAATTGAGGGTTGAACGGCGCCCATCATCTTGATGTGGCCCATGTGGGAGATCGCGCGCTCGCCGACTGCGACGTCGAATACCGGCAGGTGCTCCTCGTTCAGGCCGGGGGCCCCGACGATTGTCCCGTGCTCTGAGAGGTGGGCCTCGACCTGTTCGATCTCCTGCTCTGAGTAGCCAAGCGTCTGGAGCGCCAACGGGACGGTTTTGTTGACGATCGTCATCTGACCGCCGCCGACGAGCTCCTTGAACTTGACGAGTGAAAAGTCGGGCTCCACGCCGGTCGTATCCGCGTCGAGAAGGAAGCTTATGGTCCCAGTCGGAGCGAGGACCGAGGCCTGAGCATTGCGGTAGCCATGGACCTCGCCTAGCTCGACTGCCTCATCCCACGAGCGCCGCGCAGCATTCAACAGTTCGCCGTCTGCGAGCGCGTCGTTGTCAATTACGTAGGATGCCTCGCGATGCATGCGCATCACGTGGTTGTGTGGATCGCGGTTCTCGGCGTACCGCTCGTAGGGACCGAGCGCCCCCGCGACCTCAGCTGACCGGCGGTAGGCCCGACCTGTCATCAACGCCGTGATTGCGGCAGCGGTCGCGCGTCCCTCGTCCGAGTCGTACGGCATGCCGTTGCTCATGAGGTAGGCGCCGAGATTCGTATAGCCGATACCGAGCTGGCGGAACGCTCGCGCGTTGACGCCGATCTCCTCGGTTGGGTAGCTCGACGGGCCGACAATGATCTCCTGCGCGAGTAGCACAGTGTCGACAGTGTGCTCGAAGGACTCCACGTCGAGCGTTCCGTCAGAGCGGCGGAACTTCATCAGGTTGAGCGACGCGAGATTGCACGCGGAGTTGTCGACGTGCATGTACTCGGAGTTGTGCACAACAACTCCCGATGTGTCCTCGGCGCAGGCGATGACGAAGTTGTGGACACCCTCCACTTCCATGTCAAAGACCGGCACGGGCTCGCTCAGATCTTCGGTTGTCACGTCGCGTACGGCAAGTGCACCGAGGGCCTTTACGAGATAGGGAGCGCCGTCGACCGTGCGGTCCTCCGTTGCCCGGAGCTCGGTGCTAGTGGTCAGCGTCTCAGCTGCTCGCCATTCGCCTGACGCCGTAAGGAAGCGGTGCTCCGGTGTGCAGCGGATCACGGTTCCGTCCGCAAGCTCGATCCTGGTTAGCCTGCTTGCCATACCGGTGACCCAAACGTTCGTGATGTCGCGCACCACCCGTTCGCTACTCTCAATATCGAGCGCCTCGACGCTAGGCAGCTGCTCGCCACTGACAGACATTCCGTAGAGCTGATCGAAGGTCCAGTCTCCGAGCGTGGTCGTTACCGCTGTGTCACCCACGAAGCAGCACGGGTTAGACGCATTGATCCGTCCGCTGTTCGGAGACGTGTGCCACCGGTTGATGGTCGTGTCGTACTGCATTCCTGGGTCGGCACAGCGCCAGGCCGCCTCGGCGATTTCGCGCATCAGTTCGCGTGCACTCACAGGCTCGCCGATGGGCTCACCGGTCGTGCGGGAGGTCAGCCGCCAATCGCCGTCGTCCTCCACGGCGCGCATGAACTCGTCTGTGACCCGAACTGAGTTGTTCGCGTTCTGGTACTGGATCGACTTGAAGCCGTCACCGTCGATTGACATGTCAAAGCCGGCGTCGCGCAATGCCTCAGCCTTGTCCTCCTCCTTGGCCTTGCACCAGATGAACTCGCGGATGTCCGGATGGTCGACGTTGAGCACGATCATCTTGGCGGCGCGCCTTGTCTTTCCGCCGGACTTGATCGTTCCGGCCCACGAGTCGGCACCCCGCATGAACGAAACCGGTCCCGAGGCCGTGCCACCCTTGGCGAGCGGCTCCATCGATCCGCGAATATTCGACAGGTTGATGCCCGAGCCCGAGCCACCCCTGAAGATCATCCCCTCCTTGGTGTTCCAGTCGAGGATCGACTCCATCGTGTCCTCGACGCTGAGGATGAAGCAGTTGTGGACCGCGATGTTGTTGGTGAGGAACTCGTTCGACTCGGTTTGAATGTCGTAGACGTTCATCTCTCCAACCAGGTCGATCGAGACGACCTCCAGCTCGATCGGCTCGGTCGACACGGGAATCTCAAGCTCCTCCAGCTCGCTCGACGACCTTGTCGCTGCGACAAGTGCCGGCTGGCGGACGATCCCCCCGTGGGGGTGCAGATGCATGCGCATACCCAGGCGCAGCTGATCCACCCGCAGCCACTGTGGTGCTCCGCTAGGAGCTGACACGGCCTTGACGACGTGGTCGGCGGTGGCTTCGATGAAGCTACCGTTGCGCAGGTTCACGCACCAGACCGGCTTGCGACCGTTGTCCTTGACGGCAACAACGCGAGTGATGCCACTCGGGTCGTACACGGCGCGGCCGATTTCGTCGTTCTCGACGATCTCGCCGATCGGCACCATGCCGTCGGGAGTGGAGACGAGCGCATGATGCGGCAGGCACGCCGAGCACTGCGGGCTCTCCTCAAAACCCACGTTGAACCACACCGGCGAGTTGAACGCCGCCATCTGATTCACGAGGATGTGCGTGAGCTCGTGGTTGAACGCCCGAGCGTCCTCTTCGCTTGCGAAGTAGTTGCCTTCACGGCCCCAGCGGGAGATCGTCCCGGCGACGCGGCTGATCATCTCCTTCACCGAGCTCTCGCGCTCGGGCGAGCCCAGCTGTCCGCGGAAGTACTTCTGGGCGACGATGTTCGTCGCATTCTGCGACCAGCTCTTCGGGAACTCGACGTCCTGCTGCTCGAAGGCGACGCGGTCGCCGTGGCCGATGCGAGCGTCGCGGCGCTCCCACTCGATGGCGTCGAACGGATGCGTATCCGGGCTCGTGAAGACGCGCTTGATCTTGAGGCCGGCGCCGGCCGTCGTCTGCTCTGATGTGGGTGGTTGGGTAGCTGGATTCATCGGCTTTCCTCTCCTCTGCGCCGGCGTCTCGGACGGCCACTGAAGCTCGTTGTTGGGGCTAGACATCCTGCCGCCTGGAGCGGACGGAAAGGAGCCGAGGAGGACCTTCAATTTTAGAAGGCTCGCGGCCGATCCAACGGCCCCTCAGCCCGCCCGAACCTCAGCGTCCGAGCCGAACCCAGTCCGTGAATTCGGCCCACGTGGCCGAAGCGCGGTAGCCCGCCTCGGCGATCTCGTGGCGCAGCGAAGCCCACCAGCGCGGCTCGTAGGCCTGCCGGCGCGCGATCCCCCAGGCTGCGGCCGCGAGCGCCAGCAGCCCGGCGAGGATCGCCAGCGCAATCGCCGCCGGGGAGGTCGAGCTGGAGGCTCGCTGCGAAGGCGGGGTGGCGGCCACGGAGGTCGTCGTCGTGGTCGCGGCGGGGGCTGTCGCGGGCGCAGTGGCGGCGGGATTGGCGACCGTCGCCGCACCGCCAACGGCGAGCGTGGGTCCCGCCGCCAGCGCCACGACCGTCAGCGAGAGCGCGAGCAGCCAACGCCTGATGAGGTTCGAGCCGGTCAAGTCACCTCTCATGCTAATCGCGCGAGGGAACGCTCACGTCAGCAGGTCCTCGACCGCCGCAAGCGCCTCGCGGAGCACCTGCTCTGGCGGTTGGTCGGCGTCGATCACGCGGACCCGTTGCGGCTCGTCGCGAGCGAGCTGGTCGTAGGCGGAGGCGATCGCGCTGAAGAAGTCCTCGCCCTCGCGCTCGAGGCGGTCGGGCGCGAGGGCACGCTCGCGCTGGCGGGCCCGGCCACGCTCGGGCGTGATGCGCAGCAGCAGCGTGCGGTCGGGCTGGAGCAGGCCGGTGGCGAAGAGGTTGATCGTGCGCACGTGCTCGACCCCCAGCGAGCGCCCGGCGCCCTGATAGGCCAGCGAGGAATCGATGAAGCGGTCGAGCAGTACGACCGCTCCCTGCTCGAGCAGCGGCTCCAGGCGCTCGGCGACGAGCTGCGCGCGCGCGGCGGCATAGAGGAGTGCCTCCGCACGCGGGGAGACCGCGAGCGACGGGTCCTTCACCAGCGCGCGGATCCGCTCGGAGAGCTCCACGCCGCCCGGCTCGCGCAGCAGCTCGACGCGCAAGCCGCGCGCGGCGATCTCATCGCGCAACGCGTCCGCGAGCGTGGACTTGCCCGCGCCGTCAAGTCCCTCGATCGTGATCAGCCTGCCACGGGGCACGGCCGCACGCTAGCGGTGCCGCCGGGCGAGCGTTCCGTCCCCGGACGACCTCTAGGATGCCCGTGATGCCCGCGACGGCCGAACCGATCGGCGCAGCAGAGAGCCGCGACGCCGGCGCCCTGCCCGGCATCGATGCCCACCCGCACGCGCGCGCCGTCCTCGGCCCGGCGCTGCCGCCCCGCGGAAACCCTTCTCACGCCTATCTGTTCCACGGCCCCGCCGGCACGGGCAAGCGGACGATCGCGCGGGCGTTCGCCGCGGCGCTGCTCGCCGATGGGGCCGCCGACCCGCAGGGGGTCCGCGAGCGGGTGGGGCGCGACGCGCATCCCGACCTGACCTGGGTCACGCCGTCGGGTGCCGCGGAAATGCTGGTCTCCGACGTCGAGGAGCCGGTCGTCGCGGCGGCGGCGCGGACGCCCTTCGAATCGAGGCGGCGCGTGTTCGTGATCGAGGGCGTCGACACCATGAACGACCAGGCGGCAAACCGCATGCTGAAGACGCTCGAGGAGCCGCCGTCCTTCGCGCACCTGCTGCTGCTGACCGATCGGCGCGAGGACGTGCTGGCGACGATCGCCTCGCGCTGCCAGCAGGTGCGCTTCGATCCGCTGCCCTCGCACCGGGTCGCGGAGCGCCTGCAGGGGGTGGCAGGCGATCACGCACAGGCGTGCGCGCGGCTGGCTGGGGGCAGCGCCAGGCTCGCTGCGCGGCTCGCGGGCGAGGAGGGTGGCGCGCTGCGGGCGAGCGCCGAGGACTTCGTGCGCTCGGCGCTCGCCGGCTCGACCGCAGGGCGCCCGTGGATGGGTCTGCTCGAGCTCGCGAGGGCCGCGGGCGCGAGCGCATGCGAGCGCGAGCAGGAGCAGATGGCGAGCGAGCTCGAGCTGCTGCCGAGCAGGGAGCGCAGGCGCTATGAGCGCGAGCGCATGGAGGCGAGCCGCCGGGGCGAGCGGCGTGTGCGCACGCAGACGCTCGATCTCGCGCTCAGGCTCGCGGAGCTGTGGCTGAGGGACATTCTCTGCATCTGCGAGGGCGCGCCCGAGCTCGTGTACGCGGTCGACCGGCGGGCGGAGCTGGAGCACGACGCCCGCGGCTCCGATGGCGCGCGGCTGCGGGAGGGGATCGAGGCGATCGGCGACTCGCGGCTGAGCCTCTCGCTCAACGTCTCCGAGGAGCTGGCCCTGGAGGCGCTCGCATACCGGCTGCAGGCGCTGCTAGCGCCCTGAGGCGATGCGGCCGAGGTTCGGCTCGAGGCCGTAGGTCTCGAACGCGAGGAAGCGCGAGAAGAGGCGGTTCTCGGGGCCGTGGAAATCCGACGATCCGGTGCTGAGCAGGCCGAGGGACGCGGTCCGCTCGGCCAGCAACTCGGTCTGCTCGCGCGTGTGCGTGATGTAGAAGGCCTCGACGCCGTCGATCCCGAGCGCACGGAAGCGCTCGATGCCTTCGAGCACTTCGCCGGGCTCGGAGAGGTCCCAGAAGGGGTGGGCCCAGATCGCGACGCCGCCCGCCTCGTGGATCGCCTCGACGGCCTGGGTGACGGTGGGGGTCTCGCGCAGGCGGAAGGCGGGCCGGCCCTCGACGAGGTAGGCCCTGATGAAGGAGCCGATCTCGTCGATCCCCTCCTGCTGCAGCCTCGAGGCGTTGGCGGGGCAGCGCAGCGCCGCTTCGGCGAGGTGGGGCCTGCCGATCGGCTGTCCCTCGGCCACACGCGCCGCGAGCTCGCGTTCGTCGAGCTCGAGCCCGACCTCGCGCAGGGCGCCCGCCATCCGCATCGTGCGTCGCTCGCGATCGGCGAGGAACTCCGACAGGCGCTCGGTCAGGAGCGCGGCCGTATGGTCGATGTCGTAGCCGAGGACGTGCAGTTCGCGGCCGGCGGGCGCGCCGTCGTCGACGGCGGAGATCTCAACCGCCGGGACGACGCGAACTCCGGCGCGTTCGCCCGCCGCGAGCGCCTCAGAGACGCCGCTTACCGTGTCGTGGTCTGAGAGGGCGAGCAGCTCGACGCCGCCGTCGGCCGCGCGCTCCACGACCGCCGCGGCTGGGAGGGCGCCGTCGGAGTGCGTCGAGTGAGACTGCAGGTCAAACCGCGGCCGGGCCATGGCGCGGCAGCGTATGCGACCCGTTCAGTAGGAGCTCGCGTGGTCGCCGCGGCGTTCCCCGCTCGGGGCCGACACGAGCGTGGCGACATGACGGGCGATGGCGTCGCGCACGCGGACGACCGCCCCGTGGTAGCTGCGGGCCTTGTTGTGCAGGGGCGGGTCCGGAGCGGCTGCCCAGGCGAGCAGCTCGGCGTAGGCAGCGTCCGTCTCGGCTGCCCGCTGGGAGGCCTCGATCCAGAGGACCTCGAGGTAGGCGAGTGCGGCGCCGAGCTGTTCCTCGGGGAGTGAGTCGCGCTGTTCGAGCTGACGCAGGACGGGCAGGACCTCGTGGCATAACCAGCGTTGCTCGGCGTGTGCGCGCAGCAGGAGGGAGATATCGGACGTGGGGGAAGCTGGGTCGATCATTGCGAAGCATCCGTGCTCGACGGTGATCCTTGAGGGGAAGTGGACCTGTTTCGGGGGGTGGGAATCTGTCTTTGCTTCGACCGGCCCGGGTCCATGCTTTAGAACTTCGGGCCAGCGTCCACGCCTCTCATGCGGATGCGGGCAACCCTGCACGCTCAAGGCTCAGCTCTCGATCGGCCGATGTAAGGCGAAAGCGATCGAGGAAGGAGACATGGACATAGCGGACGTCGATCCGACCCGCCGCACGCCGGGGCAGTACGCGCGGGAGACGGTGCAGCGGCTGCGCATGCGCACGCTGGTCACGCTCGGACTGCTCGCCGTGGCCACTGCGCTGCTGGGGCGCATCTTCGGCCTGCACGACGTTCTCTTCCTCGCCTCGGAGGTTGTGCTGCTCGCGAGCATCTTCGTGATCTCGCGCTATGTGCTGCCGCTCGTCGAGCGCCGTGACCGGGGCGCGAGCGGCGAGGAGCACGTCGGGGCGCTGCTGGACGAGATGACGGAGAGCGGATGGGAGGTGATCCACGATGCGAGCCTCGGACGGGGCAATGTCGATCACATCCTGATCGGGCCCGCGGGAGTCTTCACGGTCGAGACGAAGAGCCATGGTGGGCCGATTCGCGTGGGTCGCCTGCACGGTGCCGTGCTGAGTCAGGCGCAGGCCCAGCGTAAGGCGATCGAACGCGTGACCGGTGTTCCGGTGGAGCCGCTGCTCGTGTTCAGCCGGGCCTGGGTCGACCGGCCGCTGGCGCGCAGGAAGGGCGTCAGGGTCGTGCCGGCGCGGATGCTGCTCGGGTACCTGAGCAGACGCGAGGCCGTGCTCGCGCGGTCGGAGATCGGTCGGGCGCAGAGCCTCGTCGTGACGGCGCTGCTCGAGAGCGGCCGGAGCAGGACCGTCGCGCGCGAGCGGTGGCGGCGGATCCGTTAGGGTCAGCCTGTCGCGACCAGCCCGCCCCGGGGTCTAGGCTGGTTACTGAAAATGTCGATTTCCCCCTTCAGCGCACGGCCGGCCCCATCGGGGGGAGACCGATCCGAGATCGGCCAGCGTCGCGCGCGGCTCGCGATCGCGATCGCCGCCGTTGGCATCGCCGCGACGCTGCTCGCCTATGCGATCTCGCCCGGGGTCAGGCACGCCGTGAGCCACGCTACGCACAGCGTCAAACACGCGGTCGGCAACGTGCTCGATCACGACACGACCAAGCGCGCGCATCGCCTGGCGCCGGCGCATCCAGTCCATCCGCTGCAGCCGCGCGGCTCCGTTGCGCCCCGCTGACGTTCGCCGTCCGGCGGGGAGTAGCTTGTAGGCATGGCAAGCGCCCCGACCGCCGAGCAGCCGGCGCCCACCGAGTCCCGCGCCGCGGCGCGGGAGGGGCTGCCGCCGGGACCCAGAGCGCCGGCGGTGCTGCAGACACTCGCGTGGGCGCTGGCGCCCACCTGGGTGATGGATGCGTGTGCACGACGGTTGGGGGAGGCGTTCACGCTCACGTTCTCGCCGAGCGGCATGAAACTGGTGCTCCTCAGCGATCCCGAGGCGGTGAAGACCGTGTTCACGGCGCCGCCCGGGGTGGCGCCTTCGGGAGCGGGGAACTCGCCTGTGGCGCCGGTGATGGGGCCGAGCTCGGTGATAGTTCTGACTGGACCCGAGCACATGCGCCAGCGCAAGCTGCTGCTGCCGCCGTTCCACGGGGAGCGGATGCGGGAGTACGAAGACGTGATCGTGGAGGCGACACGGCGCGATATGGCCACATGGCCGCTGGGCCGGCCGATGCGCCTGCAGGAGCGCACGCGGGCGATCACGCTCGAGGTGATCCTGCGAGCGGTGTTCGGCGTCGAAGCCGAGCGGATGGGCGCGCTCAAGGACGCGATCGCGGGGCTCCTGAAGCCGATGCACCCGCTCGCGATCGTCCTCGTGGCGCTGCGCCGTCCCACCCTGGAGCGTCCGACGGGCGCGATCGGGCGGGCGCTGGATCATCTCGATGCGGTCATTTACGAGGAGCTCGAGAGGCGGCGCGGGCAGGAGGACCTGGCGGAGCGCAGGGACATCCTGTCGCTGCTGATGCAGGCGCGCGACGAGGACGAGCGGCCGATGACCGACAGCGAACTGCGGGATGAGCTCGTGACGTTGCTGCTGGCCGGGCACGAGACGACTGCGACGTCGGTCGCGTGGGCGGTCGAGCGACTCGTGCGCCATCCGGCGAAGCTGAGGCGGCTGCAGGAGGAGATCGAGAGCGGCGGCGAGGAGTACATGACCGCGGTGGTCAACGAGACGCTGCGGGTCAGGCCGGTCGTGCCGATCGTCGTGAGGCTGCTCCAGGAGGAGCTCCAGGTGGGCTCCTACAGGCTTCCGGCGGGCACGCGGGTGGTGCCTTCGATCTACCTCACGAATCGCAACCCGCGCGTGTATGAGGCCGCGGAGGAGTTCCGCCCCGAGCGTTTCCTCGAGGAGGGGCCGGAGACGTTCTCGTGGATTCCGTTCGGGGGAGGGATCCGCCGCTGCATCGGCGCCTCGTTCGCGCAGCTGGAGATGAGGCTGATCCTGCAGACGGTGCTGGGCGAGCTGGAGCCGAGCCTTGCGGGGCGCAGGTGGCGCAACGGCGAGTGGGTGCGCCGGCGTGCGATCACGCTGGTTCCCGCCGCGGGCGCGCGGATCGTGTGGACGCGGAGGGCCGCGGGGTCTTGATGATGGGGCCGCCGCGGGCGGCCTGCGGCGTTCGCAGTGAGCCGGACGCGGTCGGCTGGCGCGCCACGCGCGTCTCCTCCCGCCCGGAGCGACGGGTAGCGTTTGGACGATGATGCAGACGAGCGGCCAACAGGCGACGCCGGCGCCGGAGGAGCTCCTCGCGCAGTTCGGGCTGGACGCGTTCAGGCCGGGCCAGCGGGAGGCCGTGGCGGCTGCGCTGGAGGGCCGCGACAGCCTCGTCGTGATGCCGACGGGAGGGGGCAAGTCGCTCTGCTATCAGCTTCCGGCGCTCGCATACGATCGAATGCCCGACCGCCCCCTCGTCCTCGTCGTGAGCCCGCTGATCGCGCTGATGTCCGACCAGTGGCGAAGGCTGCAGCAGGCGGGCGTGAGGGCGAGCATGCTCGCGTCGGGGATGGCGGAGGGGCACAACGCACATGCGCTGCGCGAGATCGAGTCGGGCGCGACGCGGCTCGTGCTGGCAGCGCCGGAGCGGTTCGGCTCGGGTGCGTTCCGCGAGGCCTTGGCGCGCCGGCGAGTGTCGCTGTTCGTGGTCGACGAGGCGCATTGCGTGGCCGAGTGGGGACACGATTTCAGGCCCGACTACCTGCGGCTCAAGGACGCGATCTCCTCGCTCGGCGGCCCGTCCGCGGGCGGCGCCGGCGAGGCGGGTGCCAGCCGCCCTGCGGTGATGGCGGCGACGGCGACGGCGACGCCGCGGGTCGCGCAGGAGATCGCCGAGCGACTCGGGCTGAGCGACTGGATGTCGGTCCGCTCCGGCTTCGACCGCCCGAACCTCAGCTTCGACGTCGTGAGCCTGGAGGGCAAGGGAGCGGTGGCGCGCAAGCAGGCGGTGTTGCTGCACGCCCTGCGCGACGCGCAGGCGCGTCCTGCGATCGTGTATTGCGGCACGCGCAAGGACACCGACGAGGTGGCGGGGCGGCTGATCGCCGAGGGGATCGCGACGGTGGCCTACCACGCCGGCATGACCCCGGTGGCGCGGCGAGGGAGCCAGGCGGCGTTCATGGAGGGCCGGGCCGAGGTGGTCGTGGCGACGAACGCGTTCGGTATGGGCGTGGACAAGGCGGACGTGAGGACGGTGGCGCACTGGGCGCTGCCGACGAGCCTCGAGGCCTACTACCAGGAGGCCGGCAGGGGCGGCCGTGACGGGCGCCCGGCGCGGGCGCTGCTGCTGGCGGCGAGGATGGACCTCGGGAGGCTGATCAGGTTCATCAAGGAGCGGGAGACGAGCGTGGAGGACGTGAGGCGCTACGTCGCGCGGCTGCGTCGCGGCGCCGAGGAGGAGACGCTCGCGATCGGGCACGGCGAGCTGGGAGAGCGCGACAGGGTGCTGCTCTCGATCGCCGAGCGGGCCGGCGCGGTGGAGCTGCGACCGGGCGGCCACGAAGGGTTGCTCGTGCGGCTGACCGGGCAGGGGAGCCCCAGGAAGGCGTACATGGCGATCAAGGCGGCGAAGGATCGCGGCTGGGAGTCATACCGCTCGATCGAGCGCTTCAGCGCTGGGGCGGAGATCTGCAGGCGCAGGCAGATCCTCGACCACTTCGGCGACGAGGAGGAATGCCGGCCGAGCGGGAGATGCTGTGACGTATGCGAGTCAGACGCGGCCCTCGAGCTCGTGGCGAGCATCCCGGTCGCACCCACGGCGGGCAGGCGCCCCGGCCGCGCGCCAGCTGGCTCTCGAGCCCGCGGGGGCGCCTCGCAGGCCGGCCTGGCGGACGGGCACGACGTTGCCGAAGATCCGGTCGACGCCGATCAGTTCGAGAAGCTGAGGGTCTGGAGATGGGAGCGGGCGCAGGGCAAGCCGGCCTACACCGTGGCCGCGAACAGGGTGCTGGAAGAGATACTGCGCCGGCGGCCGACGAGCATGCACGCGCTGATCGAGATCCGTGGGATCGGCCAGTCGTTCTGCGAGAAGCACGGCGAGTCGCTGCTGGCGGCGGTGGGCGAGCTCGAGGACCGCCGGGTGACCGCGGCTTGAAACGGCCGACGGCCC
>DATMQG010000083.1:0-6279 GCA_035566835.1 Solirubrobacteraceae bacterium
GACGAGCGTCCCGCGCGTCGCCGCGGCCGCCGCGGCGGCCGCGGCCGCCGCTCCACCGCACGCAGCACCGGGCCCCTCGAAGGCACCTTCGATCACGGCGAGGAGGGCTACGGCCTGTGGCTCGACCCCGCGATCCAGGACAACCCGATCTACGCCGAGCACTGGGCCGGCCACCGGCCGGTCGAGGTGGCCGTCGAAGAGGACCGGATCGTTATCCGGCGCATCGCGGAGGACGACTGAGCCAGCGCTCACGCGAGCTGGCGCTCGCGCAGACGCCGGCTGGCTCAAGCCTCGGAGAGGGCCCGCCTCCCGCCGGCATAGTCGGATGCCTCGCGCAGGTAGGTCGCGAACGCCGCATCCACCACCAGGCCCGCCTCCCACGCCCACGGATCCTCTGGCGCCGCCTTCATCGCGAGCTGCAGGCACCACGCCGTGCCGTGCTCGTACAGCTCGGCGAGCTCCTGTGAGGAGAAGCGGCCGCCGAGCCGACGCCGCAGCTCGTTGACGAGAGCACCGACGACGCGCTCCAGCACCGCCCTGCGCTCGGCTGGCGCATCCTTCAGACGTCGCTCGCCCTGCTGCCACTGGTAGATCGCGTTCTCGAACGACATCGCCGCCGAGCGTAGCAGCGGCCGGCGGCAAGGCGGCTCAGTTTGGCGGCAGTCCGCTGACGACGTACGGCTGCTCGCCGTTCTTCATCATCCCGAGCTGGCGCGCCTCGCCTTCGAGCGTCGCACGCTTCCTCAGAGCTTCGTGCTGGCGTGCCAGCGAGACGTGTTCGCGCTCGAGCGTCACGACGGCGGCATTGTCGTGGCGCGACTGGCGCCAGGTCGAGAACATGTGCACGCCGGCACTCAGGTAGAGGTAGAGGAGTGCCACGAGCACGCACAGCATCGCAAGGCGCCCGACGCGGTCCCAGCGCACCCGCGGTCGCGAGGCTCCGCGCCGCAGGGGGCGGGTGCCGCGGGATGCGCCGGGGCGCGGCGCGCGCGCACGGGCTTGCGCCGAGCCGTCGCGAGATCGGGTGCTCGAGGGGGCGGCCATGCACCAGTCGCATTCGCGCCCGGCTGGAAACCTCCTTCCGGCGAGGAGCCGACGGGCTAGTAACGGCCCGCGAAGGCAGCGCGCCCGGGAAACACCGCGTCGGCGCCCAGCTGCTCCTCGATACGCAGGAGCCTGTTGTACTTCGCCACCCTGTCAGACCTCGACGGCGCCCCCGTCTTGATCTGCCCGCAGCCCGTCGCCACCGCGAGGTCGGCGATCGTGACATCCTCGGTCTCGCCGGAACGGTGGCTGATGACGGCCGTGTAGCCCGCCTGGCGGGCCATCGCGATCGCTTGGAAGGTCTCCGTCAGGGTCCCGATCTGGTTGACCTTGATCAGGATCGAGTTGCCCACGCCGGCCTCGATGCCGCGGTGCAGCCGCTCGGTGTTCGTGACGAACAGGTCGTCCCCGACGAGCTGCATGCGCGAGCCAAGACGCTCGGTGAGCGTCCTCCAGCCCGCCCAGTCCTCCTCGCCCATGCCGTCCTCGATCGAGACGATCGGATAGCGCTGCGCGAGGTCCGCCCAGTAGTCGACCAGCTCGCCCGCATCGAGCGTGCGGCCCTCGTGCCCGAGCACGTAGGCGCCGTCGCGGTAGATCTCGCTCGTCGCGGGGTCGAGCGCGATCGCCACCTGCTCGTAGGGCGCGTATCCCGCCGCCTCGATCCCCGCGACCAGCATCTTCAGTGCTTCCTCGTTCGAGCTCAGGTCTGGGGCGAATCCGCCCTCATCTCCCACGGTCGTGCCAAGGCCGCGCTCGTGGAGGGTCCGCTTGAGCGCGTGGAACACCTCGGCGCCCATGCGCAGAGACTCCGAGAAACTGTCCGCGCCGCTGGGCACGACCATGAACTCCTGGAAGTCGACCTTGTTGTCGGCGTGCGCTCCGCCGTTGAGCACATTCATCAGCGGCACCGGCAGCAGCCTCGCGGCCTCGCCGCCCAGGTAGCGCCACAGCTCCACGCCCTCGTCGGCTGCCTGCGCATGAGCGGCGGCGAGCGAGACGCCTAAGACCGCGTTGGCGCCGAGCCGCGACTTGTTAGGCGTGCCGTCGAGCTCGATCAGGGCGCGGTCGAGCGCGGCCTGGTCGCAGGCGTCGAGGCCGGCGACGGCCGCCGCGATCTCACCGTCGACGTTCGCGACCGCCCGCGTGACCCCCTTGCCCTGCCACGCCTCCCCGCCGTCGCGCAGCTCGGTCGCCTCGAACTCTCCGGTCGAGGCCCCCGCAGGAACCGCCGCGCGGCCGCTCGCGCCGGAGCGCAGCTCGACGTCGACCTCGACGGTCGGGTTGCCGCGGCTGTCGAGGATCTGGCGCGCATGAACTCGCTCGATCTGGCTCATCGGTCAGGCCTTCCCGCCGTCGCCTGCGACGGCGATGGCGAGTCCTCGCTTTCGCCCACCGCTGGCACGTGGGGGCCGCGCGTCCTCTCGCCCGGTTAGGGCGCGCCGGTCGTCGTCGTGCTCGTCTTCGGTTCCTTGAACTGCTTGCAGTCTTTGACCACGTAGCCCGAGCGGCATTCCGTTTTCGCCTTCCACTTGTTGCGGAATGCCGTGACGAAGCTGCTGAGCGCGGTCTGCGACTGCGTCGCCGTCAGCTGCGATTTGATCGCAGCTTCGGCCTGGGAGAGCGGCTGCTGGCTGCCCGGCGAGGAGCTCTTGACGCGGTAGACGTAGTAACCGAAGGCCGTCTTCAGGGGGCCGCCGAGCACGTTCTGCTTTGCCGAGAACAGCGCTTCGTCCAACGCTTTCTCCTGCTGGCCCTTGACGACGCTAAGCAGGCCACCGTTCGCCTTGCTCGTCGGGTCGATCGACACCTTCTTGGCGACGCTTGCGAAGCTCGTGCCCGATTCGACTTCATGCTTCGCCTTGTTGGCTTCCGCTTCGGTCTTCGCGAGGATGAGTTCGACGTTTCGCTTTTCCGGCGTGCCGAAACGCTGCTTGTTTTCGTTGTAGTACTTTTCGATTTCCGCCTTCGAGACGGTGTGTTTCCGTTTGGCGACCTTTTCCTGAATTTTGGAAGACAGCAGGTTCAGCTTCACGCGCAGCAGGAGATCCGAGGTCGTCTGCCCGCTGGTGGCGAGGAATTTTTCATATTCGGCGGCTCGCGGAAACTGCGAGGTCTTGATTTTGGCGAACTGCTTGTGCACTTCCGCGTCAGGGACCTTCACACCGAGGGAACCCGCTTCGCCGAGGACCCAGTCGGATGAGATCAGGAACCCGAGGACCTGCTGCTGCAGCTGTTTGTACTGCTGTTCGCACTGGGACTTCAGCTGTGCTGTCGTCGGCGCGGTCTGCCCTTTGGCGGGTGCCGGCGTCGTCGCTTGAAGGTGTGTGATGCAGGCCTTGTAGCTCGGCGGTTCGGGTAGCACCGGTTTCGCCGCAGCCCCCCCAGCCGTCGCGGCGGTGGCCGTCGCCGCGACCGCCATCCAATGCTTGAAGGCGTCTTTTGTGACGGGCGTACCACCCACCTGAACCACCGCGTTACCGGGAATTCCACCGCACGCGGCGAGGCCGAAGAGGGCAAATAAAACGGCGCCTAGCGCCGGGATGAAGCGGAGCGTCCTGGACATCAGCCGCGGTACTCTAGCGGAACTCGGAGGCGGACGCGCAGGTTCCGGCTCAGGCCGCCTCGCGCATGATCGCCAGCAGCACGTCCGCAGCCCTCACCACCCGCGGGAACCGTTCCGTTCCGTCCTTTGGAACCCGCATCGAGACCTGCGAGCGGCCGGACTCATAGAGGGCCTCCGGCAGCTCCTCCCGCAGCCGCTTCGCCCTCCTCGAGTCCAGCTCGATCGGGACCACAGCCAGGCGGTCGCCGCGGAAGCTGACCGTCCTTGCTCCCGCCTCGCCGAACTTGATGCGCGCACGCTGCAGCGCCAGCAGGTTCTCGAGCGGCTCTGGCACGTCGCCGAAGCGGTCCTCGAGCTCCTCGCGCAGGCGCTCGACCTCGGCGACCTCGAGCGCGCCCGCCAGCCGGCGGTGTACCTCGATCTTGGCCTGCTCGTAGGGGATGTACTCGGCCGGCACAAAGGCGTCGACGTTCACGTCGAGCCGCACGGGCTCGGGCAGCGCCTCGCCATCGACTCCGTCGCCGCCCACCTCGGCCGCCCGCACCGCCTCGTCGAGCATCTGCATGTAGAGCTCGAAGCCGAGCGCCGCCACGTGCCCGGACTGCTCGTCGCCAAGCAGGTTTCCGGCGCCGCGGATCTCGAGATCGCGCATCGCGATCTTGAAGCCGGCACCGAGCTCGGTGTAGTCGGACAGCGCCGCGAGGCGCTGGGCCGCCTCCGGCGTGAGCGCGGCGGCCGAGTCGTAGAGCAGGTAGGCGTAAGCGCGCTCGCGGCTGCGCCCCACCCGGCCGCGGATCTGGTAGAGCTGCGCCAGCCCGAAGGTGTCGGCGTTCTCCACGATCAGCGTGTTCGCCTGCGGGATGTCGATCCCGGACTCGATGATCGACGTGCACACGAGCACGTCAGCCCCGCCGCGCAGATAGTCCATCATCGCGCTCTCGAGCTCGCCCTCGCCCATCTGGCCATGGGCGACGGAGAAACGCACGCCGGGGCACAACGCGCGTAGCCGCTCGGCCGTCTCCGCGATCGTCTCCACGCGGTTGTGCAGGAAGAAGCCCTGCCCACCACGCTCGTGCTCGCGCATGATCGCGCGCCTGACGAGCTCCTCCTCGTACTCGCCAACGTACGTCTTCACCGGCCGGCGCCCCTCGGGCGGCGTCTCGATCACGGAGATGTCGCGCAGCCCGGCGAGCGACATCTGCAGCGTGCGGGGGATCGGGGTCGCCGACATCGAGATCACGTCTACCTTCAGCTTCAGCTGGCGCAGCAGCTCCTTCTGCTTGACGCCGAAACGCTGCTCCTCGTCGACGATCAAGAGGCCCAGGTCCTTTGCGCGCACGTCGCGCGAGAGCACTCTGTGCGTGCCGATCAGGATGTCGATGCGTCCCTCGGCGAAGCCCTTGATCGCGGCTTTCTGCTCCGCTGCGCTGCGGAAGCGCGAGACGTGCTCGATCGTGATCGGATAATCGGCGAGGCGCTCCACGAACGTGCCGTAGTGCTGCTGGGCGAGGATCGTCGTCGGCACCAGCATCAGCACCTGCTTGCCCTCGTTCGCGGCCTTGAACGCCGCGCGCAGCGCGACCTCGGTCTTGCCGTAGCCGACGTCGCCGCAGATCAGCCGGTCCATCGGCCGTGGCGCCTCCATGTCCGCCTTCACGAGCTCGATCGCCTCGCGCTGGTCGACCGTCTCCGAGAACGGGAAGCGCTCCTCGAACTCCCGCTGCCAGTCCGAGTCCGCCTCGAACGCGTGCCCGGCCCTCGTGCGGCGCTCGGCGTACAGGCCGAGTAGCTCCCCCGCCAGCTCCTGGGCGGCGCGCCGCGCGCGCGCCTTCATCGTGTCCCAGCGGTTGCCGCCCAGCTTGCTCAGAGGCGGATGCTCGCCGCCCCCGCCCACGTACCGTGAGATCTTCGCCAGCTGGTCGGTGGGCACGAACACGCGATCGTCGCCCTGGTATTCGAGGTAGAGGTAATCGCGCGTGACGTTCGCGACCGTGCGCGTCTCGAAACCCGCGAAGCGCGCCACCCCATGGTCCTCGTGCACGACCACGTCGCCGGTCCGCAGCTCGCTGAATGAACGCAGCGCACCTCGCCGCGGCCGATCGCCCCTACCCGCCGCCGGCCGCTCGGCGCGGCGGCGGCGAAGAAGACGATGCTCGGGGAATACGGCGAGCTTGAATTGGGGCGCGATGAAGCCCTCGCGCAGCGATGCCGGCGCGAAGCGCAGCGATGGCTCGAGCACCTGCCGGCCGACTTCGACGCCCTCCCCGAGCCAGGTCGCTTTCAGGCGACCGAGGTTGTATGCGGCGCGCTCGCCCTCTCCCCGCCGGGGAAACGCGACCACGGTGCGGTAGCCCGATCGCACGAGCTTCTCGAGTTCGGGCTCCGCCTCGCTCAGTGAACGCGCGGCGGTGTCCGCCGACTGCGCCCGCAGCTCGATCTCCTGTCCGCTCGAGATCGCCGAGAGCCAGATCCGCGCCCGCTTCTTCAGCGTCTGCTGGATGCTCTCGGGCCTCACGTAGAGGTGCTGGGCGTCCTCGTCGCCGAACGCGGCGGAAACGTCCGTCCAGTGGTCGGCGAGGGCCGGGTCCAGCTCCTCCTCGGCGGCGACGATCAGCTCGGTCTCCAGGCCGACGAGGTCGAGGAGTGCGCCGAAGCGCTCGATCGGCAGC
>DATMQG010000084.1:0-19739 GCA_035566835.1 Solirubrobacteraceae bacterium
GGCGTCGATCGCGCGATGCTCGCCGTGACCCATGCCGATCCCCAGGAGCGCCGTCCCGGCGCCCGACATCACGGTGCGCACGTCGGCGAAGTCGAGGTTGATCAGGCCCGGCAGCGTGACGAGGTCGGAGATCCCCTGAACGCCCTGACGCAGCACGTCGTCGGCCACGCGGAAGGCGTCGACCATCGAGGTCTGCTTGTCTAGCACCGCGAGCAGCCGGTTGTTGGGCACGACGATCAGCGTGTCCACCTCCTCGGCCAGCGCGCCGATGCCGTAGTCGGCCTGCTCGCTGCGGCGCGAGCCCTCGAAGCCGAACGGCTTCGTCACGATCGCAACGGTGAGGGCGCCGAGTTCACGGGAGATCCGCGCGACGATCGGGGCCGCGCCGGTGCCCGTCCCGCCTCCCGCTCCCGCGGTGATGAAGATCATGTCCGAGCCCTTCAGCAGCGCCTTGATGCGATCGAAGTCCTCCATCGCGGCCTGGCGTCCGACGGCGGCGTCCGAGCCGGAGCCGAGTCCTCGCGTGATCGCGGCGCCGATGTGCAGGGTGATGTCGGCCGTCGACTGCTGCAGCGACTGCTGGTCGGTGTTCACGGCCACGAACTCGATGCCCTCGACCTCCGCCTCGACCATCCGGTTGACGGCGTTGACGCCGCCTCCGCCGACGCCGACGACCCGGATCACCGGCTGCCCGACGGCGCCGTTCGCGGCCGCGCCCCACTCGGCCGGATGCTCGCGCGCATAGTCGTCCATCACGGTGTGCGTGGCGGGGCGCTCCATCATGTTCTCGGGGATCTCGGAGGAGAATGCGTGGCGCAGCCGCTCGCGCGGGGTCGCGATGTGCGGCGTCTCATCGGGCTGATCCTCGCTGGCGCCCAGCGCCGGATGGGGCAGGCCGCTCTCGCGCGGATGGGCCGGTGGCGCGGGCTTGGCGGCGGGAGGTGCCGTGGCCTTGGCCGCGGGCTCGTCCGACGGGGCGGCGGCGGTCTCGCCCTCGGCGTCTTCGGTCTTGCGGAACAGGGCAGCGAGCGGGCCCTCGCGCATGCTCGCGCGTTTAGCGTTTGCCATTGGTGAGAACCTCCTGCGCCAGTTGCCGGTAGGACTGAGCTGCAACGCCGTCCGGCTCGTACTTGAGCACCGACATACC
Organism: Solirubrobacteraceae bacterium; assembly: GCA_035566835.1. Lineage (GTDB taxonomy): Bacteria > Actinomycetota > Thermoleophilia > Solirubrobacterales > Solirubrobacteraceae > Palsa-744. The sequence continues at coordinate 1,148 of DATMQG010000084.1, forward strand.
CTTCACCGGGGCCTCGGCGAAACGGACCGTCTTGCGAATACGGGATGCGAACACGCGGTCGCCGAAGTTTTCCTCGAGGATCTCGATCGCCTCCTTGGCGTGGATCGTGCGCGAATCCACCAACGTCGGCAGGATACCCTCAATGTCGACGCCCGGATTGAGATTCTCGCGAATCATCGCGAGCGTGTTCTGCAGCTGGATCAGCCCGCGCATCGACAGATACTCGCACTGCACGGGGACGATCACCTTGTCGGCGGCCGTGAGCGCGTTGATCGTCAGCAGGCCCAGGCTCGGCGGGGTGTCGATGCAGATGAAGTCGTAGTCCTCGAGGATCGGTTCGAAGGCCTTCTGCAGCGAGCGCTCGCGGCCGATCATCGTCGACATTGCGATCTCCGCTCCCGCGAGGTCGATCGACGCGCACGCGATGTCGATCTCGCGCTTGCGGATCACCTCGCGGATCGAGACTTTGTGGACGAGGACGTCGTACATCGATTTCTCGAGCGTGTCCGGGTCTATGCCCTGGGACATGGTGAGGTTGCCCTGGGGGTCCATGTCCACGCACAGCACCCGGTGGCCCTCCTCGGCGAAGGCAGCCGCGAGGTTCAATGTCGTCGTCGTCTTCGCCACGCCGCCCTTCTGGTTGGCGAACGCGATTACCTTGGCCTTTCCGTCCACGGGGGCTCCGATGCTCGATTGCTGGAAAGCCGTCCGGTGGGTATTCGCATGGCGGTGGAGGATTCCTGCACGGGAACTACGATCCCGAGATGATGGCGAGCCAACAGGGCGAGCTGCGGAGTCGCCTGCGGGGCAAGCGGATCCTGATCTGCGTCGGTGCGGGTGGCGTCGGCAAGACGACGACGTCCGCGGCCCTCGCGCTCGGACTCGCCGCGCTGGGCCAGAAGATCGCCGTCGTCACGATCGATCCGGCCAAACGGCTGGCCTCGGCGCTCGGGCTTCAGGAGCTCTCCGGAGAGCCGCGCCGAATCGGCGCTGAGGTCTTCGCGGAGCAGGGCCTCGAGATGAAGGGCGAGCTGTGGGCGATGATGCTCGACGCCAAGCGCACGCTCGACGAGATCGTGGTCAGCCTGGCCCCGGACGAGGACGCGCGCGAGGAGATCCTCTCCAACCCCGTCTACAGGGAGCTCTCGACGGCGGTGGCCGGCTCACACGAGCTGAGCGCGATCGCGAAGCTGTACGAGCTCCACGAGGAGCATGACTTCGACGCGATCGTGCTCGACACGCCTCCCTCGCGCAACGCGCTGGATTTCCTGAACGCGCCCACCCGCCTGCTCGGCTTTCTGGAAGGACGCGCGCTGAAAGTGTTCCTCACGCCGGGTGGCCTGACCGCCCGTATCTTCGGCAGAGGCACGGGCCTGGTATTCGCGATCTTCGCACGAGTGACGGGCATCGACATGTTCAGCGAGCTGTCGCGGTTCTTCCGCTCGCTGTCGGGCGTGCTCGACGGATTCGGCGAGCGCACGCGGGGCGTCGCGGCGCTGCTGGCCGACCCGGCGACGACGTTCCTGATCGTGACCTCGGCCGAGCGCGAGCCCGCCCGCGAGGCGGTCTACCTCTCGGAGCGTCTCGCCGCGGCGAACATGCAGCGCGGCGCGCTGATCGTCAACCGCGTCCACGGCGTCGGGCTCGACGGGCATTCCGTCGGCGAGGTCCGGGAGTCTCTCCGGCCCGGGCTGGGCGAGGGACTGGCGCGACGCGTCGCGGCCAATCTCGCCGACTTCGACCTGCTCGCCAAACGCGACCGGGAAACGATCGCGGGCCTCTCGAGAGCCCTCAGCGAGCCCGAGCCGATCCTCGTCCCGCACCTAGACGAGGAGATCCAGGATCTCCTCGGACTCGCCCGCATCGCCGAGGAGCTCCTCGCCTGAAGGCTCGTCGTCCTCGAGCAGAAGCTCGTCGGCAAGCCCGACCAGATCGGGGCTGAGGTGCCCGCAGATGACGTCTCTGAGCAGCGCCCGCAGATGATCGCCCACCTCGCGTGCGAGCTCCAGGGCCCCGCAGCGCGCGAGCGTGCCGCCCGCGGCGATCGCGGCGTGCTCGATCGCGAGCGCCTGAACGATGCGCTCGGTCAGCTGGACCCGATCCTGAGGCGTCGCGCAGAGCGCGGCCAGGCGCCCCGCGAGCAGGCCGCTCGCTGGCCCCTCGGGCTCCAGTAGCGCGCGCAGCGCGAGCAGGTGGTCCGTCAGCGTCTCACCAGGGCTGCCGCGCTCGCAACCCAGCTCATAGCGTCGCAGCGCCCACGCGAGCTCGTTGCCCTCGGGCGCGCGGCGGGAGACGAGGTTGCAGAACCCGCGCAGCTCGTCCTCGTGCTCCGGCGTGACGACGAGCATCCCGTGCGGGCGGCCGCCGGCTCCCAGCGCGAGCGCGGTCCACGCACCGGTGCCGAGTCGCGCCCAGCCGAGCGCCCCCAGCGTGACGCGCCCGTCGCCGAACAGGCGCAGGGCGCGCAGCAGGTCCGCCAGCACGGCGCGCCCGTGCGAGACAGCGTCGAGGTGATCGCGTTCGGCCGGGGCGGTGTCGGCCTCATGCTCGGCATCGAGCACCACGACGAGATGCTCGTAGCCCTCACCGGCTGGCAGCGCCGCCTCTGGTAGCCCCGACAGCGCGTCGGGGCGGGCGATCGTGAGGCCCTGGGTCAACTGCAGCTCGGCGGAGCCGATCGTCAGGCCGTGCAGGGTCGCCACGAGCGTCACCTCACCGGCGTCGGCGAGCGCCGACTGCTCGAGCCGTGCCAGCGCCACATCCAGGCGCTCGGGCCGCAGCTCGAAGTCCGTCTGATTCTCGAACACATCGCCCAGCAGGGCGATCAGCGCCGCATCCACGCGCGCCGGCCTCGTCCGCCGCGCGGGCTCGGAGCCTGCGGCTGTGAGGTAGCGATCGAGGCCGTCGAACGCCTTCAACCGGCGCGCCGCCTCGCCGCGGGCGGGCAGGCCTTCGAGCACAGCCTGCCGTTCGGCGATGAATGCTCCGGTGAGCGCGCGGTAGCAGTAGAGCGGCGTACTCGCCGCTCCCCTGCGGGTGGAGTGGGAATCGAGCTCGAAGGGAATCTCAGCGCCGCCGGCCAACTCGGCCTGCAGGAGGCCGGCGGCCGCTTCGACGAACTCGGTGAGCGCCGTCTGGAGTGTCAGCGAACGCATGCTGCGCTCACCTTCGCCCTGCCCGATCGCCCTCCTGCCCGCCGCAGCGCCTGTTGCAGCCCAGGCGGACCTCGGCCGGCGCTATGCGACGGCCAGCGCCTCGGGGTTCGGCTGCTCGGTGCACCCCGCCCCGAGCCACTCTTCGCCGTAGGTGCGCATGTCGTCGATGATCGGCAGCAGCGCCCTGCCCTTCTCGGTCAGCGCGTACTCGACGCGCGGCGGTACCTCCGGGAAGGTGTGCCGCTCGACGATGCCCTCCTCCTCGAGCCCGCGCAGGCGCAGCGAAAGCGTGCGTGGGCTGATCCCGGCGAGCGAGCGTTCGAGCTCGCAGAAGCGCGATCGACCGTCGGCGAGGTCCCGCACCAACAGCAACGTCCACTTGCCGCACACGATCTCAGCCGTCATACATACCGGACATGTCTCATCTACGGCCATTTCAACCTTCACTTTACCAACTGAAGTGCGGCCGGACACGGTCGCGGATCTCAACGAGCTACGTCGAGCGGCAGAACCTCACGATGCGGATGGAGATTCGCCGATTCACCAACGGGTTGAGCAAGAAGCTCGACAACCACGTCGCCGGTCGCGGCGACGCTAGGCGACGCTGAGCGAAGGACCGGTCTCGGGCTGCCGTTTCTCCTCGGCGGACGCGACGTCCTCCATCGTGGTGCCCTGGCGCCCGTCCGCCTGCATCAGGAGCTTGAAGTCGTGCGGGTGCGATGAGACCTGCATCGCGTCCTCGAAGGTGACCCGTCCGGCCTTGACGTGGCCGAACAGCGCCTGGTCGAAGGTCTGCATGCCGTAGTAGCCCCCGCTCATGATCACCTCGATCAGTTTGCCGGTCTGTGCGGGGTCGGTGATCATGTCGCGCACTCTGCCGGTCGTGCGGAGGATCTCGCAGACGGCGACGCGCCCGCCGTCGGCGCCCGGCACGAGTCGCTGGGAGATAACGCCCTTGAGCGTGCCCGCGATCATGCTGCGGGCCTGTCCGTGCTGGTGCGGGGGGAAGAAGTCAAGCAGGCGGTTGATCGACTCGGTCGCGTCGACCGTGTGGATCGTCGAGAGCACGAGGTGGCCGGTCTCGGCGGCCGACAACGCGGTCTGCACGGTCTCCTCGTCTCGCATCTCGCCGATCAGGATCACGTCGGGGTCCTGGCGCAGCACGCGGCGCAGCGCGCGCTTGAAGGACGCCGTGTCCATGCCGACTTCACGCTGGTTGATCGCCGAGCGTTTGTCGCTGTGCAGGAACTCGATCGGGTCCTCGATCGTCACGATGTGCTTGCTCATCGTGAAGTTCATGTGGTCGATCATCGCCGCGAGCGTCGTCGACTTGCCCGAGCCCGTCGTTCCGGTGAGCAGGACGATGCCGCGCTCCTCCTCAGCCAGTTCGGTGACAACGGACGGCAGCGAGAGCTCTTCGATCGAGCTGACCCTGTGGGGTATCGCGCGACACGCCATCGAGGTCAGACCGCGCTGCTGGAACGCGTTGACCCTGAAGCGGGCGACACCCTCGATTTCGTATGCGAAGTCGACCTCGTGCTCCTGTGCGAACTCGTCGAGCTTCATCTCGTCGTTCAGAAGCGTCCTCAACGCCCACTCAGTGTCGGCTGGGGACAGCTGCGCCGCACCGGGGTCGAGGGTCAGCTCTCCATTCACGCGAAACAGAGGCGCCGACCCTGCCTTCACGTGCAGATCGGAGCCTTCTTTGTTGACGAGCTCGCGCAGCGCGCCAGTGACATCGAACATCTGACCTCATCGGCAGCGCCATGCGGCCGCTTGAATGGCACCGCTGACGTATGGACGGCACGCTCCTGACGAGCGCGTAGGGTCGCCTGACAGGGACGCACCCCTTCGGGGCACAGGCAGTTCGCGTGGCGTACTTCGTACGCGAGCTGGCCGATCTTCGATCGGTAGCACGCCGTCAGGCGGCTTACGCGCCGTCAGGCGACGTCGCGGAGCTTTTGGGCCTCCGCGAGGCTCTGCAGCTTCTTCAGCGACTGGTTCTCGATCTGGCGGATCCGCTCGCGCGTGACGTTGAACGTACGCCCGACCTCGTCGAGCGTGCGGGGGTGCTCTCCGCCGAGGCCATACCGCAGCTCCAGCACGCGCCGTTCGCGGTAGGAGAGGTTCTCCAGGGCCTCCCGGAGCGCCTCCTTGGTGAGGATCTCGGCGGCGCGCTCATAGGGTGACTCGGCGCGCTCATCGGCTATGAACTGCCCGAACTCCGACTCCTCCTCGTCGCCGACGGGCTTCTCGAGCGAGACGGGCGCCTGCGCGGAGCGCTTGATCGAGTCGACCTCCTCGGGGTCGATCCCGGTGACCTCGGCGATCTCGTCCGCGGTCGGCTCGCGCCCGAGCTCCGTGACCAGCTTGCGCTCGGCGCGACCAATCTTGTTCAGCTTCTCGACGACGTGCACGGGGATCCGGATCGTCCTCGCCTTGTCCGCCAGCGCCCGCGCGATCGCCTGACGGATCCACCACGTGGCGTAGGTCGAGAACTTGAAGCCCTTCCTGTAGTCGAACTTCTCCGCGGCGCGCACCAGGCCGAGCGTCCCCTCCTGGATCAGGTCGAGGAAGGGCAGGCCCTGGTTGCGGTAGTTCTTCGCGATCGACACGACCAGGCGCAGGTTGGACTCCACCATCTTCTGCTTCGCGTCGAGGTCTCCGCGCTCGATCCGCTTGGCCAGGTCCACCTCCTCCTGGGCCGTCAGCAGCCGCACCTTGCCGATGTCCTTCAGGAACAGCTGCAGCGAGTCGGTCGTCATGTCCGGCTTCAGGTCCAGCGCCGTTTTGGCTTTGCGTCGCCCGCGCTTGTCCGGTGCGCGCTCGACCTGCGAGGAGGGAGCGATCGCGGGGTCGATGTCCTCCACGAGCTCGATCTCGGCCTTCTCGAGGAAGCCGTGCAGCTCTTCCACGTCGGACTCGTCGAGGTCCAGCTCGGACATCGCCTTGGTTATCTCCGCATAGGACAGGACTCCCACCTGGAGGCCCTTGGCGAGCAGCCCCTTGACCTCATCCAGCTCCTGAAGCTCGACTACTGACATCTGTTCCCGTTTCTTTCCGTCAATCGACAACCCGGAGGGAGGCCGCAGGTGGGACCCGCCGGATTCTGGCTGCCACAGTACCTGCCGGACATACGGCCGAAGCCCGCCCGACGTTACGACTTAAACGTAGGTTTCTCTGTGCCCACATGCTAACGCGTCGCCCCAACGATCGCCCCCGGGTTCGGAGATCTTCTTGCAACCAGCGCTTAAGGCATCATGTGCTCGATGAGCGACGGGATCGAGCATCCGGCACAGCCCAACTCCGACGGAGAGGGCTCGGGTGTGCTGGCAAACCTGCCGCGCACGCGCCCGCAGCGAGCGAGCCCGCGCCGGGCCGCCGCACGGCGCACGGCGGCTGAGAAGACGGACGCTGCCGCCGCGCCCGCTCGATCCGGCGAGCGCTCCGCGCGGGGCTCACGTGCGCCATCCGCGGAGAACGGTGCCGGCGAGGCGAGGAGCGGGGGCGCCGGCGGGGCCGGACGGCGGAGCACCCGCAACCGCCCAGCGAAGCGCGCGAGCGCTGCGCAGGGGCGAGCGAGGCGGTCCGCCCAGAAGCTCGACGCGGTGCCGAGCCAGGGCTACGAGTCAGACGACGAGGCGACGGGCGCCGTGCAGCCGCCTGGCGGCGCCGAGCTGCTGATCTCGGCCGCGGAGATCGTCGGCGAGCTGGCAAAGGCGGGCGCCTCGAGGAGCGAGCGGCTCGTCAAAGACGTGCTCTCGCGGCTACCGCTGTCCTGACCGGCGGGTACGCCGTCGATCCGCCGATCGCCGGCTGCGCGGCAGGGCGCTCCGTGAGTCTGTATATAATCGCCGCACGCCGAGCTTCCGTGGCCCAGGTCGCGGAGGGCGGGGGACCCAACGCGGATCGACTTGATCCGCTGGGGCGAATCGGCCCGTAAGGGCCGTAGCGCCGCATTCACGTGCCGCGCGAGCCCGTCAGCTCACCCCGCAGGCGTCGACAAGATGCGACCCGATTTCAGGAAAACGATGGCTTCGCTCGTCCTCGTGGGCGCCCTGACATGCACGGGCGCCCTGACAGGCACGGGCGCTTACGGAGCGCTGGACGCGGCCGCCGCCACCGGCGGCGCGGCCGCGCCGGCCGGGCCCGCGGCGCGCGCGAAGCCGGCGCGCAAGGTTCACCCGAGCGGGATCGCCACCTGGTTCGGACCCGGCTTCTACGGACAGACCACCGCCTGCGGACAGACGCTGACGCCAACGGTGATCGGCGTTGCCCATCGCACGCTTCCCTGCGGCACGCTCGTCAAGGTCAGCTACGAGGGGCGCAGCCTGATAGTGCCCGTGGTGGACCGCGGCCCGTACAGCCATGCTGATTGGGATCTGACCGCGGGCGCGGCTCAGGCGCTCGGCATCAGCGACACCGTCCGCATCACAACGCGCGTGGTCGGCAGCATCGCCAACGCGCCTACGCTGGGCCTGCCCCCCGCCTCGCCGGCCAGCGCCCTAACGGGCGGGGCCGCGTCCGGCTGACCCGCCGGCCCGCGCCGCGTAAAGGGCGACGTCCGCGTGGGCCGCGAGCGCAGGGGCCTGCACGCCGTCGTCGGGGCAGACCGCGATGCCGACGGCGATCTCGACAGGCTGCCCGCGATGGCTCACGGAGCGCCGGACGGCGTGCGCGACTTGATCTGCGAGCGCACCGGCGCGAAGCACGCCGACTCCAGGCGCGAGCAGCCAGAACCTCCCGGGCGCCTCGCGCGTGAGCGAACCGGCTCCCCGCTGCGAGATCGTGCGCAGCTCCAACTCGAGCGTGCGCTCGACGCGCGCGGCGAGGCGCAGCACCTCCTCGGGCAGCTCGGTGCGATTCAGGCGCTCTACGTCCATCAGCTCGATCAGCAGAGCCGTGAACGGCCGCGTGTCCTCAGCGAACCGCTCGAGCTCCCGACCGATCGAGCGGATCCACGCCGCCGGGCCTTCCTCGACGCGTTCGTCGCGTATCTCGATCTCCGCCGGCGCGGCGGTCGGCGGCCCAGGAGCTTCCCAGGGCGCGTCGTGGCTCTCTCGTCGCCGAGCCGCCGCGGGCGAAGGCGACCGCGAGGCGGCTGACGATGGCCCCGGCGCGGGCGGCTGGGAGGCTGCCGAGGGCGGGTACCACGACGGCTCCGGCTCGCGGGCGTCCTGCGCCTGCTCTCCCGCGCTCGGCCCGCGCGCCACGACCACGCGCGCCGGCTTGTGCGCGTTGGGGCGTTCGTCGATGATGAGCACCTCGCCGCGGCCGGGTGGGCCTGGAGGCGCGAACGGCTCGCTCGGGCCCGGGGGGACCGGGGGCGCAAGCGGCTCGCCACGGGCCGGCGGCGAAGCGCCCGCAGCGATGTCTGTGCCGGCGACGAGCACCCCGGCGCGGCCCCGGAGTCGAGGATCGCCCGCCAGCGCGACGGGCAGCGCGGCGGCGAGCGCCATCGCGCAGACGGAGGCAAGGCGGTCGGCGAGATCCGCGAGCAGATCCGCCTCATAGCGGTCGAACACCGGCCGGCGCAGCTCGGCGAGCAGCGCCTCCCACAGCACGCCTCGCAGCGCCTCCATCGCTGCGACGACGGATGCGACGTCAGCTGCCCCGGCGAGACCGCCGAGCATCTGCGCGGCTGGCGGCTCCTCGCGCGCCGAGTCCGCGGGCGGCGTCGTCAGCGCCTCGAGCTCGTCGTCGGACCCGAGCGCGCGCAGCATCTGCGCACAAAGGCGCGGGCCATCGCAGGCGAGATCCTCAAGCGGGATATAGGCGATCGCGCTCGGCGGGCGCGCCACGATGAGCGCCACCGCCCAGGCCCTGGCGAGCTCCTGCGCCTGTCCCATGAGCGCCTCGAGCGGAAGCTCGGCGATCGGTCGCGCGCGCGGAGCACGGTGGGAGCTGGCTTCGTCAGTCACACACCTTGAATATCAGCAACGGGGGACGCCATCGCTCGCGCCATCCAGACCGCGGATAGCCTGACGTCCTGTGCGAGCACACGAGCCCACATGACCGCGATCTGGATCGCCGTCGCGGCGGCTGTGCTCGCAGGAGCGATCACGATCGCCGCGCTGGCCGGCCGCCGGGGGCCGGAGCCGCGACGGGCGCCCGCGACGCTCTTCAACCTCGAGGACTCCACGACCGTGGACGCCGGCACGGGAGCGGTGCGCTCGCTGCAGACCGCCGATCTGCTGCTCGAGGAGCAGGCGCTTCGCGAGGTCTGGTCGCCGCTGAACCTCGAGCGCCTCGCGCGCACATACTGGCGCTTCCTCACGCGCGTGACGCTCGGACTGATCAGGGTGCGCTACACGGCCGACGAGCGTTCGCTCGTTCTGATCGCCCCGCCGCTGAAGCTGGTGACCTTCCAGGCGCCGGAATACGAGATGGACCCGGCTCGTGGCCTCGTACGCTGGCGCATAGCGCGGGGACTGCTGGTCGCCAGGCGCGGGCGGGGCGGCGGCGGCTACCTGCAGATCGAAGTCCGCCGCAGCGCCACCGATGACCCGGCCATGGTCCGCCTGCACGTCGAGGTCGAGGTGGCCAACTTCTACCCCTCGATCGCCTCAGGCATCAGCCGCCGGGTCTATGAACTGACGCAATCGCGCATCCATGTCCTCGTCACCCGCGGCTTCCTGCGCTCGCTCGCCCGGCTCGAGCTGGCCGAGTCGAGGGTCGGCAGGCTGGCCCCTCAGTGAGCTCGCCCGAAGCGCCTCGCGGCGGCCCGCTGGCGCGCGCCTTCGTGGCGCCGCGAGCGCCGCCACGGCCGTCAGGGACTCACCCGGCCAAGGCTCCTCCGCGCGAGTAGCGCTCGCCGGCGATCGCCCGCAGCTTCGCGCGATCATGTGTGGCGCGGATGCGCCTGATCGTCCCCGACCGGGAGCGCGTTACGAGCGACTCCGTCGTCGCACCACCGGCGCTCGGGTAGCGCACACCCTCGAGCACGTCGCCGTCGGTCACGCCGGTGGCCGAGAAGAAGACGTCGTCGCCCGCAACGAGGTCATCGCGCGTGAGCACTCGCTCGAGGTCGTAGCCCGCATCGCGGGCGGCGCGACTCTCATTGTCGTCCCGCGGCCACAGGCGGCCGAGCAGCTGCCCCCCGAGGCACTTGACGGCGGCAGCCGAGATGACGCCCTCGGGGGTGCCGCCGATTCCCCAGAGCAGGTCGACGGGCGAGCGCTCGGTGACCGCAAGCAGCGCGGCCGAGACGTCGCCGTGGGAGATCAGACGCACTCGCGCGCCGGCCTCGCGGATCGCCGCGATGCCCTCCGCGTGGCGCGGCCGGTCGAGCACCACCACCATCACGTCGCTGGCGGGGCCGCCCTTGCGCTGGGCCACGAGCCGCATCGTCTCACCGAGCGGGCGGTCGAGATCCAGCAGGTCGGCGATCTCCGGCGCGCCCGCCATCTTCTCCATGTAGACGCACGGCCCTGGGTCGAACATCGCCCCCCGTGCCGACAGCGCGATCACCGCGAGCGCGCTCGGCATGCCGTTCGCCGCGAGCGTCGTGCCCTCGAGCGGGTCAACGGCGATGTCGACCTGCGGCGGCGTGCCGTCGCCGATCTGCTCGCCGTTGTAGAGCATCGGCGCCTCGTCCTTCTCCCCCTCCCCGATCACAACGATGCCGTCCATCGGGACCGAGTGGAGCATGTAGCGCATGCCGTCGACCGCAGCCTGATCGGCGGCCTCCTTGTCGCCGGCACCCACCAGCGGGGCGGTCGCCAGGGCCGCCGCCTCGGTCACACGAACGAGCTCCAGTGCCAGGTTCCGGTCAGGGCGCTGGTGGGATTTCTCTGGACTCAAGATGTGGTGAAGGTCGGTGTCCGCCGTTCACGGCGGGCGCCCGTGGGGTCTGCGGGATCGCCGCCGAGCCCCGAAAACCTATAACAGGGCCATCGCGACTACGATCGTGGCGTGAGCGTCCAAGCCCTCGCCGTCGAGCCTCGCATCCCGGGCGCGCTGCGGCCGGCGGTCGAGCGGAAGGTCGTGCTCGCGGGCAAAGACGACGTCGCGCGGCGCCTGCGCGAGGGCGACGCCACGCTGTGGGGCGCGCCCGGCACTGCGGAGATCGCCGACCGGCTGGGCTGGCTCACGATCGCGGAGCGGATGCTCGAGGTCCTCCCCGAGCTCGAGACGTTCGCGGAGCAGGTCAGCCGCGAGGGATTCACCGACGTAGTCCTGCTCGGGATGGGCGGATCGTCGCTCGCTCCGGAGCTGCTGCGCCGCTGTTTTCACAAGCGAGGAGACCGGCCGGCGTTGCACGTGCTGGACTCGACCGACGCCGGCGAGATCCGCGCTGTGGAGGCCGCGGTCGACCCGGAGCGAACACTGTTTGTGGTCTCCTCCAAGTCGGGCGGCACGATCGAGCCGCTGTCGCTGTTCGCGCATTTCTGGTCGCTCGTGAGCGACGGGAGGAGGTTCGTCGCGATCACCGACCCGGGTTCCGGCCTCGAGACGCTGGCGCGCGAGCGCGGCTTCAGGCGCACGTTCCACGGCGATCCGAACATCGGCGGGCGCTACAGCGCGCTGTCGCCCTTCGGCATCGTCCCTGCCGTGCTGATGGGAGTGGAAGCGTTCGGACTGCTCGGGGGCGCGAGCGAGGCGTGGGAGACGCACGTCGATGACTCCGCGTCCTCCGCCGTGCACCAGGCGGCGGTCTGGCTCGGAGCCGCGCTGAGCGCGATGGCGCAGGCGGGCCGGAACAAGCTCACGTTCCTGATCGCGCCGACGCTTCCGGGGCTCGGACTGTGGCTCGAGCAGCTCGTCGCAGAGTCGACCGGCAAGCACGGCACCGGCATCCTGCCCGTCGCCGAGGAGCCCCTGGGCGAGCCGGGCGCCTACGGCGATGACCGCGTGTTCGCCTACCTGCCCGACGTCAGCGCTCACGAGCCCGACCTCGACGCGGGCGCTCAGGCGCTCGCAGACGGCGGCCATCCGCTGATCACGATCCCCACGCGCGGCCCGGCCGATTTGGGCCGCGTGTTCATGCTCGCCGAGCTCGCCGTGGCGGTCGTCGGCTGGGGCCTCGAGATCAACCCCTTCGACCAGCCGAACGTGCAGCAGGCCAAGGACGCGACCAGGCGCGTGCTCGGCGAATACGAACAGCACCTCGAGCTGCCGCTGCTGCCCGACGCGAGCGAGGACGCGCTGCGCTCGCTGCTGCTCGACGCAAGGCCGCCCGAGTACGTGGCGCTGATGGCCTACGCGCAGCCGTCGCCTGAGCTCGACGAGGCGATCGCCGAGCTGCGTATCGCGATCCGCGCTGCCACGAGAGCGACGACCACGTTCGGCTACGGGCCGCGGTTCCTTCACTCCACCGGGCAGTACCACAAGGGCGGACCGAGGCAGGGGCGGTTCCTGCAGCTGCTGCACGACAGTGCTCCCGACGTCTCGATTCCGGGCGCGGCCTACGGCTTCACGACGCTCAAGAACGCGCAGGCGATCGGCGATGAGAGCACCCTGCGCGAGTTGGGCCGGCCCGCCGAGCGCCTGCGACTGGGCGGCGAGAGCCCGGCCCCTGCGATTCGGGGAATAACCGCGAGGATCAAGGAGATGACGTGACGCAGATCGGCTTCGTCGGGCTGGGCAAGATGGGCGGGAACATGGTTCACCGCATCCGCCGGGACTCCGACCACGAGGTAGTCGGTTTCGCCCGCAGCGAGCGCTCCGTGCTGCAGGCGGTCAAGAACGGCGCTGCCGGCGCGAGCTCGCTGAGGGATCTCGTCAAGCAGTTGCAGCCGCCGCGAATGGTGTGGCTGATGCTGCCGGCGGGAGCGCCCACCGAGCAAACGGTCGGCAGGCTCGCCCGGCTGCTCGAGCGGGGCGACTTGATCATCGACGGTGGAAACACGCGCTGGAGCGACGACAAGCGTCGCGCGCGCGAGCTGAAACGGCGCGGGATCGAATACGTCGACGTGGGCGTATCGGGCGGCGTGTGGGGGCTGGAAGTGGGCTACTGCATGATGGTCGGAGGTCCGCAGAAGGCCGTCAGGCGGCTGGCCCCGATCCTCGACGTGCTGGCACCGGAGACCGACGAGCAGAGCCGCGCGGCGATCGGCCCCCGCGGTTGGATGCATTTCGGTCCCTCCGGCGCGGGCCATTACGTGAAGATGGTCCACAACGGCGTCGAGTACGGGCTGATGCAGGCCTACGCGGAGGGGTTCGAAGTGTTCGACAAGTCCGAGTACGAGCTCGACAACGCCAAGATCGCGCACCTCTGGGGCCAGGGCTCGGTCGTCCGCTCGTGGCTGTGCGAACTGGCTGCACGCGCATTCGAAGAGGACGGCAACGACCTGGAGGCGATCGAGGGCTACACCGAGGATTCGGGCGAGGGGCGCTGGACGATCGAGGACGCGACAGCCCACGACGTCCCCACCCCGGTGATCACCGCCTCGCTGTACGCGCGCTTTCGCTCGCGGGGAAACGGCGACTTCGCCGACCGCGTGCTCGCGGCGCTGCGCAACCAGTTCGGCGGCCATGCCGTCAAGAGCGCGCCGGCAGATTCGAGTCCCCCTGCCGCAGGCTCGCCGCGCGCCGCCGGCAAGCGCCGCGCACGAGGGACCTCGGCGCGCGGAGGCCGGTGACCGTGGCGGTCGCCGTCGGTCGCCCAACCGCGAAGCCCGAAGCAGAGAACCCGCTGACGGGCGGCCTCGAGCGCCTGCCGGTGCCGCCGACGACGCTCGTCATCTTCGGCGCCACCGGCGATCTTGCGAAGCGGAAACTGTTGCCGGCGCTCTACAACCTCGCTCACGACGGCGCCCTGCCACAGCGCTTCCACCTGATCGGCGTGGCTCGCAAAGAAAAAGACCACGAGGACTACCGCCGGGAGTGCGAGGAAGCGATCCGCCGCTTCTCGCGCCGCCCGCCGGACGCCGATGTGCTCAAGATCGTGCTGGAAAACGTCAAGTACGTGCCCGGTTTGTTCGACGACGAATCCGTCTACGCGGAGCTGCACAAGCTGCTCGACGGCTTCGAGCAGCAGGCGGGCGAACCACTCAACAGGGCCTTCTATCTCGCCACGGATCCGAGCTTCTTCGCACCGATCGTGGAGCAGCTCGGCCGCTCCAAGCTGGCCCACCGCGTAGACGCGGAAGTGCGGGTGATCATCGAGAAGCCGTTCGGAACGTCACTGGAGGAGGCGCGCGAGCTCAATCGTCGGGTGCTCGCGATCTTCGACGAGTCCCAGGTCTTTCGCATCGACCACTACCTCGGCAAGGAGACCGTGCAGAACCTGATGGCGTTCCGGTTCGCCAACGGCATGTTCGAGCCGTTGTGGAACCGCAACTTCATCGACTACGTCCAGATCACGGCCGCCGAGGACGTCGGCATCGAAGGCCGCTCGAGCTACTACGACAAAGCCGGGGCGCTGCGCGACCTGATCCAGAACCACATGCTGCAGCTGCTCTGCCACGTGGCGATGGAGCCCCCGGTGAGCTTCACCGCGGAAGGGGTCCGCAATGAGAAGGTCAAGGTGCTGCAGGCGATCCCCGCGCCGACGCCTGAAGGGATCCCGGCGATGTCGGTGCGCGCTCAATACACCAAGGGCCATGCGGGCGGCGAGGACGTGCCCGGGTACGTCGAAGAGGAGGGCATACCCGCGGATTCGATTACGGAGACCTACGCGGCGCTGCGACTCGAGGTCGACAACTGGCGCTGGGCGGGCGTGCCCTTCTACCTGCGCACCGGCAAGCGTCTTGCGCGCAAGCTCACCGAGATCGCCGTCACACTCAAGCCGGTCCCGCACCTCGCGTTCAGCCAGGCGGGCTCGCTGGGCGTCCAGGCGAATCAGCTGGTGCTCTCGATCCAGCCGAACGAGGGCGTCTCGTTGAGCCTGGTGGCGAAGATCCCCGGCACGCGGATGGCGATCCGACCGGTGATCATGGAGTTCCTCTACGGGACCTCCTTCCTCTCGCAGTCGCCGGAGGCCTACGAGCGGCTGATCACGGACGCGATGCGCGGCGACGCGACGTTGTTCACCCGCAACGACGAGATCGAGGCGCAGTGGCGCATATGCGACCCCATCGTCAAACTCTGGGCCTCCACGAGGGAGGGCCTCTCGCGTTACGAAGCCGGCTCTCAGGGACCCGAGGAGGCCGAGCAGCTGCTGAGCGACGGCCATCGCTGGCGCGCGATCTGATGAGCCGCAGCGACGCAGTCTGGAGCGCCCAGGGCACCACGCCCGACGCGATCGAAGCCGCGCTGCGCGAGCTGCTGATCCAGCGGCACACCGAAAACGACAGATACGAGCCGGCGCGCGTGCTCAACATGATCGCGTTCGTCGATCGCGAATGGACCGGCGAGATCGCCAATCGCCTTCGCAGCGTCGGGCGCTACAGCCCCTCGCGCCTGCTCGTGCTCGCCTACGAGCCGCGCCGGGAGCGTCTCGACGCGCGCGTGAGCATCGTCTCCGACGGAGACCCGGCGCCCGGCGAGTTCGCCGTGCTGCGCGAGACCGTGGTTGTGGAACTCGGAGACCGCCACCTTGACGACCTGCTCACGATCGCCGACCCGCTTGTCGTCAGCGACCTGCCGACAGTGCTGTGGTCGCCGCACGGGCACTACGACATCGTCGAGCCGCTGCTCGCGCTTTCGCAGGCGGTGCTGCTCGACTCGCTCGACGAGCCCGTCTGGCGGGACGCCGTCGACCGGGCCTGCAGGCTCAGCGACGAGGCGTATGTCGTCGATCTCGCCTGGCTGCGCTCGATCCCCTGGCGCGAGCGCGTCGCGGGCAGCTTCGACCCGCCGCCCCGCCGGCTGGAGCTGCGAGCGATCGAGCGCGTGACGGTGCGCCATCATCCCGCCTCAACGGTCAGCGCGATGCTGCTCGCCGGCTGGCTGGCCTCGCGACTGGGCTGGGCGCCGAGCGCGCTCGTCGCTCGCGGCGACGTCTTGTTGGGAAAGGCCCACGTTCCTCGCCAGGACGTCTCGCTGCGGCTCGAGTCGGCTCCCGAACAGCAGGTACGCGGCCTGGAGGGGGTCACGCTGCGGACGGCTTCCGGACGCGAGCTCAGCCTCGACCGCGGTCCGGGAGGGCTGCATGCCCGAACGCGTGACCCGCACGGGGAGGAGCGCGCGTGGCGTATACCCGGCGCCTCGCGCGGCGAGGGGGGCGTCCTCGGCGAGGGCATCCGTCAGGCGCTGCTGCGCGATCCGACCTACCTGCCGGCGCTGAAGGCTGCGCAGGCGATGCTGCCCTAGCTCGTTGGAGACGGCATTGACCCGGCTGACCACATGTGCGGACGCCGAGGCGGTGGCCGAGCGCGCGGCCGCCGACATCGCCCGCTACGCCGCGAGCACCCGCGAGCAGAGGGGAGTCGCGCAGCTCGCGCTCAGTGGCGGCTCGACGCCGCGGCGAACCTTTGAGCTGCTGGGCGAGAAACCCGCGGCGCTCGAGCGCGTAGAGGTCTGGTTCGCGGACGAGCGCTGCGTGGCGCCGGAGGACGAGCAGAGCAACTACCGGCTCGTCGCCGAGACGCTGCTCGCGCCCGCCGGGATCGCGCCCGAGATGGTGCATCGCATGCAGGGCGAGCTCGGTCCCGAGGAGGGCGCGCGCCGCTACGCGCAGGCGCTGCGCGAGCGTCTGGAGATCGGCGTGCAGGAGCTGCCCGTGTTCGACCTGATCGTGCTCGGCATCGGAGCAGACGGCCACGTCGCGTCACTGTTCCCGGGCTCCCCCGCGCTCGACGCCGGCGATGACGTGCTGTGCCTGGGAGTTCGTGACTCGCCCAAGCCGCCGCCGGAGCGGATCACGCTCAGCCTCGCGGTCCTGCGCGCCGCGCGGCGCTGCCTGCTGCTCGCGACCGGGGCGAGCAAGGCGGACGCGATCGACGCCGCGTTCGCAGAGCCCAGCCGCCACGTTCCGGCAAGCCTGCTCCGGCGCGAGCGGCTGACCGTGATCGTCGACGACGCCGCCGCGCCGCACGGCCCGCGGTCGTGAGCCCCGCCGGCGCAGCGCGGGAAGTCGTGCTTGTCCGGCATGCCGAGACGGAATGGAGCCTCGACGGCCGCCACACGGGCCTGACCGACATTCCCTTGACCGATGCCGGGCGCGCCACCGCCAGGGCGCTCGCCGGCGAGCTGAGCGCATGGCGCTTCCAGCGCGTGCTCGTCAGCCCCCTGCGCCGCGCGCGGGAAACCTGCGAGCTGTGCGGGCTCGGCGATCGTGCCGAGGTCTGCGACGCGCTGCACGAGTGGGACTACGGCGATTACGAGGGGCTGACGACGGCGCAGATCCACGAACGCCGGCCCGACTGGAACCTGTGGCGCGACGGCTGCCCGGGGGGAGAGAACGCCGATCAGGTGGGAGCGCGCGCGGAGGAGGTGATCGCCACACTCGGCGCGAGCAGCGGGCCGGCCGCCGCCTTCTCGCACGGGCACATGCTACGCGTGCTCGGCGCCCGCTGGATCGAGCTCGAGCCCGCAGGGGGCGGACGGCTGGGTCTCTCGGCGGGCGCGATCAGCGTGCTCGGCTACGAGCACGAGACGCGGATCCTGGCGCGCTGGAACGATGACGGCGCCGCCAGGCGCCGTCAAGTTCTACAGTGAGGCGGAGTCGTGGCAGCCAACGCGGAGAAGATCGCTCCTCTAGCACCCCACGCCGAGCGGATGCTGCTTGCGATGGAGGAGGCACGCGATGGCACGCTCGCGCTCGTGGCGGGACTCTCCGAAGCGGACCTCGAGCGCGTCCACTCACCGATCATGAGCCCGCTCGTGTGGGATCTCGGTCACATCGCCGCCTACGAGGATCTGTGGCTCGCCCACCGCTTCGGCGGGATGCCCCTCCTACGGCCCGAGCTGGCGGACCTCTATGACGCGTTCGAGACGCCTCGCTCCGTGCGCGGCGAGATCGACGTGCTGCGAGGAGCGCAGGCACGTGACTACATGAGCTCCGTGCGCGAGCGCACCGCCGAGCTGATCGCGCGGCGCGGTGTCGGCGACGGGGTGGTCTGCGAGATGGTGCTGCGTCACGAGCTCCAGCACGCGGAGACGATGCGCCAGACGATGGCGATCGCCGGACTGCTGCCCACCGATGAGGTGTCGATCCGCGACCGGCCGCTCGAGCCGGCACAGGCGCAGGAGTGGGTCGAGATTCCGGCGGGGCCGTTTGCGATCGGATCCGGGCCAACCGGCTTCGCGTACGACAACGAGCGTCCGCGCCACACCGTCGATGTGCCCGCGTTCGCGATCGCGCGCCACCCGGTGACCAACGCGAGCTGGATGCGCTTCAGCGAGGGGGGCGGATACGAGCGCAGGGAGTGGTGGTCGGATGAGGGCTGGGCCTGGAAGGAGGAGTTCGACATCACCCATCATGTGGCCCTGGCGGCCGGTCACCCGCGAGCCGCCGCCTGCCACGTCTCCTGGTTCGAGGCCGACGCCTTTGCCAGAGCCCACGGAGCCCGTCTCCCAACCGAGGCCGAGTGGGAGAAGGCGGCGACCTG
>DATMQG010000085.1:0-14888 GCA_035566835.1 Solirubrobacteraceae bacterium
GGCGGAGGCCGAGCTCCCGTTTGCAGGGTTGCAGCAGCTGCTGCGTCCGGTGCTCGAGCACGTGGAGGGCCTGCCTCGACCTCAGCGACGGGCGCTCGGGGCCGCGTTCGGGCTCGCCGAGGAGGTCGATCCCGATCCGTACCTAGTCGCCCTCGCGGCACACCAGCTCCTCTCCGACGCTGCCGGCGCAGACTCGCTGCTGCTGATCGTCGATGATGCGCATTGGCTCGATCGTTCGAGCCTCGGGGTTCTGTCGTTCATTGCGCGACGGCTCGAGCTGGAGTCGGTCGCGTTGATCGCTGCTGTTCGCGAGGGCCAAGCCTCGCCGCTCTCCGAAGTCCATTTGCCCGTCCTCGATCTCGAAAGACTGAGCGCTCCCGCGGCCGCACAGCTGCTTGACCGGGACGCGCCCGACCTCCATCCCGTTGCGAGGGCCCGCGTGCTCGCCGAGGCTGCGGGGAACCCGTTGGCGCTAGTCGAGCTTTCACGCACGCTCGCGAGTGGGTCTGACCGGCTCTCCCAGGAACCCCCTACGCTCACTGCCCGCCTGGAGCGTGCCTTCGCCGCCAGCCTCGATTTGGTGGCGCCCCAGACTCGTCTTTGCCTGCTGGCGGTCGCGCTGGATCCGCGCGCATCGATTGAGGAGGCCCTCGCGTGCGCCACGCTGCTGCACGGGGGCATCGTGAACTTGTCAGATCTCGATCCGGCGATAGCTGCGGGGATAGTCGAGGTTGCAGATATGCAGCTGCGCTTCCGGCATCCGTTGATTCGCTCAGCGGTGCGGCAGGGGGCCACGTCCGTCCTGCTCCTCAGCACGTACGCGGCTCTGGCGGAGGTCGTGACCGACCCGGAGCGCTCGCTGTGGCATCGCGCGATGGCCGCGATCGGCTTCGATGAAGGGCTCGCCGCGGAACTCGACACCCATGCCGAGAGGGCGATGCGCCGCGGCGCAGCGACGGTCGCAGCCAGCGCTCTGGAGCGAGCGGCGGCACTCAGCTCGGACTCCCGCGAAAAGGGGGAGCGGCTGCTGCGCGCCGCCGAGCTCGCGTACGAGCTCGGTTCGGCGGATGCCGTCCGCCGGCTGATCGCCGAGGCGAACTCGCTGGAGCTAGGCGCACTCGGAGAGGCACGGCTGGCGTGGCTGCGCCAGATGACCAGCGGCGACGTCTGGGTGGAGGCGGGCGCCGCAAAGACCTTCGTCACGATCGCCCGACAAATGTCGGCGGCGGGGGACGCCGACATGGCAGTCCGTTCCCTCGTCCCAGTGGCTCACCGCGCCTGGTGGACCCGTCCGGCCGAGAGGACGCGCCGGTATCTGGTAGATGCCGCAGAGAACGTCGGCGTGGCGGACGACGACCCGCGCCTGCTCGCCGTGATCGCGCTCGCCGACCCGGAGCG
This sequence comes from Solirubrobacteraceae bacterium, assembly GCA_035566835.1. Lineage (GTDB taxonomy): Bacteria > Actinomycetota > Thermoleophilia > Solirubrobacterales > Solirubrobacteraceae > Palsa-744. Next base: position 1,399 of record DATMQG010000085.1, read on the forward strand.
GACCGGCCCGTCGGTGCTGCGCCGCGTCTCGCTCAAGCGGCTCGCCCGAATCGACGATCCGGCTGACGCTTTCTACCTGGGGATAGCGGCCGAAAAGGCAGGCGACTTCGCGCGAGCACGGCGATTCCTTTCTCGTGCGGTCGAACGCCTACGCGAGGAGGGACGGCTCGGACTGCTCGCCCAGGCACTCGTGCATTACGCCTGGACCTCAACGCACGCTGGCGACTTCCGCGCCGGCGAGGCGGCGGGCGTCGAGGCAGCAGGCCTCGCAGGCGACAGCCGCCAGCTCGAGTTCGGACTCATCGGGGAACTCGCCGCGATGCTGGCGCGCGCACTGCGCGGGGATCCCGGCGTTGAGCAGATGATCACCGCTCCTGAAGAGGTTCTCGTGGCAATGAACGGTGGCCCCCTGCTCGCGCCCGCACACATGGCGCGCGGCGCCGCGGCGCTCGGCGAGGGGCGCTACGAGGACGCGTTCGGCCATCTGTGGCCGGTGTTCGACCCCACCGAGCGCTCGTTTCACCGCTTCATGCGTTGGCCGGCCGTGCTCGACCTTGCCGAGGCCGGGGCGCGTAGCGGGCGTTCCGATCAGGTTGCGGAGGCCTTCGTCGAGCTCGAAGCGATTGCAAGGCAGAGCGAACCGCCGATCCTGCGGGCAGGCTTGTCGTGTGCGAGGCCGCTCCTCGCCGACGACGAGCACGCGGAGTCGCTGTTCGTCGCGGCTCTGGAGCACGACCTGACTGACAACCCGTTTCTCCGCGCGAGGACCCTGTTCTCTTTCGGGGGCTGGCTGCGACGCCGGCGACGGAGCGCCGAGTCACGTGTTCCGCTGCGCCAGTCGGTCCACGTCTTCGATCTCCTTGGTGCGGCGCGTTGGAGCGGGCACGCTCGGCAAGAGCTCCGCGCGACGGGCGAGAAGATCGGCCGGCGCACGCCCGACGCGCGCGACCGGCTCACCGCGCAGGAGCTGCAGATCGCCGAGCTCGCCGCGCGGGGCCTCTCGAACCGTGAGATCGGCGAGCGCCTGTTCCTCTCGCACCGCACGATCGGCTCGCACCTCTACCGGATTTTCCCCAAGCTCGAAGTCGGCTCCCGCGGACAGCTGCGCGACGCCCTCGCGGCGGCTGGCCCCCGCGATGAGCAGTCGGATGACTCAAGCGAGATCGAAGCGCACGCGAGACGATCGCCGCTCCGAATCACCAACTGAAGGAGTCGACATGAGCGAGCTGCCGAACGTCGTCCTCGTCCATGGCGCCTGGGCGGACGGTTCTTGCTGGAGCGCGGTGATCCGCGCTTTGCAGGCGAAGGGCTACAACGTCACCGCGCCGCAGCTACCCGAGACCTCCCTCGCTGACGACGTCGCGCGAGTGAGGCACGTCCTGACGCGGCAGTCTGGGCCAACGGTCGTCGCCGGCCACTCGTGGGGCGGCCAGGTCATGACCGCGCTTGGCACCGACGCGCCGAACGTGACAGGACTCGTCTACGTCGCCGCGTTCGGGCTCGAGCAGGGCGAGTCGCTCGGCGCCCTGCTTGGCGCCGGGCCCCCGACGCCCTCGCTGGCACACCTGATCGTTGACGAGCAGGGTTTCGGCTGGCTGCCCGAGGACGACTTCGTCGTCCACTTCGCGTCCGGTCTCGATCCTGCCGACGCGAAGGTCCTGTACGCGGTCCAGCAGGGCCTCTCGATGAGCACCTTCGAGGACGTGATGGGGACGCCCGCCTGGAAGTCACAGCCCACGTGGTATCTGGTTGCGAGCGACGACGAGGCGATCCCACCGGACGCGGAGCGCATGTTCGCCCAGCGGATGGGGGCGCACACGATCGAGGTCGCCGCCGGCCATCTCGCGATGGTCTCTCATCCCGCGGAGGTCGTCGGGCTGATCGAGCTCGCGGCCGGTCAGGGTTCCTAGCCATGCCGATGATCGACGTCTATGCCGCGGACGGGACCTTCGCCGACAAGCATACGCTCGCCCAAGACCTCGCGAGCGCCGTGATGCGCTGGGAGCAGGTGCCCGACCTGCCGCTGTTCCGGAACAACACTGCGGCGTTCATCCACGAGCTCCCTGCCAGCGCGCTCGCGAACGTGAACGGCGAGAGCAACTACGTGCGCGTGCAGGTCCTTACGCCCGCAGGCGTGCTCGACCGCGACAAGCAGCTCGGGGTCGTAAAAGAGCTGACCGAGATCGTGACGTCCGCCGCAGGCGACCCCGCCCTCGCCGAGCGGACTTGGGTCCTGCTCACCGAGTCCCCGGAAGGGGGTTGGGGCGTCGCGGGGCACGCCAACACCGGCGCCGATCTCGCCCAGGCGGCGCGAGCCGAACTCGCGGCCAAGGCGGACGGTTGATGTCGCTCGCCAGCGATGTGATCACCGGGTATCACGGCAAGCCACGCTGCGCCTGGGCCGGCGCCGGCGACACCGCGTTCGGCCGTTATCACGATGAGGTCTGGGGTACCCGCACCTATGACGAGTCGGCGATGTTCGAGGCGCTCACCCTGGGCGTGTTCGAGGTCGGGCTGAGCTGGTCGATCGTGTTCGGCAAGCGGGACGCGTTCCGGACGGCGTTCCGGGCCTTCGACGTCGCGAAGGTCGCCGCGATGACCGAGCGCGACGTCGACCGGCTGACGGAGGACGCAGCAATCATCCGCAATCGCGGCAAGATCCAGGCAACCGTCAACAACGCGCGAGCGATAATGTCAGCGTCGCCGAGCCTAGCCGCGCTCGCGAAGTCCTACGAGAGCACCCGCAAGCGGGCACCCCGGTCCGTCGCCGACCTGCCCAGCACGACGCCGCAGGCGGAGGCGTTCGCCAAGCAGCTGAAGTCTCAGGGCTATCGCTTCGTCGGACCCACGAGCGTGTATGCGTTCATGCAGAACGTCGGCGTGGTCAACGACCACGTCCACGGATGCTTCCGCGCGGTCGACTACCGCGCCGCGGCCCAGGGGCGATGAGAGAGGAGCGGGTGGACGGGTCGGCACCGCCTCCCGCTATCCGCCGAGCGTCCGGGTGTCGCTGAATTCGAGGTACAGGTTGCGCTCCGCGAAAAGCCACGTGTCGCCCTGCTTCACGAAGGTGTCGAGGTAGCGCAGATAGGCGAGCATGATCTTGCGCTCGCCATTCGCGGAGAACACGTGGTGGGCAATGCAGTAGGTCTCACCGGTGGCCTGCGCTCCGTCGAGGCTCACGGTGCTCTGCCCGTTGAAGTGCATCGTGACCTCGTACTGTTTGAGCGCCGCGAACACAGGCGTTAACTGCTCCCTGGCATGGAGGTCTTCCGTTGGCTCGGCGCCCACGCCGTTCATGTAGACGACAAAGTGGGTGTCCTCGGTGAAGAGGGCCTTCTGCCCCTCCGCGTCTCGACGGTCGGCGCAATGCGCGTACGCATCGATCAGCTCGCGGATCGCGAGCCGGTCGGCGGCCTCCTCGGATGAGATTGAGGTGTGCTTCATGATGTCCTTTCTTGCGCGCCGCCACGAGGCGCGGTGAGGCGGACTCGGGGCATGCGTGCTGGCGATGATCGAGTGCGTTGTCGGGCCGGTTTCGGCTCCCGGTTCACGGCGGTGGCAGTTGCGCTCAGGGGCGGCCACCGTAGTCTCTCAGGGTACCTGAGAACATATCATCTCGCACGTCTGGCCATCGACATACAACGAGCCAGAGGGAGCCGCTCCCTTTTCGGGAGCTCGGCCAGGTACCCTGATAGACATGAGAGGGGAACCAGACCCGACAGCGACGGCGATCGCGCTCACGGCGGCGATGCGGCGGCTGCGCGCGCGCCTGCGTCTAGAGTCGCCGCCGGGCCGAGCGGAGCTGACGATGCCGCAGGCTCTTGCCCTGGCGCGAATCCTCGAGGAGGGTCCGATCTCGAATGCAGAACTGGCGGCGGGAGAGTACATGCGCCCGCAGTCGACCCACGAGATGGCCCTGTTTCTCGAGGGACGCGGGTTTGTGGAACGTCGAGCCGACCCGGCCGACGGGCGCAGGCTGCTGATCGAGGTGACAAGCAGCGGCCGGCGGGTCGTAAGCGAGTTGATGGGGCTACGACACCAATGGCTGAGCGACGCGATCGAGCGTGACCTGAGTCTGGCCGAGCAGGAGATGCTCGCCATCGCGGCGACGCTCATGGAGCGGATCGCGTCATCCGCGGATCGCTCGGACCGGTAGACGCGGCACGGCCTATGCCGCTCTAAGCAAGCACCGGCGTGCCCTGTCCTTGATCCTTCGATCTGTACATGGCCGCGTCGGCACGTTGGACCAGCTCATCGCATGTCGCTGCGGCGCTGTCCGCAAAGGCGACTCCGGCGCTCACCCGTAGGGCGACGGCCCCCGACGCGAGCTCGAAGTTGCTGCCGCCGATGGCCTCGCACAGTCGCTTCGCCGCGCGCATGGCTACCTCGCCCGTAGGGACACCCCTCAGGAGTACGAGGAACTCGTCGCCTCCCAAGCGCCCGATATCGTCGCCGTCGCGACTCGCGACCCGTAGACGCTCCGCGACCTGCGTCAGCAGCTCGTCGCCAGCAGCGTGGCCGAGGGTGTCGTTGACGGCCTTGAAGCCGTCGAGGTCGAGGTATATGACGGCTGTGTGCGTGACGGATGGGTGCGCAGTCTCGCCCTGTCCGAGCGCAAGCTCGAGCTCTCCTAGGATCGACTGGCGGGTGTAGCACTCCGTGAGAGGATCGATCGTGGCACGCCTTTCCAGCTCTTGCAGAGCTGCCATCTCCGTGGAGACGTCGATGATCTCGACCAGCACGTGCTTGCGATCGGGCTGGTTGAGCAAATTGTGCAGAGTGGTGTCGATCCACATCCAGCTCCCGTTCTTGTGCCTGCGGCGGCAGCGCATCTGCTGAGCCCGTCGGGTGGACAGCATCGTTACCCAGCTCTCGACGGCCCGCGCCTGGTCTTCAGGATGGATTTGGTCGAGCACGCGCTGGCCGATCAGCTCCTCGGCCGTGTACCCGAACATCTGCGTGAACGCCTCGTCAGGCTCCAAGACCGTGCCATTCTCGTCCTCAAGAAGGGTGGAGAACCGCGGGGTCGCAAGCTCCGGCTCCACAGTAACCGTGTCATCGTTCGTGGCATGGTCGCCCAGAATGAGGACACCGAGGAAGGCGCCGTGGGCTTCACGAAGGTCAAAGAAGTGCAAAGTCGTCCAGCGAGACGGCGTCGCAAGCAGACGCACCTTGCTGACACTGGCTCCCTCTCGTTTGACGCCCCACCATGCGTCGATGACCGCCTTCCGGTCGGCGGCGACGACGGCGTCGAACACGGTTCGCTCCTCGAGCGCCACTTGGCCCCAGAGCGGTACTGACCTCGGCATCGGCAGGATCAGCCCGTTGTCTGCGATTGCGCACACGAGCGCGTCGGGATGCTCGCGTAGAAGCGCGTCGGCTACGCGAGTCCGAGTGTCGCCGCTTTGGTCTACGGGGCTGGACATGGATCAGCCAACACCGAGCTCGGGCGCGCAGAGATCCGTCGGGTAGCGGTGTTTGGCCTGCAAGGTACTCACCGCTACCGAGTTCGGCTGCAGCCGGAGCACTCCCGAGCTAAGACCATACGTCTGGACACATGACGGGCGGCGGCGTATGCGTCCAGATGGCGCCCTCGCAACTCGTGCCGGTCCTCGCCGATTCGCGGATGATGGACATGCGAAACTGCATGATAAGATGCGAATATGTCCAAGACCATTCAGATCCGGGACATTGACGACGAGGTCTACGCTGGCCTTCGCAGGCGGGCAGCCGAGGAGGGAGTCAGCGTCCCTGAGCTGTTGCGCGCCGAGGCGACACGCATCGCCACCAGCCCCAGCGTCGCGGCCTGGCTTGCATCGACCCGTAGGCGCTCGTCGGCCGTCGGAACGAAGGATGTTCTGGAGGCGCTCGACGAGCTGCGCGATGCTGGTCGTTGACGCCTCGTGCGTCGCGGAGGTTGTGCTCGCGGGGCCCGATGCCGAGCCTGTGCGAGCACGCCTGGAAAGCAACCCGGAACAGGCCGCTCCGCACCTAGTGGATGCTGAGGTTCTGGGGGTGGTCCGGCGGGCGCACCTGCGCGATGAACTCGACGGAACCGCAGCTCACCAGGCGATCGAAGACTTGGAGTCCTGGCCGGCGACGCGCGTAGACCACCGCCCGCTCCTCGGGCGCGCATGGCAGCTGCGCGACTCTCTGAGCGCACCGGACGCCCTCTACGTCGCGCTTGCCGAGGCACTCAACGCCACACTGCTCACGCTCGACCGGCGCCTCGCCCGAGCTAGGGGACCGCGCTGTCGGGTTGACATCCCGTAGTGCTCGTATCTGATCGGCGACGCAGGCGATCTGCCTGGTGTGAGCTCCCCAGCCTGCTCTGACCTACTCCGCGCTCACCGTCGACCGTGCGACCAGGCCCTGATACACGAGCGCGACGGTGTCCCCCAACAAGCTCTCCGGCACCGCCCGGGCATCGATCAGCTTTTCGACCGCGAGCGAGCTGCCGAGATTCAGGTAGGCCGTCGCGACGTCCGTCGTCGGAATCGAGAAAGCCGGCGCACCGAGTCGTCGGGCACGCGCGTCCAGACCGGCCGCAAGAGCGTCCCGCAACGCCCGCTGCCGTCTCCTGTAGCGGGTCCGGATCCGAGCATCACGCATCGCCAGCGCGCGGTACTCGTGGTCCAGCAGGACCGTCTCGCGTCGCGGGTCCATCAGTCGTAGGAAGAGGCGGCTCGCCTCCGGCGACATGTCCTCATCCGCCGACGCCGTCTTCAGGCGCTCGATCAGCTCCCGCAGAGGTCGGTCGATCCGCTCTTCGAGGACGGCGAGCAGCAAGTCCTCCTTGCGCTTGAAATGCCAATAGAAGGTGCCCTTGGACAGCTGGCTGGCCGCGACAACATCATCCACGGTGGTTCCGCTGTAGCCGCGTTCGGCGATTAGCTTCGCCGCGGCGTCGAGCAGCGCTCTCCGGGTGGCGCTCGACTCTCGTCCGGAGGCGCGCGGACGCCCAGGCGACCGTCGCTTGGGCTTGACAGTCATTGCCGAGGCAGTGTACGGTACAAATAAACCGACTAGTTGGTCTATTAGCAGGAGGTGTCCCGGTGTCAGACAGTCGACGAACCCCAACTCAGCCAATCGCCGCAAGGGACCCGTCGGCAGCGGCCGCCGAGGAAGCTCGGCCTCGAATCTGCGTGATCGGTGCCGGCATGTCTGGACTGGCGGCGGTGGCCGCGCTCACGCAGGCCGGGTTCGAGGTCACCTGCTACGAGGCAGGCACCGCCGTCGGAGGCATGTGGCGCTATGAAAACGACAGCGGCCGCTCGGCCGCATACGCGTCGCTTCAGACGAACACGTCGGGGCGGCGCATGCAGTACCCGAGCTTTCCGCAGCCGGCGCTCGCACGGGAGTTCCCTCACCACAGCGAGATGTGTGCGTATCTGGAGGCATACGCGGAAGCGAATGACCTGAAGCCCCACATCAGCTTCGGAGCGACGGTTCAGCGCGCCGAGCCCGTCGCCCACGGCTGGGAGGTGACCGTCGATGGCGGCGTACGCGAGTTCGACTGGCTCGTTGTGAGTAGCGGCCATTACTGGAATCCGGCGGCCCCGGAGATTCCGGGCGAGTTCGCCGGCGAAACGATGCACGTGCGCGGGTACCGCACACCCGAGCGTTTCGCGGGCCGGCGGGTGGTGGTGGTGGGCGGCGCCCAGTCTGCGCTGGACCTAGCAACGGAGCTCGCGACCGTGGCGTCCGGCGTGACGCTCGCGTGTGATCATGTTCACCACCTGCTGCCTCGCTATGCCTTCGGCCGGCCGCTGGATGAGCGCGACAGCCCGGCGGCCCTGATGGTGCCCCTCCCGGCTGTGCGGCTGATCGTTCGCTCGCTGACCCGCCTCGCGCGTGCAAGGATCGATCGTGGCGAGCTTCCGGCCCCCGCCCATCCCCTGTTCGAGGGGCACTGGCCGATAATCGTCTCACCTGCCATCGAAGCGGCGCTCGCTGACAGGGCCTTCCGCTGCCGCCCTCGCGTCGTGGCTGTCGCGGGCGAGACGGTTCGATTTGCCGACGGCAGCGAGGAGCCGGCTGATGTCGTTCTGTTCGCGACCGGCTATACGATCGGATTCCCCTTCCTCCCCGACCGGCTGCAACGAGCTCGGGACTGGGAGTTCCCCCTCTACCGCCGAATCGTCTCACCGCACGCGCAGCGGCTCGCCTTCATCGGCATGGTGGAAGCCGGTCCGGGAATGTTCGAGATTGTCGAACGCCAATCGCAGTGGCTCACGGAGCTCGTCGCGGGGCGCCTCTCGCTTCCGGCGCCGGCGACGATGTGGGACGCGATCGACGCCGGCGAGCGCCGCTCGCGACGCCAGTTCGCCGCCACCGGACGCCACACGATCTTCTGTAACCGCCACGCATACCTGCGCATGCTCGCCGGAGACGTGCGTCGTGCGAGCAAGTCGCCCCGGCCCAGCGCCCGGCCCCGCCGTGGACGTCGCCTGCCGGCCGCGCTGAGCAGCGCGCGCCTGCAACGACGCATGCTCGGCGGGACCGCAGATGCGGTCGCGCGGATGCCCGTCGACGGCACGCTGGACGACATTGTGCGAGCTCGCTACTCGCTGATCGTCACGTATCGCCGCGACGGCACGCCCGTGGCGACGCCGGTCTGGGCGGCGGCGGCAAATGGTCGAGCGTATGTGCGCACCGAGCGAGCGTCCGGGAAGGTCAAGCGCCTTGCCGCTGATTCGCGGGTGCTGATCGCGCCCTGCAGCGCCCGAGGGCGGCCGTGCGGCCCGGCACTCCAAATGCGCGGGCGGCTGCTCGGAAGCGACGAAGAGTCCGCCGCCGAGGCAGCGCTCGCGACACGGTATGGCGCTGGGCGGGCGACCTTCGAGCGCGCGATGGATGCAATCCGAGTTGATATGGGCTATCTCGAACTCACGCCTGCGTCGGTGTGGTCAACAACCACGTCAACGGATGCTTCCGCGCGATCGACTACCGCGCCACCGCCGTAGTGCGGCCGGCCTGGTGGGGCTAGGTCGCGTGTGGTTTGGCTTGGGAGCCTCACCGACGTACGCGAGCCGACCCGAGCAACGCGGGTCCCTCAACCGGTCGTTACGTTGCGGTAGCTCCCGTCGCGAAACTCCTCTGGGAGCCCTGGATGCGACGGAGCCCAACCGAGCTCTGCCCGAGCCTTGGCCGCGACGGTTCCCTGGTCGAGCAGAAGGACTTCGGCGAAATAGTCGCCCAAGCGTGTCTTGGCCTCATCATCCGAGCCGGGCACCGCTCCCGGAGCGCCCACTGCAACGGCGGCCGCCTCGGTCAGCTCTGCGACCGTCGGATCTTCTCCATTGCCGACGACATAACGGCCCCGGGCCGAGTCCCGCTCCAGAACAAGACGGAAGAAATTCGCGAGATCCGCGACGTGGAGCGTCGCCCAGTGCTGCTGTCCGCTCCCGAGCATGATCATGTTGCCGGCCTCGTCTCGCGGTGATCCGAGCAGCACTCCCGGCACCCCTCCTCCGCCGTCGCCGTAGGCGACGCCTGAAGTGATCACGACTCCGCGCATGTCCGGGGCGCCGAGCACTCGCCGCTCTATCTGCTCCCTCCAGGCCACGAGCGGAGGCGAATCGATCGGTGACTCCTCGCTGATCGAGGAGTTGTTCCCGTAGATCCACCCACCGCTGATGTGCAGGTAGGGCTTGCCAGAGCCGGCGAACGCCTCTATCGCCGCGTCGGCGACCGCGGAATCCAGGTCTGCGCTCGTGGCGTCACCGGGACTCGCCGTGTGGATCGCCGCGTCGGCATCGTGCAGCACGCCTACGACCGCCGCTCGGTCATAGAGGTCGACCGCCGTCGCCGTGGCGCCACGGTCGGCGAGGATCTCGGCCTTGGAGGCATCGCGGACGAGCGCCGTGACCTCGTGACCGTGCTCTTGCAACTCTGTAAGAACGTGAGATCCGATGAACCCAGTTGCACCGGTGAGTGTCACTTTCATAGCTGAACGGCCTCCTGTCCTTGCTCGCAATTCTCTCGGTCGTTGCGTGGAGTGCTGCGGCTGGCCACCGCGGCCAACCCCTGCCGGCCAGCCCTGGCGCCCCACCGCTGAGCCATCCGATCGCTCGCTCGATTGAGCTTACGCGAGTAAAGCGGCTCTTGTCAAGCGTCCGCTTGAATTGTTTGCTGAGCGGGCAAATCTGGGCCGCTCTGCGAGTCAGCCGGAGCGTGCGGCGCGAAAGGCTCCGGCGACTATCGGTACCAGCAGTCGCTCGATCTGCTTCTGGGACTTGTTCCTCAGCTCGTCCCCGACCGGTGCCAGCACCAGCCAGTTGATCAATCCGGCGACGCAGCGGGTGCGGAAGATCAACTCTTGATCCTTGGCGCCATGAAGGTTGGCCTTGAGCACTCGAAGGACCGCGCCACGAATCTGCTCGAACCTGACATCGAGCCGACCCGATCCCTCGCGAGGGTCGATCCCGGCTCGCGCCACGATGCGCATCACGGCGAGATCGCGACCTCCCGCGACCAGCGAGCCGATCAAAGGGCGCGCGAAGGCTGCCGCCAATGCCTCAAGCGTGGAGTCGGAATCGAGTGCGCTCACCGCCTCCTCTTGAGCGTCGAGGTAGCGCCCCAGTGCATCCTCGATTGCCGCGTCACACAGCGACTTGAGCGAGCCGAAGTGGTAACTCACCGCCGCGACGTTTGCGTCCGCGGCGTCCGTCAGCTCCCGAAGGGTCACGCCGTCCTCGCCGCGTTCCGACAGCAGGTCGAGCGCGGCATCCATCAGTCGCGCACGCGTCCGCATGCCCACCTCGCGACGCTGGTCTGGCCTCGCTGGTTGCATCGCAACTTATTCAATCAGATGCTTGACACAGCGGTCCGACGATCGTCCACATTCGGGGCACACGGTGCCGACGCGCATTGGGCGGACCGAGAAGCGCTCGATCTCGGCTACACGGTCCTGGTCTACGCCGCCAAGTCGTGAGATCCTGGCGATGAGTCTGATCGCTGCCCGGCGTCTTAACGCCGAGTCCCCAGGAAAGGAGAGCGACGAGATGCCTGAGCGCAAGATCGGAACGCGGGAGGAATGGCAGGCGGCACGGGACGAGCTCGCGAAGCTCGAGGCCGAGCAGGCAGACCGAAACCAGAAGATCAAGGAGAAGCGGCGGGCGCTGCCCTGGGTCCGAGTGGAGAAGGAGTACGAGTTCGACACCGAGAACGGAAAGAAGACGCTCGCCGAGCTCTTCGACGGCCGCTCCCAGCTCCTGGCCTACAACATCATGTTCGGCCCCGATTACACGAAGGGCGCGTGTCCCGGGTGCACGTCGCTCGGTGACGGGCTCGCCGGGTCGCTCGTCCACCTCAACCACCGCGACGTGACGCTGCTGTGCTTCTCGCGGGCGCCGATCGAGCGGCTTGCGGCCTACAAGGAGCGGATGGGCTGGGAGTTTCCCTACGTGTCCACCTACAACACCGAGTTCCCGTTCGACTTCGAGCTCGCGTTGACGGAGGAGCGGGCGCGGCAGATCCCCGAGGTCAAGAAGATAGTTGAGGATCCGCCCGATTGGCTGGTCGAGTGGTCGCACCAGATCGGGGCCGAGCTGAAGGACGGGCTGCGCGAGGCCCCCAGCTGGATCGCGTTCGCGCGCGAGAACGGGACCGTCTACCACACCTACACGGTGAGCGCGCCCGATCCGTTCGTCGCGCCATACTTCAACTTCCTGCTCGAGCGCACGCCTAAGCCCCAGCCCGACGAGCCTCGCACCTTCCGCAAGGACGAGTACCCGGACTGAGCCGCGCCGGTCCCTCGGCGATCTCTCGGTGTTGCGTGCACTACTGGCTTCTGGCCCGAGGCTCGCGCTTGTAGCGTCCGGCTAGGTATTCGCCAACCCAGGCGCGCGTGCTGCGCCATGTACCGTCGGCGGCCTTGGAGGCCTTAAGGCGCCCCCGCGTCGCGGCCACGCGTAGCGCGTTTGCGGATATCCGCTCGGAGGCCAGAGCAGCCAGCGGGACCAGGCGTGACGGGCCGGCGATCGCGGGGACGACGAACTTGTGGAGATTGTCGAGGATCGCACGGGCGAGCAGCTCTCCGAGGGGGCCATGGTCGCCCTGATCGGCACTCTGGAGAGCTGCCAGGTAACGCCGGCGATCGCCCTTGAAGATGGTCGCGGGCGGATAGCCGAGCCTGACCAGGAGCAGATTGAGAACGAGCCGGCCGGTGCGCCCGTTGCCGTCAAGAAACGGATGGACCTGCTCAAAGCGCGCATGCACTTTGGCGAGCGCTTCGGGCTCGATTCCCTCACCCTCCCGGCCCAGCGCTTGCACCTCCCCAATCCAGTCGGCGACCATGGCAGAGACCTCGGGCCACGGCGGTGGGCGCATGCCGCCCGGAAACGGCTTGATGTCGTGCTCGCGGAAGGAACCGGGACGCTCGCCATGGCCCGCGCTTGCGTGAGGCGCGACGTCCCAAGCCGGTGTGAGCGCGAGGCGGTGGATGTGACGAAGCTCAGTCAGGGAGAGCAGCTCACCGCTCGACCAAGCGCCGGGGTTGAGTGCCTGGCCGTAGACCCAGTTGGCGGCATCGGCATACCCGCGCACCTCCATGTACTCCCTGAGTTCCTTGTTGCCCACCGCTCGGCCCTCCTCGAGCAACTGCTCGACCTGCTTGAGCACGAGCGTGTTGCCCTCGATGGCAGTCGAGTGGTGAGCCTCCTCCAGCCATATATCGCGCCAGATGCCGTCCGCTTCGCCAGGAGACGGCAGCCCCCCGAGCTGCTCGCGCAGTTCGCCGATCTGAACACGCAGGCGCTCGTAGACGGCAGCTCGCGAAGGCCGGCCGCCGACGCCCCCCGAGATTTTGTTCGGCTCAACCACGATCTAACTGTACCGAACATCTTTCTAAGTGTGCGGCTGACGCCAAAGTGATTGCACCGAACAAATAAGGGGGAGGCCCTCCTCCCCTAGGGAGAGGCCCGCCTCCTAACGTCACGTGCGAGCCCGGTAGCCGAGTCGGCCGTCGCTCCGCCCTACCGGCACACTGGTCGGGATTCAGCAAGTGGTTCGCGCGCGCTCTAGCCGGAGACGGACCACTGGACTTGTCCCAGCCCCGGAAAGGCCAATGCGGCAGCCGTCGCGCCGGTCAGATCCCACTCGCGACCAGCGATGTAGGGGCCGCGGTCGATCACCGGCACCGTCAGGCTACGCCCACCGTAAGCGAAGGTGATTAGCGTGCCGCAAGGCGCCGTCTTGTGCGCGACCCCGAGCTGATCACGGCCAAGTACACCGCCGCATGCAAGCCCGAGACCGTAATCGCGGAACACCGATGCGACGCTCACCTGGATCCCCGACTTGGGCTCCAGTGACCAGGGCAGCAGGCCAGCCAGGTTGGCGGCGGCCGCGCTGAGCGCCTGCTGGCGTTCGCGGCGCTGGATGACGTCCAGCTGGGCGAGCTCGCTCCGCACTTCAGCGTCCGACGGAGCGCCAGGCGCGGGCCGGAACGCAGCTGGGACCGGATGAGCGGGCGGAATCGGGTGACG
>DATMQG010000086.1:0-20832 GCA_035566835.1 Solirubrobacteraceae bacterium
CCGCATCCGTTACCAGCATGAACGCACGATCACCGTGCCAGACCGTTCGGACGCGACACGCGAGGCACCGCCGAGGGCCCGAGTTTCGGCCAACGAGTGGCCAACGAGGACAATCTGCGGCCAGTGAGCGCCTGGCGAGTAGGACGGCCTGCGGGCAAAAGGTGCCGATTTGCAGGCTGTTTAGGAGCGCGCCCGGGCCGATTCGAACGGCCGACCTCTCGCTCCGGAGGCGAGCGCTCTATCCACTGAGCTACGGGCGCCGGAGCCCGAGTTTATTGGGCATGTCCTCGGGTCGCTGCGTCGACACTCGCGTGCGCCGCTACCGTAGCGGCTATGGACCTGTCGCTGTTCTTCGTCGGCACCGGCGGCTCGGTGCCAAGTGCGCATCGGGGGCTGCCGGCCGTGCTCATCAGGCGAGGCGGCGACCGCCTGCTGTTCGACTGCGGGGAAGGCACGCAGCGCCAGCTCGTCCGCTCGGTCGGGCTCCTCGACATGGACAGCGTGTTCATCACCCACTTCCATGCCGACCACTGGCTAGGGCTTCCGGGCATGTTGAAGTCCTTTGCGCTGCGCGAGCGCGAGCAGCCGCTCACGGTCTATGGCCCGCCCGGCCTGAGGGAGCTGATGAGCGTGATGCGGATCGTCTACGGTCGCCTGCCCTACCCGCTGGACGTCGTCGAGCTCGAGCCCGGGCAGGCGGTGGGGCATGAGGGCTATCTGATCGCGGCGATTCCTGTGCTCCATCGCGGGGCGGCATCGTTCGGCTATGCGCTCGTCGAGGATCCGCGCCCGGGGCATCTCGACCCGCGTCTCGCCGAGGAGCTCGGCGTGCAGCCCGGACCCGACTTCGGTCGCCTGCAACGGGGCGAGACCGTCTCGGGCGTGAGTCCCGACGAGGTCATGGGCCCGCCGCGCGAGGGCCGCAAGGTCGTCCTCTCGGGCGACTCCGCACCATGCGAGGCGCTCGCGATCGCCGCTCACCAGGCCGATCTGCTGGTGCACGAGGCCACCTTCGCCGCGGAGGAGGCCAATCGTGCGCTGGAGACTTCTCATAGCACGGCGGGCCAGGCGGCCGCGATCGCGCGCGAGGCCGAGGTGCGCCTGCTCGCCCTCACCCACTTCTCAAGCCGCTACGCCGGCGGCGAGCTGCTCGATGAGGCGCGCGCCGTGTTCCCCAAGACCGAGGCGCCCCGCGACTTCGACACGATCGAGATCCCCTTTCCGGAGCGCGGCGGCGCCAAGCTCGTTCGGTGGTCCGAGCGCCAAGCGCGCGAGCGGGCACAGAACGTACCCTCCACGCCCGCGGAGACCGTCGCGTCTCCCTGATAGATTCTCCCGCAGATCCTTTAACCCGGTCCGGCGAGGCCAGGAAGGAAACGATGGAAAGCGACGAGAAGGTCGTCCTCCAAGAGGACGGAGTGACGCGGGCGCTCACACGCATCGCGCACGAGATCGTTGAGCGCAATACCGAGCCGCCGGTTCCGGCTCTCGTCGGCATCCATCGGCGCGGCGCCTTCCTCGCCCGCCGCCTGCATGTGCTCCTGGAGGAGCTCCTCGACGCGGAGGTTCCGCTCGGAGACCTGGACATCGGCTTCTACCGCGACGACGTCTCGAGTCGCCCCGATGCGCCAGTGCTGCACGCGTCTCACATCGACTTCGACGTGACAGGGCGTACCGTCGTCGTCGTCGACGACGTGCTCTACACAGGCCGCACGGTCCGCGCCGCGATCGAGGCGCTGTTTGACTACGGGCGCCCCGCGCGGGTGCAGCTCGCCGTGCTCGCAGACCGCGGTCATCGGGAGCTCCCCATCCGCCCCGACTACGTCGGCAAGAACCTCCCGACCGCGCGCGTCGAGCACGTCCACGTTCGGGTGCAGGAGCTAGACGGCGTCGATCAGATCACGATCGGGGCGTCCGCCACGGTGGAGGCGTCGGCGTGAATCACCTGCTCTCGATCGCGGAACTCGACCGGACGGGAATCGAGCGGATCATCACCCAGGCGGCTCGCTTCGCCGAGGTGTCCGACCGGGAGATCAAGAAGGTGCCCGCGCTCAGGGGGCGGATGGTTCTCAACCTGTTCTACGAGGCGTCGACCCGCACGCGCAGCTCCTTTGAGCTGGCCGCCAAGCGGCTCTCGGCCGACGTCGTGAACTTCGCCGCGAGTGGCTCAAGCGTCGAGAAGGGCGAGTCGCTCAAGGACACCGTTCTGACGCTGAGCGCCCACAAGCCGGACGCGATCGTCCTGCGCACCCCGTGGGCCGGCGCGGCCGAGCTGGTCTCGAGGTGGTGCGGCGCTGCGATCGTCAATGCGGGCGATGGGCAGCGTGAGCATCCGACGCAGGCCCTGCTCGACGTCTACACGCTCAAGCAGCGACTCGGCGGTCTCGATGGCGCCTCGATCTGGATCGTCGGCGACGTGACCCATTCACGCGTCGCCCGCTCGAACATCCTCGCCTTCCAGGCGATGGGCGCGAGGGTGACAGTCGCAGGACCGCCCACGTTGATTCCGCGCCGGATCGAGGAGCTCGGCTGTGAGGTCCGTTTCACGCTCGATGAGCTCGACAGCGCCGACGTCGTGTACGCGCTGCGTATGCAGCGTGAGCGGATGACCGAGACGTGGGTCCCGTCGCTGCGCGAGTACGCCACCTGGTACCAGATCAACGGGCGGCGCCTCGGCCCCCGCCAGGTGCTGATGCACCCGGGCCCGGTGAACCGGGGCGTCGAGCTCTCGGGCGACGTCGTGGACTCTCCGCAGGCGGTCATCACCGCACAGGTCGAGGCGGGCGTCGTCGTGCGCATGGCCGTCCTCTATGAGCTGCTCGCCGGGGCGAAGGAGCCGGACCCGGCCTCACGCCGACAGAAGACCGCTCCGCAGCTCGCATGACGGCCACCCACCCGCTTGTGCGCTGCTCGCATCCGCCGGCGGACGTCCTCCTGCGCGACGTTCACGTGCTCGACCCGCGCGCGCCGATCGACGCCCGCCACGACGTGCGGGTTCGCGGTGGGGAGATCGCCGAGCTCGGCGTTCCGGAAGGTCTCGAGCTCCTCCCGGCCGAGGAGCTCGTCGAGGGCCGCGGTCGACTCACGCTGCTGCCGGCGTTCTTCGATCCGCACGTCCACCTGCGGACTCCCGGGCAGGAGCACAAGGAGGACCTCGAGACCGGGACCCGCGCCGCGGCCGCCGGCGGCTTCGCCGCGGTGATCGCGATGCCGAACACCGACCCGGTGCTCGACTCGGCGCCGCTCCTTCGCTCGCTCCGCGATGCCGCCGCGCGCGAAGCGCGAGTCGCCGTCGGCTTTCTGCCGGCGATCACTCGCGGCCTGGCGGGCGAGCAGCTGACCGAGATGGCTGAGCTCCGACAGGAAGGCGCGTTGGGCTTCACCGACGACGGGGAGCCCGTGCAGAGCGCCGGGATGCTCCGCAAGGCGCTTCAGTACCAGCGCCTCTGCGGCGGAGTGCTCGCGCTTCACGAGGAGGACCGAACGCTCTCCCACGGGGGCAGCATGCACGAGGGCGCGCTCAGCGCGGCGCTCGGGATCAGGGGCATACCCACCCTCGCCGAGTCCACGATGGTCGCCCGCGACGCAGCGCTCGCTGGCTACGAGGGGGGGCGCGTCCACTTCCAGCACCTCAGCTGCCGCGCCTCGGTCGAAGTCGTCGCCGATGCCAAGGACCGCGGCTGGAGGGTGAGCGCGGAGGTTACGCCACACCACCTGCTGCTCACCGAGCAGGACCTCCGCGAGCTGGACACACGCATGAAGATGCACCCGCCGCTGGCCGGCGAGGATGACCGCCAAGCGCTTGTCGAGGGACTGCGCGCCGGCACTATCGACTGCGTCGCGACCGATCACGCACCGCACGCACGCGAGGAGAAGGAAGTGCCCTTCGAGCAGGCGCCGATGGGAACGACCGGCCTCGAGACGGCCTTCGCGGCGCTGCACACCGGGCTCGTGCTGACCGGCGCGCTCGAGCTCGGCCTGCTCGTAGAGCGGATGACGGCGGGCGCCAGACTGTTCGACCTGCCCCTGCCGCTGATCGCCACCGGCGAGCAGGCCAACCTCACGCTCTTGGACCTCGACGCCGAGTTCCTCGCCGGTGAGCACGGCTGGGAGAGCCGCTCCGATAACTGCTGCTTCGCCGGTCGGGCGATGCGCGGCCGCGTCCTGCTGACGCTCGCGGCGGGCGCCATCGTCTATCGCGAGCGTGCCTTCTCGGTGGTGGCCGCCTGATGGGACTGCTCACGCGGGAGCGCACGGCCCTCGTCGTCGTTGACGTGCAGGAGAGCTTCCGGCCCTACACCTCGTTCGACGGCGTGGCCAGCGCCTGCGCGAAGCTCGTGCAGGCGGCCCGCATCCTCGAGGTGCCCGCGCTCGTCAGCGAGCAGTATCCGAAAGGGCTCGGTCATACGGCTCCCGAGGTCGGCATCACGGACGAGCCGCTGGTCGAGAAGACCATGTTCTCGGCGGCCCGGGCCGACGGGTTCGACCTGGGCGGGCGCGAGCAGGCGATCGTGTGCGGGATAGAGACGCACGTGTGCGTCAGCCAAACGGTCCACGACCTGCTCGCCGAGGGCGTCGAGGTGCACGTGCCGGCCGATGCCGTGGGCTCGCGCCACGAGATCGATTACGAGCGCGGCCTCGAGCGGATGCAGCGCGCGGGCGCGATCATCAGCACGGTCGAGGCCGCGCTGTTCGAGCTGCTCGCGCGCGCGGGCACGCCCGAGTTCAAGGCAGTTCAGAAGTTGATCCTCTGAGATGGCGGCCGCGACGGCCTACGTGCTGCTCGAGGACGGCACGCGCTTCGACGGCGAGGCGTGCGCCGCCGACGGCCATGTCGCCGGCGAGGTCGTGTTCACGACCGGCATGTCCGGCTACCAGGAGTCGATGACCGACCCCTCCTTCGCCGGCCAGCTGATCGCCTTCACGTACCCGCACATCGGCAACTACGGCGCGAGCGCGGAAGCAATGGAGTCCGAGCGCCCATGGGCGCGTGCGGCGATCATGCGCGAGGCCTGCAACCGAGAGGATGCACCGAGCGCCGAGCGCGGGTGGCTGGACTGGCTCGGCGACTGCGGCGTGGTGGCGATCAGCGGCGTCGACACGCGCGCGCTCGTGCTGCACATACGCGACGCCGGCGCGATGCGCGGCGGCGTGTTTCCGGTCGCGATGGCCGAGTCCCAGGCACGCGCGCTGATCGAGTCCGAGCCGCCGATGGCCGGGCAGGACCTCGCCGCGGCCGTCACCTGCGGGGAGGTCAGCCGCCACGGCGACGGCGAAGGGCCGCGAATCGCCGTCATCGACACCGGGATCAAGGCCTCGATGGTGCGCGAGCTCGTCGCTCGCGGCGCCCGTGTATCGCTTCACCCGTGCAGGAGCAGCGCCGGGGAGCTGCTCTCCGAGAGCCCGGACGCGATCTTTCTCGCCAACGGCCCGGGCGACCCCGCCGCCCTCTCCTACATCGTCGACACGGTGCGCGCGCTCGTCGGCAAGAAGCCGGTGTGGGGCATCTGCCTGGGGCATCAGCTGCTCTGCCGGGCCGTGGGCCTCGAGACCTTCAAGCTGCCGTTCGGGCACCACGGGGCCAACCACCCGGTCATGGACCTGCAGACCGGACGCGTCGAGATCACCTCCCAGAACCACGGCTTCGCGGCCGTGGCGCCCGGCGGCGCGCGCACGATCGACACCGATGAGGCGGTGCGCTGGCAGACCGACTTCGGGGAGGCCGCGCTGTCGCACGTCAACCTCTACGACCGCACGGTCGAGGGCCTCGAGCTGCTGGAGGTGCCCGGCGGAACCGTCCAGTACCACCCCGAGGCGGGCCCTGGCCCCCACGACAGCCTATACCTGTTCGACCGCTTCCTGGACCGCATTGCCGCGGCGTAGCGACATCCACAAGATCCTCATTCTCGGCTCCGGCCCGATCGTGATCGGACAGGCCGCGGAGTTCGATTACTCGGGCGTGCAGGCCTGCAAGGTGCTGGACGAGGAGGGCTACGAGGTGGTGCTCGTGAACTCCAACCCGGCCACGATCATGACCGACCCGGAGCTCGCCGACGCGACCTACGTCGAGCCGCTGCTGCCGGGCCCCGTCGCGAAGGTGATCGAGCGCGAGCGTCCGGACGCGCTGTTGGGGACGCTCGGCGGCCAGACGGCGCTGAACCTCGCCAAGGCCCTCTATGACGACGGCACGCTCGATCGCTTCGGCGTCGAGCTGATCGGCGCCAACTATGAGGCGATCGCCTGCGCGGAGGACCGTGAGCGCTTCGGAGCCGCGATGGCGCGCGCGGGGCTGCGAATGCCGAGGAGCGCCATCGCCACGACCGTCGCGCAGGCGACGGCGGTGCTGGGCGACCTCGGCCTGCCGTGCATTGTGCGTCCCGCCTTCACGCTCGGCGGGCGCGGTGGCGGCATCGCCCGCACCGAGGAGGAGCTGGCTGCGCTCGCCGCGCGCGGTATCGAGGTGTCGCCGATCGGACAGGTGCTGCTCGATGAGTCGGTGCTCGGGTGGGGCGAGTTCGAGCTGGAGGTGATGCGCGATCGCGCCGACAACGTCGTGGTCGTCTGCTCGATCGAGAACATCGATCCGATGGGGGTGCACACGGGCGACTCGATCACCGTCGCCCCGCAGCAGACGCTCACCGACCGCCTCTACCAGCGGTTGCGCGACCAGGCGCTCGCGGTGATCCGCGCGGTGGGCGTGGAGACGGGCGGTTCCAACGTCCAATTTGCCGTGAAGCCGGACACCGAGGAGATCCTCGTGATCGAGATGAACCCCCGCGTCTCGCGCTCCTCCGCTCTGGCTTCCAAGGCGACGGGCTTTCCGATCGCGAAGATAGCCGCGCGCCTGGCGGTCGGCTACCGCCTGGACGAGATCGACAACGACATCACGGGAGTGACGCCCGCCTGCTTCGAGCCGACGATCGACTACGTGGTCGTCAAGTGGCCGCGCTTCGCATTCGAGAAGTTCCCGGGGACCGATACGACGCTCTCAACGCACATGAAGTCCGTCGGCGAGGCGATGGCGATCGGCCGTACCTTCGGGCAGGCCTTCGCCAAGGCGCTGCGCTCGCGCGAGCTCGACAAGCAGCCTTGCCTACAGAGCGTCGACGAGAACGAGCTGCTGGAGAGCATTCGCGTCCCCAGGGCCGATCGCTTCGAGGCGGTGCTCGAGCTGCTGGGGCGCGGGATCGGCGTCGAGCCGATCCACGAGCTGACGTCGATCGACCCCTGGTTCCTGCGCGAGCTGCGTGCCCTCGCCGTGGACCCGCAGGCGCCGTTCGCCGGCGAGCGCTCGTTCAGGGCCGTTGACACCTGCGCGGCGGAGTTCCCCGCGCGCACGCCGTACTACTACTCGGGCTGGGAGCGCGCCGCCAGGCACGAGCTGCAGCGAGGGGAGCGCGAGTCGATCGTGATCCTCGGCGCCGGGCCGAACCGCATCGGCCAGGGGATCGAGTTCGATTACTGCTGCGTGCACGCGGCGATGACCGTGCGTGCCTCCGGACGGGACGCCGTGATGATCAACTGCAACCCCGAGACGGTCTCCACCGACTACGACACCTCGGACAGGCTCTACTTCGAGCCGCTGACGCTCGCGGACGTGCTCGCCGTCGTCGCGGCCGAGCGTCCCACCGGCGTGATCGTCCAGTTCGGCGGGCAGACGCCGCTCAAGCTCGCCGCAGGGCTCGCCGAGGCTGGCGTCCCGCTGCTGGGCACGAGCGTCGAGTCGATCGACCTCGCCGAGGACCGCTCGCGGTTCGGGGCGCTGCTCGAGCGCATCGGCTACAAGGCGCCGGCGTACGCGACCGCCCGCTCGGTCTCAGAGGCGGTGCGGTGCGCCGGCAAAGTCGGCTATCCCCTGCTCGTGCGGCCCTCCTACGTGCTCGGTGGGCGCGCGATGGAGATCGTCTACTCGCCCGACGGGCTCGAGGACTACCTGCGCCGGGAGGCTGGGGAGGGAGGGGAGATATTCCTCGACCGCTTCCTCGAGAACGCGACCGAGGTCGACGTGGACGCCCTGTGCGACGGGGAGGACGTCTGGATCGGCGGCATCATGCAGCATGTCGAGGAGGCGGGCATCCACTCCGGCGACAGCGCCTGCGTGCTGCCCCCGCACTCCCTCGGCGAGGAGATGCTCGAGCAGATCCGCGCGGCCACCCGGGAGATTGCCCTGGCGATCGGCGTCGTTGGCCTGCTGAACGTCCAATATGCGGTGCACGCCGGCGAGCTCTACGTGATCGAGGCCAACCCCCGCGCCTCGCGCACCGTCCCGTTCGTGTCCAAGGCGGTTGGCGTGCCGCTGGCGAAGCTCGCCTGCCGCATCATGCTGGGCGAGCGGATCGCCGAGCTCGGATTGCCGCGGGGACGCGAGGGGATCGGCTTCGGGGAGCACATCTCCGTCAAGGAGGCTGTGCTGCCATTCGACCGCTTCGAGGGGTCCGATGCGGTGCTCGGCCCGGAGATGCGCTCCACCGGCGAGGTGATGGGGATCGCACGCGATTTCCCGACCGCCTTTGCGAAGGCGCAGGCCGCCGCCGGCGTGCCGCTGCCAAGCAGCGGCACGGCCTTCATCACCGTCACGGACTCGGACAAGCCGGGTGCGTTCGCCGTCGCCCAGATCCTGCACGACAATGGCTTTCGGATCGTGGCGACCAGGGGTACCGCCGAGGCGATCGCCCGTATGGGCGTGCCCGTGCAGCCGCTCAACAAGATCGGTGAAGGCTCCCCGCACGTGCTCGACTGGATCGAGCGCGGCGACGTCGACCTGGTCGTGAATACGCCGACCGGCTTCGGCGCCCGAACCGACGGCTATGAGATCCGCCGAGCTGCCGTGATGCACGGGATTCCGTGCCTGACCACGCTGTCGGCCGGAGTCTCGGCTGCCCGCGCGATCGCCGGCGCGCGCCGCGACGGCGAGCCGGAGGTGCTGTGCCTCCAGGAGCTGCACGGGGCGAGAACCGCGTGAGCCAAGCGCCCTTCGAGCGCAGGCTGCTTAGCGTATCCGGCGTCGATCGGCTCGGCGCCTACATAGTGCTGCGGGTCGCCGACCCCGCGGGTCCGGTGCCGGAACCGGGGCAGTTCGCGATGCTCGCCACGCGCGAGCGCTGGGGTGGGGGACCGCAGGAGCGGCCCTACCTGCCCCGTGCGTTCTCGGTCGCGCGCCACCGTGACGGCGAGTCGCATTTCCTGCTCGAGGACGTCGGCCCCGGATCGCGGCGGCTGTGCCAGCTCGCTGCGGGCGAGATGCTCTGGACGCTGGGGCCGCTCGGCCGCGGCTTCACCGCGCCTTCTCACGGACGGCGCGCGATCCTCGTCGGAGGCGGCGTGGGGATCGCGCCGCTGGCGATCCTCCAGGACGGGCTCGAGGACGATCCGACCGTGCTGCTCGGCTTTCGCGACGGCGCGCGCGCCGAGGGGGCGGCGCTGCTCGACGGAGCGCGGCTCGCCACCGACGACGGATCGGCGGGGCATCACGGGCTCGTGACCGACCTGCTGGCGGCCGAGCTCGAGCGTGATCCGGTCGCGGTCGTCTATGCGTGCGGCCCCGCCGGAATGCTCGAGGGGGTGAGGGCGCTGTGCGCGTCGAGCTCGGTGCCCGCCCAGCTTGCGCTCGAGGCCGGCATGGCATGCGGTTTCGGCGCCTGCTTCGGATGCGTCGTGCCGCGCCGTGACGGCGACTACGTGCGCGTATGCGTCGACGGGCCGGTCCTCGACGCTGCCGAGCTCGACCATGTGGACGTCCACGCGGGGGCATCCGAGTGAGCGTGAGCTTCTGCGGGCTGGAGCTCGCGCATCCGATCATCAACGGCTCGGGCACGTTCGACGCGATCGCCGCCAATCGGGCGTTTGCGGGGGATCTGCGCAGCGATTTCCCGTTCGCCGCCTATGTCTCAAAGACGATCACGCTGACGCCGCGCCGGGGCAACCCTCCGCCCAGGCTGTGGGAGGCGGCGGCGGGACTGATCAACTCGATCGGCCTCCCGAACAAGGGCCTCGAGGGGTATCTGGCGGAGGATCTGCCAGAGCTGGTAGGCATCAGCACCAGTCCGCGGCCCGGCGGCGGGCGCCGGCTCGTGCCGGTGATCACGAACGTGATGGGCTCGACCGCGCTTGAGTTCTCGAAGCTAGTCGAGGCATGTGAGGGGCGCGAGGAGATCGCGGCGCTCGAGCTCAACGTGTCCTGCCCGAACGTGAAGACGGGTCTCGACATCGGCGCCGACCCATCGCAGCTCGAGCTGCTCGTGCGAGCGGTCCGCGGGCTCACCCGCAAGCCGCTGATCGTGAAGCTGACGCCGAACACGGCCGACGTGGCGGCGTGCGCCGAGGGAGCGCAGGAGGGCGGCGCCGACGCGGTCTCGCTGATCAACACGCTGCGCGCGATGGCGCTGACGCCGCCGGCGCCGTCGGGCGCCGCCGATCGACGCGCGTGGCTCGGCGGGCGCACCGGCGGCCTCTCCGGTCCGGCGATCCGGGTCATCGCCCTCGCGCAGGTCGCGGCGGTCGCAGAACGCGTCACGATCCCGGTGCTCGGCATGGGCGGCGTGCAGAGCGGCGCGCACGCCAAGGAGCTGATCGACGTGGGGGCGACGCTCGTGGCGGTCGGCACCGAGAGCTTCCGCGAGCCGGCCGCAGGAGCCAGGATCGCGAGCGAGCTAGAGGCCCTCACGACCTCGTGAAGCCGCAATTTCCGAGCAAAAGGCGAACCCCGGCGCGCGGCCAGGCCGCAACCGCCCGCGCATGAAGACGGCCCAATTCGCCAGGATCGGTGGGGGTTGGAACCCCCGAAAACGCTGGCGCCACCGTCCATCAGCCTCGATGTCAGTGAACCTCAGGTTGAGGTGGAGATGAATTCGCCTGGTTAGCCTTGATCAGCGGCCGCGGGTGTGTAGACTCGCCGCCCATGGCGACGGCGACCAGCACGACGTCCTCGAACAGCTCGACCGCGCCGGAGCGATCCCTGAACCAGAGGATGGACGCATTGGCGAGAGCCAATCAGATCCGCATTGAGCGGGCGCAGCTGAAGCGGGACCTGAAGTCCGGACGCCGCTCGATCCATTCGTTGCTGCTCGATCCGCCCGAGTATGTCGAGACGGCGAAGGTCTTCGACATGCTGCTCGCCGTGCCGAAGTACGGTCGCGTCAAGGTCAACAAGATCCTCTCGCACTGCCGGATCGCACCGAGCAAGACGATTGGCGGGCTCTCCGAGCGCCAGCGCAGCGAGCTGATCTCGCTTCTGCATCACTAGCGAGTTCCTGCCGAGCCCGGCATTAGGGTGCCGGTCAGTGGCACGCGTTTTCGTCATCACGGGACCCTCGGGGGTCGGCAAGGGGACGCTCATCCGTGGGCTCATGGAGCGGCTGCCGGGGCTCGAGCTGTCAGTGTCGGCGACCACCCGCGCCCCCCGCGCGGGTGAGCAAGAAGGGGTCGACTACCACTTCCTGACGCGCGAGGAGTTCGACCGACGCGTGGCGCAGGGGGAGTTCGTCGAGCACGCCGACTATGCGGGGCGCAGTTACGGGACGCTGCGCTCGGAGCTCGAGGATCGCGTTCGTGCCGGCGCACCCGTGGTGCTGGAGATCGAGGTGCAGGGCGCCCGCCAGGTCCGAAGCGCGCTGCCCGAGGCCGTGCAGGTGTTCGTCGCACCACCCTCCCTCGAGGCGTTGCGCGCGCGTCTCACCGCGCGCGGCACCGACGACTCGGAGGAGGTCGAGCGGCGCCTGCAGGTCGCCGGCGAGGAGCTCGCCGCTCAGCCCGAGTTCGGCCACGTCGTCGTCAACGACCGCCTGGAGGACGCGCTCGACGAGCTGACGGCGATCGTCTCCGGCGAGCTCGGCTGAGGCTGCGAGCCGGACGCCGCGGGTGCGCCCGGCGCATGCCACTACACTGCGAGGTCCACAAGGAAAGGCGAAGCAAACGTGATCTCACCCCGCATCGATCGGCTGCTCGAGCAGGTCGACTCAAATTACGCGAGCGTGGTCGTCGCAGCGAAGCGCGCCCGCCAGATCAACAGCTACTACCACAACCTCGGCGAGGGAACGTTCGACGAGTTCCCGCCCCCGATGGTGGAGACCTCCTCGAAAAACTACCTCACGATGGCCCTCGAGGAGGTAGCGGCGGGGAAGATCAAGTACCACTACCGGTAGGCGCCGGCGCAAGCGTCGCACCACCGCTTGCCGCCCGGGGGCGCGCCCTCTAAACCTCAAGCACCATGTCCCGCATCCTGCTCGGCGTCAGCGGCGGCATCGCCGCATACAAGGCGCTCGAGCTGGTGCGCCTCGCGACCGCGGCCGGGCATGCAGTGCGGGTCGTGCAGACCCCCGCGAGCCGTCGCTTCGTCGGCGAGGCCTCGTTCGCCGCGCTGACCGGCGCTCCCGTGCTCGTCAGCGAGTTCCAGCGCGACCCGGCTCGCGGCGCCTTTCCCGACCAGCATCGCCCGCAGCACGAGCCGCTGAGCCACCTCGAGCTCGTCGCCAACGCCGACGTCTACCTGATCGCGCCGGCGTCGGCGAACACGCTCGCCAAGCTCGCGAGCGGGCTGGCCGACAACCTCCTGAGCAGCTGCGCGCTCGCGGCGAGCTGCCCACTGATCGTCGCCCCCGCGATGAACGCGCGCATGTACGAGCATCCGGCCACGCGCGCCAATCTGGACACCCTGCGGGCGCGGGGCGTGACGATCGTCGAGCCCGACTCGGGCAGGCTCGCCTCCAAGGGAGAGGAGGGGGTCGGGCGCCTGGCGGAGCCCGCGCGGCTGCTGGCCGCATGCGAGGCGGTGCTGGCGCGCGGCCCGACGGGTCCGAGCCTCCCTGCCGCGGGCGGCGGCCGCGACGAGGGCCCGAACAGCCTGCGCGGGGTGAAGGTGCTCGTCACGGCGGGAGGCACCCGCGAGGCGATCGACAGCGTGCGGTTCATCGGAAACCGCTCCTCCGGGCGCATGGGGCTTGCCCTCGCGCAGGCCGCCCACGCCCGCGGCGCGCAGGTCACGCTGATCGCGGCCAACGTCGCCCGGCCGGCGCCGGCCGGCGTGCTCGTCCGCGAGGTCGTTAGTGCGGCGGAGATGCAGGCCGTCTGCGTGGAGGAGTTTCCGGGCTGCGAGATTCTGCTGATGGCGGCGGCCGTGGCCGACTTCAGGCCTGTCGCCGCAGAGGACGGGAAGATCAAGAAGTCCGAGCACGAGCGGCTCGAGCTCGTGCTCGAGCCCACAGCGGACGTGCTCAGCGCTCTCGCCAGCGCCCGCCGTCCAGGACAGACGCTGATCGGCTTCGCCGCCGAGCACGGCGAGCAGGCGCTCGAGCACGCGCGCGAGAAGCTCGCGGCAAAGGAAATCGACGGCGTCGTGGTCAACGACATCTCGCGCGAGGACATCGGCTTCGACGCAGATGCCAACGAGGTCACGATCCTCAGCGCTCCCGGCGACCGCTCCCGGATCGACGCGCTGCACGTTCCACGCGCCTCGAAGGCCGAGGTCGCCGAGGCGATCCTGGACGCCGCCCTGCGCCTGTGGGCGAGCGGTTAAACTTCATCGGATGGAGAGCGTTTACGACCTCTACCAGCGCGGCTGCGAGCTGCTGGACCACGGCGACCATCAGGCGGCGATCGTGCCGCTGACGAAAGCACGAGACCTGGAGCCGGACAAGGCCTCGATCCGCGAGGCCCTGGGACGCGCGCTGTTCCACGCGCGACGCTACGCGGGAGCCGCGGAGGAGTTCGACGCGGTGGCCAGCCGCACGCCCACGAACGACTACGCGCTGTTCTGCCTAGGTCGCTCGATGCAGCTCCTGGGACGTCATCGCGAGGCCTGCAAGCCGCTGGCGCTGGCGTGCTCGCTGCAGCCGGAGCGAGCCGACTACCGGCTGTATCGCGATCGCGCTCGACGCGACGCGCAACGGGCCTGACGGCGGTCGCGGGCGGGCGCCCCGATGCTATCCTCGATCAACAGCTTTCGTGCCGGTCGTGGAGACCGGTAGTAGGTCCGAAAGTGGGCGCACGCCCGCTTTTTTTTGTGTGAGGAGACAGTTGATGACAGCCCTGCAGACAGATATCGAGAGGCGTTTGGCCCAGAGCGAGCCTGAGGTCGAGGTTCTGCTCGCCGAGATCGTCGGCGGCAGGTGCCTGCGCGTTTTCATCGACCATCCCGACGGCGTCACGCTCGCCCTCTGCGAGCGCGTCACGACGCACCTCAACGACCTTCGCGAGCGTTACTCGCTCGAGGTCTCCTCGCCGGGCAGCGAGCGCCCGCTCACCAAGCCCGCGCATTTCCGCCGCTTCGTCGGCCGCCGCGCGCGGGTGCGCACCCGGCATCCGCGCCCGGCCACCGCCAGCCCCCAGGCCGTGGGCGAGGCACCCGTCCGCAGCTTCACGGGCGAGCTCGTGGGCGCCTCCGAGGAGGAGGTCATGCTCGCCGCCGACGACGGCGTCATCGCGATCCCCTATTCGGAGATCCACCGTTCGAACCTGGTCGGGGAGTAGGCGGGCATGTCACGCGAAATCCTTGACGCGATGCACGCGCTCGCGCGCGAGAAGGGCATCGAGCCCGAGAAGCTCATGATCGCGCTTGAGGACGCCCTCCTGTCCGCCTACAAGAAGCAGCCCGGCTCGGCGAAGTACGCGCGCGTGGAGATGGACCGCGAGACGGCCGACTTCAGGGTCATCGAACTGATCATCCCGGAGCGCCTCGAGGCGCACTTGATCGTGGAGACGATCGATGAGGAAACGACGATCGATCCCGAGACGGGCGAGATGCGCGAACCGGAGGAACCCGAAATCGACCCGAAGAAGTTCGCCGAATACCGCGACCAGATCGACGAGCGCGACGTCACGCCAGACGACTTCGGACGGATCGCCGCGCAGACGGCCAAGCAGGTCATTCTGCAGCGCATCCGCGAGGCCGAGCGGGACATGATGTACGAGGAATATCGCGACCGGGTCGGCGAGCTCATCACCGGCATCGTCCAGCAGTCGGACTCGCGCTACACGCTCGTGCAGTTGCGCGAACGCGTCGAGGCCCTGCTCCCGAAGTCCGAGCAGGTCGAGGGCGAGCGCTACGACCACTCGCAGCGGATCAAGGCGGTCATCAAGGAGGTCTCGCCCTCCACGAAGGGTCCGGCGATCATCGTCTCGCGGCGCGATCCCGAGCTGATCAAGAAGCTGTTCGAGCTGGAGGTCCCGGAGATCGCGGACGGCCTCGTCGAGATCGCGAACGTCGCCCGCGAGCCAGGCTACCGCTCGAAGATCGCCGTCATCTCCCACACGGACGGCGTCGACCCCGTCGGCGCGTGCGTCGGCCCGCGCGGCTCGCGCGTGCGGATGGTCGTATCCGAGCTGCGAGGCGAGAAGATCGACATCATCCCGTTCAACGAGGAGCCGGCGCGTTTCGTCGCGAAGGCGCTCTCGCCGGCCCGCGTTCGAGAGGTGCTCGTGGATGACGAGGCCAAGCAGGCGACCGTGATCGTGCCCGACGACCAGCTCTCGCTGGCGATCGGCCGCGAGGGTCAGAACGCCCGCCTGGCGGCGCGCCTGACGGGCTGGCGAGTGGACATTCGCTCAGAGACCGAGTTCGCCGCCGAGGAGGCCGAGCACGGCTACGAGGAGGAGGAGGTGCAGGGCCGCTGCGCCGCGATCCTCTCCAACGGCCGTCGCTGCCCCAACGCCGCGCTCCCCGGCTCGCGCTACTGCGGCCTGGAAACACATCAGGCGCTCGCAAATATCGCCAGCGACAACGTCGCCGACCTGGCGGGCGGGGGCGACGAGGGCTCGCAGGCCGCTGCATCCTCGCCTGAGCTCAGCGCAGACGCAGGCGAGCCGGCGGGCGACATCGCCCCGCCCCCCGAGCCGGCCAGGCAGGCCACAGAGGAGCAGGCAACATAGGGCCGCACGTGCCCAGGCGTAGATGCGTGGGCTGCGGCCGGGTCGCGCCGAAGTCCGAACTGATGCGCCTGGTAGCCGTCCGCGAGGACCGCGCCGGTCCGGCGCAGGTCGTCCACGACCAGAGCGGAGCGATGCCCGGGCGCGGCGCGTACCTTTGCCGCGGCCAGCGCCCGGGAGACCCCGACGGCGCCTGTCTGGCCGAGGCGAGGCGCCGGGGCGCCATCGGGCGGGCGCTGCGCTGTTCTGTGGCCGCCACCTCAGAGCGCCTAGAATCGGTGAGCCGATGAGCAAGAAGCGAGTCCACGAAATAGCGAAGCAGCAAGGGCTCTCGAGCAAAGAGCTGCTCGAGAAGCTGAACGCTGCCGGTGTCGAGGCCAAGGCCGCTGCCTCCTCCGTCGAGGAGGCGGTCGCGTTGAAGGTCCTCGACGTCGGCGCCGCCGAGGGAGCCTCGAGCCCCAACGGCGCCCCCGCGGCCGCGTCCACGCCCCCCTCGGCCCTCGGTGTCGCCGAGCGTCCCGCACCCGCGAGGGAGGCTCCCGGAGCGGGCGATGGGTCGAGCGCTCCTGGCGCCAGCGCCGCGCAGCCTGCGACGCCGCCGGCTGCTTCGGGCCCGCCGCACCAGAGCGGCGCCGAGCGGGTGCGCCCGACGCGCGACTCGCGCACCGGCGAGCGCACCCCTGGCGACATCGGCCCGGGAGGCCGCAGGCGCGTCGTGATCGACTCGCAGGCCTCGCGAAGGCAGCAGACCGGTCCCGCCAACCAGCCTCAACGACGCCCGCGCCGAGGACGCCGCCGCCGCGGCACCTACGACGAGACGATCGCGCCGATCGACACCGCCGCGCTCGAGGCGACGGACCTGATTCGCGTCAACTCCGGCTCGACGGTCAAGGACGTGGCGGAGTACCTCGGCGTGGCGGTGCCGGAGGTGATCAAGAAGCTGATGTCGCTCGGCGAGATGGCGACGCTAACGCAGACGCTGTCCGACGACGCGATCCAGGTGCTCGCCGACGAATTCGACAAGAAGATCGAGATCGCCCACGCGGCCGACGACGTGGAGGTCGAGCCGGTCTTCGAAGACGCCGAGGAGGACCTGATCGCGCGCCCGCCCGTCGTCACGATCATGGGCCACGTCGACCACGGGAAGACCTCGCTGCTGGACGCGATCCGCAAGACGGAGGTCGCAGCGGGCGAGGCTGGCGGCATCACGCAGCACATCGGCGCCTACCAGGTGCACCACACCGGCAGGGACATCACCTTTCTCGACACGCCCGGCCACGAGGCGTTCACGGCGATGCGAGCGCGCGGGGCGCAAGTCACCGACCTCGCCGTGATCGTCGTCGCCGCTGACGACGGCGTAAAGCCGCAGACCGAAGAGGCGATCGATCACGCCAAGGCCGCCGAAGTCCCGATCATCGTCGCCGTGAACAAGATCGACAAGGAGGGGGCGCAGCCGGAGCGGGTTCGCACCGAGATGACCCAGCACGGCCTGCAGCCCGCCGAGTGGGGCGGCGATACGGAGTTCGTCGATGTCAGCGCCAAGACGCGCCAGAACCTCGACGCGCTGCTCGACACGATCCAGGTGGTCACCGAGCTCGAGGAACTCAAGGCGAACAGCAAGGCCGAGGCGTCGGGCACGGTGATCGAGAGCAAGCTCGACCCCGGCCGCGGCCCGGTCGTCACCGTCCTGATCCAGCGCGGCACGCTGCGCGTCGGCGACTCGCTCGTCGCCGGCGCCCATTTCGGCAGGGTGCGCGCGATGAGCGACTACACCGGCACGCGCATGAAGCGCGCGACACCGGGCGAGCCCGTCGAGGTGCTCGGCTTCGACGGCGTTCCCGAGGCCGGCGAGCCCGTACGGGCCGTCGAGAACGAGCGTCGTGCGCGCCAGCTGGCCGGGGAGCGCGCGAACCGGCTCAAGACCGAGGCGCTCGCCAGGCGCTCGGGCCGCAAGGTCTCCCTCGAGGACGTCTTCAAGCTCGCCCAGGAGGGCGCCGTCAAGGAGCTCGGCCTAGTCGTCAAGGCGGACGTCGCAGGCTCGCTCGAGGCGCTCGAGGATGAGATCGCGAAGCTGCCCCAGCAGGAGGTCGCCGTCAACATCATCCACCGCGGCGTCGGCGGCATCAACGAGTCCGACGTGATGCTCGCCGCGGCGTCCGACGGCGTGATTCTCGCCTTCAACGTGCGGCCCGTGGGCGACGCGCGGCAGATCGCCGAGCGCGAGGGCGTCGAGATCCGCTCCTACTCGGTCATCTACCGGGCGATCGACGAGCTGCGCGCCGCGATGCAGGGAATGCTCGAGCCAGCCGAGGTCGAAACGCCGCTCGGCCAGGCTGAGGTGAGACAGCTGTTCCGGGCGTCGCGCATCGGCACGATCGCAGGTTCCTACGTCACCGAAGGACGGGTCACGCGCGGCGCCCGGGTACGCGTCGTACGCGACGGCACCGTCGTCTACGACACGACGATCGAGAGCCTGCGCCGCTTCAACGACGATGTGCGCGAGGTGAGCAGCGGCTTCGAGTGCGGCATCGTCCTTGCCAACTTCCAGGATCTGCACGAGGGCGACGTGCTCGAGACCTATGAGACGCGCAAGGTTGAGCGCGAGCTGTCGTCCTGACCCTCGCCCGGAGTACCCCCAAATGGGTGATGTTTCCCGACTGTCTGGAGGATAGGATGGCTCTGGCACGTATGCGTCGGGTCGACCAGGCGATTCGTCAGGTCGTCGGCGATGCTGTGGCAGTCGATCTGAAGGACCCTCGAGTTGGATTCGTAACCGTGACCGATGTCAGGACCAGCGCCGACCTAAGCCATGCTCGCGTCTACGTGAGCGTCCTCGGCGACGCCGGGGCACCGTCCGAGCAGGCCGAGCGCGACGCCTCGCTCGAGGGGCTGCGCAGCGCGCATGGCTTCCTGCAGGGGCGTATCGCCGGCGAGTTGCGGCTCAAGCGCACCCCGACGCTCGAGTTCATCTACGACGACACCGTCGATCGTGCGCTGCGAGTGGACGCGCTGATCGACGAGATCGGCCGATCGTGACCGCGCCTCGGAGCACACAGGCGACGCGCGAGCAGGTGCTTGCGCGGATCCAGGAGGACTCTCGCTTCGTGCTCGCCACGCACGAGAACCCCGACGGCGACGCGCTTGGGTCGCTCGTGGGGATGCACGGGCTCCTGACGGCGCTCGGCAAGGAGTCGACGATCTTCATCGACCAGGAGGACCTGCCGCTCCCGGACGATTACAGCCTGTTCGAGCTCGACGGCCTGACCCAGTCCCCGCCGGCGGACGTGGCCGAGCGCACCGTGGTGTTCCTGGACTGCGGCAACATCGACCGCAACTCGGCGAGCGTGCTGCGCGATGGGCGCCACCTGCTCAACATCGACCACCACCACGACAACACGAACTTCGGCACGCTCAACTACGTCGTGCCGTCCGCCTGCTGCACGGCGGAGATCATCTGGGATCTGATGCACGATCTCGGCGTCGCGCCCTCGCCGACGGTCGCCCAGGCCCTCTACGTGGGGCTGATCACCGACACGGGGCGTTTCATGTACGAGAACACCGGCCCCCGCGCACACCTCATGGCCGCGGAGCTGATCGAAGCCGGCGTCGACGTGCCCGACGTCTACCGGCGCCTCTATGAGAACGTCCAGCCCGCCAGGCTCGCCCTGCTGGCGACGGCCCTCGAGCACCTGCAGCGCTTCGACGCGGGCGAGCTCACGCTCTCCTGGCTCAGCGCCGAGGACTTCGAGCGCGCCGAGGCGGAGGAGACCTACTCCGAGGGCATCATCGACCACCTGCGGGCGGTCCAGGGCACGCGGGTCGCCGCCCTCGTGCGGGAGCTGAGCAGCGGCGAGCGCAAGGGCCAGTACAAGGTCTCGCTGCGCGCTACCGACGATGCGGTCGACGTGTCGGCCATCGCCCGCGCGCAAGGTGGTGGAGGCCACCGCCGCGCGGCCGGTTTCGCAACGAGCCTCGAGCTCGGCGAGCTGATCGTGTTCCTGCGGAGCGCGATCGCCGGCCAGCTGCCCGCGAGCTCCGAGGGGCGCGCGCCGACCCTCGTTTGAGGGGCGCCGGGCCGTGAACGCCGGTAGGCCTGACGGGCCCCCGCTCGACGGCGTCCTTTTGATCGACAAGCCGCCGGGCATGACCTCGCATGATGTCGTCGCGGCGGTGCGCCGCTCGCTGGGCGGCGTGCGCACAGGGCATGCGGGTACGCTCGACCCGTTCGCGACCGGCCTGCTGCTCGTGCTCGTGGGCCGCGCGACCAAGAGCCAGCAGCGGCTGATGCAGCTGCCCAAGCGCTACGAGACGCTCGCGCAGCTCGGGGCTGTGTCGAGCACGGGCGACACCGAGGGCGAGATAACGCGCACCGGCCGCGTCCCGCCCGACCCGCCCCGGCTGCCCACCGGCGAGGTGCGCCAGCGCCCGCCGGCCCACTCGGCCGTGAAGATCAAAGGCGAGCGGGCGTACCGGCGTGCCCGCCGCGGCGAGCTCCTCGAGATGCCCGAGCGGACTGTCACTGTGCATCGCTTCGTGCAGCTGTGGCGCGATCTGCCGAGCGTCCCCGGCGAGCTCCCGCGGGCCGGATTTGAGATCGAATGCGGCTCGGGCACGTACGTGCGGTCGCTGATCGCCGACCTCGGCGACGCCTACTGCCTCGAGCTGAGGCGGACGGCGATCGGTCCGTTCGACGTGCGCGACGCGCTCAGCCCGCCGACGCCGGGCGATCCGTGGGGCGCGCACGGGCTGATCGCGCTTGACGACGCGCTCGCGCGCCTTGACGGGTTCAGCCGCCCGCCGCAGCCGGACCGGAGCGCGTGACCCGGCCGCGTGAGCTTGGCCATTCTCCTCGGGGGGCAAGCCGCCCACGGCCACCGGCACTAGGCTGTGCCGCAGTGAAGGTCACCCCCCTGCCCGACGTCGAGCGTAGAGAGCGCAGCGTGGCGGTCGGCACCTTCGACGGCGTGCATCTCG
>DATMQG010000087.1:0-17958 GCA_035566835.1 Solirubrobacteraceae bacterium
CCGCAGCCGGCAATGTGAGAGAGGCAACGAACAGTGCGAGAACGGCTGTACGCTTGCGGATCTTCATCGATGCCCTCTCCCCGTCGCGGTCGTGCGGTCGCTGGCCGGCGGATGCTAGTGGCTATGACACTCCGGTGCACGGGCAAGTTGCGAAAGCGGCCGCGCGAGCGCGCAACGTGCGGGCGCCGGCCGCGTTCTCAAGATCAGAAGACGGGGGTCTCGGTGTAGTCGCCGAACACGTGCTGCAGCGACTCCACGATCTCTCCCTCCGAGGCGTGCGCCCTGGCGCAGGCGAGCAGAGGCGGCATCAGGTTGCGATCAGGATGCGCGGCGTCCTCGCGGAGCGCCGCGAGCGAGCGCTCGACCTCGGCGCCATTGCGTCTGGCGCGCGCGGCCTGCAGGCGGCCGAGCTGCTTGCGCTCGAGCGCCGGGTCGACTCGCAGCGTCGGGATCGGCTGCTCGTCGGTGGCCGCGAAGCTGTTCACCCCGACGACGATCCGCTCGCCGGCGTCGATCTCCTGCTGGAGCGTGAACGCGGCATCGGCGATCTCGCGCTGGGGATAGTTGCGCTTGACGGCCTCGACCATCCCGCCGAGCGCATCGATCTTGGCGAAGTACTCGTAGGCGCGCCGCTGCATCTCGTCGGTGAGCGCCTCGACGTAGTAGGAGCCGCCGAGCGGGTCGACGGTGTTGACGACGCCGGTCTCGTGCGCGATCACCTGCTGTGTTCGCAGCGCGATCGTGACGGCCTCCTCGGTCGGCAGCGCGAGCGCCTCGTCGTAGGAGTTCGTGTGCAGCGACTGCGTCCCGCCGAGCACACCGGCGAGCGCCTCGATCGCCGTGCGGACGATGTTGTTGAGCGGCTGCTGGGCGGTGAGGCTGACGCCGGCGGTCTGGGAGTGGAAGCGCATCTGCCACGAGCGAGGGCTCTTCGCGCCGAACGTGTCGCGCATCTCTTTCGCCCAGATGCGCCGGGCGGCGCGGTACTTGGCGATCTCCTCGAAGAAGTCGATCTGCGCGTTGAAGAAGAAACTGAGGCGAGGTGCGAACTCGTCGATGTCGAGTCCGCGGCCGACGGCCTGCTCGACATAGGTGAGACCGTCCTTGAGCGTGAACGCGAGCTCCTGCTGCGCGGTCGAGCCCGCCTCGCGGATGTGGTAGCCCGAGATCGAGATCGGATGCCAGCGCGGCATCTGCCGCGTGCACCACTCGATCATGTCGCCGCACAGGCGCATCGCCGGGTCGATCGGGAAGCACCACTCCTTCTGCGCGATGTACTCCTTCAGGATGTCCGCCTGGATCGTCCCGGAGAGCTGCTCCGGTCCCGCTGGATGCAGCGTGTCTGACTCGGCCGCCGCGACGTAGAAGGCGAGCATGATCGCCGCCGGGGCGTTGATCGTCATCGACACCGACACCTCGCCCAGGTCGATCCCCGAGAACAGGGTCTGCATGTCGTCGAGCGTGTCAACCGCGACGCCCTCGCGGCCGACCTCCCCGAGCGAGCGCAGGTGGTCGGAGTCGTGTCCCATCAGCGAAGGCATGTCAAAGGCGGTCGAGAGGCCGGTCTGGCCGTGGTCGAGCAGGTAGTGGAAGCGCTCGTTGGTCTCCTCGCTCGTGCCGAAGCCGGCGAACTGACGCATGGTCCAGGGGCGCCCGCGATACATC
This sequence comes from Solirubrobacteraceae bacterium, assembly GCA_035566835.1. Taxonomy (GTDB): domain Bacteria; phylum Actinomycetota; class Thermoleophilia; order Solirubrobacterales; family Solirubrobacteraceae; genus Palsa-744. The sequence goes on from DATMQG010000087.1 coordinate 1,666, forward strand.
GACTCGTAGATCCCGCGTGTGAACGGATACTCGCCGGGGCGTCCGATCGGGTCGTCCGGCCCGCCGATGCCCGCCGGCAGGTCCGCCGGCGTATAGAGCTCGCGCACAGGCTCACCCGACAGCGTCGTGAACGTCCGGTCGGTGACATCCCTGTCGGGCTCGCCCGGCCCTGCCGTGGGCTTGGATGTGACTGCCATGAGACCCGAACTCTACCCCCGCCGTCAGCGCCGGCAGCGCGGCGCGGCGACCCTCATTCGGGGAGTAGCTCGAGATGGGAGCAATGGCTCGGTCTGACGACGGAGAAGTGGCGGCGATCAAGCGTGGCTAGGCGCGTCTGGTCAAGCCGCTCGCAGAGGGCGATGATCGAGGCGTCCACTAGACCCAGATCCAGGTCCTCGTAGGCGCTCTCCAGCTCGGCCGCGCGGGCGAGATCGGCCCCAGCTGGGTGAGCCAGGCGATAGGCGCCGCGAACGATGTCGGCGACGAAGTCGGCCCATACCTGGGCTCCGCCCAGCTTGATGAGCCAGTAGTCGACCTCGACGAGGATAGGAGAGGGGATCAGCAGGTCGTCAGCATCCGCGAGCAGCGCTGCGCACGGCGCATGGTCGGGGTCTTCGGCGTTGAGCGCCGCGACGATCGGGCCCGTGTCGAGGATGAGCGTCACGCAGCACGAAAGGGCCGCGCCTCGGGCCTCTCCTCGCCCGCTGCCTTCGCGATGCTCACGTCGGCGCGGAACGTCGCCAGCCGGGGGCGCCTGGCGCGCCTGAGGTCCTCGGCGCGGTCTGCGAGGACCTCGCCGAGCATCCTGCCTAGCGACAGCCCTCGAGCGTGGGCCTCGTGGGACAGGGTGGCAAGGTCCTCCTCTCGGGCTACTACGGTGGTTCTGCGCTCAGCCATGATGTTGATGATACATCAGATGCAGGCCCACAGGCGGGACGCAAGAGGCTGCATTCGCCCACAATGTGTGAGATGCCGCCGACCGTGATGCGCAGGGAGCTCAGCCGTCTGATCGGCGCGGAGCACCTGCTGGAGGCGTCGGTCTCCTCGCCGTACAACCGCGACGCCACGGGTCGGCGGGGAGTGCGGGGACATGCGGATGCGGTGGCGCTCCCCGGGAGCGCAGAGGAGGTGGCTGCCGTGGTGGGGTGGTGCTACGCCCACGACGCTCCCATCGTCCCTCGCGGAGGCGGCACGGGGCTCACCGGCGGTGCGGTGCCGATGGAAGGCGGCGTGGTTTGCTCGCTCGAGCGGCTGCGCGGGGTGCGGGAGCTCGAGCCGCACTTGTGGCGGATCTTCCCCGAAGCCGGCGTGAGCACTCGCCACGTGCAGCGGCTGGCGCGGGAGAACGGGCTCTTCTTCGCGCCTGACCCGGGTGCCGCCGAGCAGTCGCAGATCGGCGGAAACGTTGCGACGAACGCGGGAGGCCCTCACGCGCTCAAGTACGGCGTGACCGGGTCCTGGGTGGCAGGCCTCGAGGCGGTGCTCGCCCCGGGAGAGCTCGTGCAGCTCGGCGGCTGGGCGGGGAAGGATGTCGCGGGCTATGACCTCAAGAGCCTCCTTATCGGCTCCGAGGGGACGCTCGGGGTGATCACGGCGGTGATGCTTCGCCTGCTGCCGGCGCCCGAAGCTGCGACAGCGCTCGTCGTCTTCCTGCGCACGCGTGAGGAGGGGTGCATGGCGATCGAGGACGTGTTCGCGGCCGGCATCCGTCCCTCCGTGCTCGACTTCCTCGACGGCGCGACGCTCGAGATCGTCGCCGGCGGTTATCCGGGCGACGGGGCGGCGGGCGGTTCGCGCGGTGTGCCCGAGCGGGCGGGATTCGCGCTGATCGCCGAGGTAGATGGCAGCCGTGCCGAGGCGCAGGCGCAGCACGAGGCGCTGACTGAGTTGTTCGCAGGCGCCGTCGCCGTGCACGAGCCAGCCGCCCCCGACGCCCTGTGGCGCTGGCGCGACGGGGTGAACGGGGTCGTCACGGCGGTGCGGGGGATGAAGGTCAGCGAGGACGTCGTCTTCCCGATCGAGCGCCTGCGGGAGGGACTGGAGCGGTTCGAGGAGATCGCGATGTCGCACGGGCTTGAGTCCTGTGCGTGGGGGCATGGCGGTCATGGGAACGTGCATGCGACGGTGCTCGTTGACCCCGCGCGCGAGGAGGAGCTCGAGGCGGCCGACGCCGTCGGGGAGGAGCTGTTTGCGCTCGTCATCTCGCTCGGCGGCTCGATCGCGGGCGAGCACGGCATCGGCTGGTGCAAGCGGGGGCTGCTGGCGCTTCAATGGGACCCACGCGCAGTCGAGGTGCACGAGCAGATTAAGCATGCCTTCGACCCGAAGGACCTGTTGAATCCGGGGAAGAAGCTGGCACGGTACCCTGCCGGCTCGCCGGGGAGATCCGATTGAGAGGAATCACATGAACAAGTCACAGCTGATCGACGCGGTCGCGTCTGACAGCGGCCTCACCAAAACGGACTCGGCGCTCGCTGTCGAGTCGTTGCTGCACGCCGTCACCAAGACGCTGAAGAAGGGCGACGAGGTGAATATCACCGGGTTCGGCAAGTTCTCGGTCATCCAGCGAGCCGCGCGCCAGGGCGTCAACCCGCGGACGGGTGAGCGCGTGAAAATCAAGGCCTCCAAGGCGCCGAAGTTCTCGGCCGGCGCATCGCTGAAGCAGGCCGTCAGCCCGAAGAGGTAGCGGTCCGGATGATCCTCGCCAGCGAGCTCGAGCTGCCTGCCTTCGACTCGACCGACCCCTCGATGCGAGGGGAGCGCTTTCACGAGGTCATGCGCGAGCTCGGCTCGCAAGGCTGGCTGGCCCAGGATCCGTTCGGCTACGTGGTGCTCGATCGCGAGTCCGCCGAGTTCTTCCTGCGGACACGTTCGGCGATCTTCCCCGGCATGAAGATCGCGGAGATCTTCGGCGTCACCGAGGGACCGCTGTATGAGGAGATGAGGTGGAACATCCTCCACATCAACGGGCCCGACCACACGCGCCTGCGGAGCCTCGTCAACCCAGCGCTGTCGCCGCGCGCGGTGGAGCGCTACAGGCCCGCAATGAAGGAGTTCATGCAGCGGCTGTTCACGCAGGCCACCACCGCCGCTGCCGCGCGGGATGGCCGCGAGCGTGCGGAGGGAATCGTGAGCTGCGAGTTCGTGGAGGCGTTCGCCAAGCCCTATCCGTCGCTCGTGATCGCCGACGTGATGGGAGCGCCGCTCGACGACGCACCGAGGCTGCACCACTGGTCGAACTGGATTCAGAGGCAGTTCGACGCAGGGAGCATGGCCACCGAGCGAGACGGAATCGAGCAGGCCGTGCAGGAGTTCTACGAGTACGCCGAGGCGCTCGTGCGTGCGCGCCGCGAGAGCCCGGGCGACGATCTCATCTCGAAGCTGATCGATGCGGAGGAAACCGATACCGACCCCCCCAAGCTCTCCGACGTTGAGTGCATCAACCTCGTCTTCAACGTGCTGGTCGGCGGCGTGGACACGAGCCAGAGCCAGCTGGCCCATGCGATCCGGTTGCTGGCCGAACACCCTGACCAGTGGGCGCTCCTGGCCCAGGACACCTCGCTGGCCGGCGCGGCCGTCGACGAGGCACTGAGATTCGAGCCCATCACGCCGTTCACCGCGAGGATCATGGTTGAGGACGTGTCCTATCGCGACGTGACCTTCCCCGAGGGGACGATCGTTTTGGTGTCGGCATTCAATGGCAATCGCGACCTCAGCGAGGGCGAGCGCGGACCGGGTGGACCAGAACGCTTCGACATCACGGCCGACCGCGGTCGCGCGCGAGCGTTGACGTTCGGCGCCGGCGTGCACTACTGCCTCGGCGCGAACCTGGCACGGCTCGAGCTCCAGGAGGGCCTGGCGTTCCTCGCCGAGCATCTCAAGGGCCTGGAGCTCGACGGCGAGCCGGTCTATGAGAGCGTCTCAGGCATCTACGGACTGGCGGAGCTGCCGATCAAGTTCTCCGTGTAGGGGCTGACGCTCGCCGAGGAAGCGCTTCAGCCAGAGAAGCCGCTGCGTGAGCACCCGTTCGCGCAGACAAAAGGCGTAGTCAGAAACAGTTTCAGCGATCTGCACCCCGAGTTTCCGGGCTTTTGCTCTGGGCGCGAGACGCGGGTTCGCACTACCGGAATGATTCGGAGGGGGGCCGTCGGAGCCTCTCGCGCGACATCAGACTGAAATGACCATGCGAATCTCGAAGATCACGTTGATTGCCCTGCTCGTGCTGGCGGCGACTTCGGTGGTTGCCCACGCGGGCCAATACCACGTCTACTCGTGCCGGACGCCGTCCGGGCAGAGCGCTCCGGTGGATGGGTGGAGTGGGTCGAAGGCCGGTGTCGGTGTGTATGCACAAGACTCCTGCGAACAGCCCGGCGGTGGCCTTTTCACGGCGATCGGTGATCAGGTACGGACTGCTAACACCGACATTGCCACGTGGGCTTTTGCGACGCCACCTCAAACATGGCTGGTGGGCGCGACGCTTTGGCGCGCCGGCGACGCCGACGGCGGCACAGCGATAAATGCGAGGTATGAGTTCTGGTTTGCGGGGCCGAAGAATTTGAACGACGCCACAAATGCGTTTGCTCAATGCGCTAGCGGGTCGCCGTGTTCAGGTGGCATCGGGAGCTTTGCTCAGCCGTTGTCGCCCGAAAATCGCGTGGCCGTCCCTACGCGCAACTTGGGCTCACACCTTTACGTGGACGCCTCATGCGTGGGACAGCCTGAATACAGCTGCAAGGAAGGCGAACACGATGCGAACGGCTACGCCGCAGCTGTATACCTCTTTGCTGCCGACCTGATATTGGAACAGACGCTGGGTCCCAGCGCATCGAACGTGACTGGTGAACTAGCCAGCGCCTCCGTAGTGGCCGGCGCGAGCGACGTCGCGTTCACGGCCAGCGACCCCGGTGCGGGCGTCTATCAGGCCCTGTTCAGCGTCGATGGTCAGATCGTACAAAGCACACTGCTCAACGAAAACGGGGGACGCTGCCGGAACGTGGGTCAGACGACGGACGGGCTGCCGGCCTTTCTGTATGTGCAGCCTTGTCTTGCTTCGGTGAGCGCAGATGTTGGATTCGACACAACGAAGGTGAGCGATGGAGCTCACCACCTCGTCGTTAGCGTGATCGACGCAGCCGGCAACGCGGCGCCGGTGCTCGATCGGACGATAACGGTCGCAAACCGGCTAGCCGCGGGTACGCAAGCGCCTGCGAACGGCACGAACGGGACCAACGGAGCAAATGGCGCCAACGGGACGAGCGGTCAGGCCGGACAACCGAACGGCGTGGTCGCCTCGAGTCAGGCGATCCTGACGGTCCAGTGGACCGGCACCAAGAACGAACGGCTAACAAGCTCCTACGGCCGAACGGCCATGATCGTAGGTCGCCTCACGGCTCCGAGCGGCGTGCCCATTGTGGGAGCGCAGATCGATCTCGTTGCCGCTCCGTCATACACGGGCGGGAAACCGGTGACGATGACGAGCCCCCGAACCGGGTCCGACGGGACGTTCTTGGTGCGGCTCCCGGGTGGCACACGCTCGGAGACGTTGCACTTCGCATACAGGAGCCGGCTCGGCGACGTCCTTCCCGTGGCGACGCGGACGCTCAGCCTGAGCGTGCGGGCTGGGATCGCCCTCACCATCCGCCCGCGCCTCGCCAGCGTGGGACGCAGCATCGTCTTTCGCGGACAGCTACTCGGCGGCTCGATACCGCGGGGCGGAAAGCAGTTAGTGCTCGAGGCACGCTCGAGTCGGAGCTCATGGCTTGAGTTCAACGTGATCCGCGCAAACGCCCGAGGCCTGTACCGCGCGAGCTACCGATTCAAGTTCCCAGGGCCGATCCGCTACCAGTTCCGCGTGGTCTCCGAACCGGAGGCCGACTATCCATTTGCGGCAGGTTCGTCGAACATCGTTGCCGTGCGGGAGCGTTGATGACGCCCGGGACCTAGGCCGCAAGCTGGACGGCGCGACCGCAGTGCACGCCCGGCGCGTCCTCGATGGAGCCGACTCGCGGCTCCATATATGTACATCCCGATGAGATCGGCCGCGGCTACACGGCGCGTCGTCCCCACCAGAAGGTCGTCTCTCTGCTCACCGGTGCGGTCATCGCCGGAGTAAGTCGATCACGGGTCAAGCGCCGATGCTGCCGCGGATTTTGAATCCCGGTCGCGCTGGGCATGCAGATGCGATACTGCGGCCGGTGTCGAGCCAGCGCTTGCGCGGGATGCTAAGTGGCGTGGCGGAGCGAAGGTTCCCTGGACTTCGCGCCGCCGCCTACGGCGTTCTCGAGCGGACCGCCACGGCTTGGTTTCATCGCTTCTACTACCTGGGCATGGAGCGCACCTGGGAAAACACGCGCTGGCTCGGTCACCGGATACAGAAGTTTCCAGGGGATGTCTGGGTCTACCAGGAGATTCTCAGTGAACTGCGGCCGGACTGGATCCTCGAGACGGGAACGAACTGGGGCGGCAGCGCTTATTTCCTCGCCTCGATCTGCGACCTCCTGGGACATGGACGAGTCGTCACCATCGATCTCGATGCGAAGCCCGACCCACCCGAGCACGAGCGCATCACCTACGTGGCAGGGTCATCGACGGACCCGGAGATCGTCGACAGCGTGCGCACGATGGTCGCGGAGTCACAAACAGTGCTCGTGATTCTAGATTCCGACCATAGTTACGGCCATGTGGCGAGCGAGCTTCGAGCCTATAGCGATCTCGTGACCTTGGGCAGCTACCTAATCGTCGAGGACACAAACATTGCCGGACATCCGGTGTTGCGAGGATTGGCAACCGGGCCCTACGAGGCTGTTGATGACTTTCTATCGGGCGATACGCGCTTCGAGCGCGATCACTCACGCGAGAAGTTCATGATGACGTTCAATCCGGGCGGCTACCTCAAGCGCATTCGATAAGTGCCTGTGTTTCAGCCTTCTGCGAATGCATTCGGCGCGCCAACGCCTCGAGGTAGAGGCGAACCTACCTACCTAGCGGTCGACACGAAAGGGGCTTCTGCGCCGTTCTGCGAGGAACGACGAGTTGTCGGGTGCGTGCCCGCCTGATGGCCAACGCCCTAGCACATAGATGTCGTGAGGAAATCGTGTCTCGACAGCCAACAACTCGACACCCACGTGATCGAGCAGCGCCAGGACGGCTGGCGTTGTGAACGTATGGTGGTGGAGTACGCGCGTGCTCGCGTTGCTTCGCCTGCGCTCCGCCCACGTCTCATTGTCGCCGGCCTCTGTGTCGCGGTTGCGATCATGCAGACGTAGCGTTTCGTCCAGGTGGGTGAGGTCGTCCTCGCCAGTATCACGCTCTAGATCCTCGATCATGTGGCTGAGGGATGTGACTGGACGAAGATGATCGAAGGTACCCGCGATATGTGGCACCACGATCAGAAGGAGGCCTCCGGGATGGGTCACGCGGCGCCAGGCGCCCAGCGCCCGCAGCGGGTTGGCGAAGTGCTCGAGCACGTGGGACGACAGAACCGCGCCATAAGCGCCCTCGGCGAGCGGCTCCAGATCCACGCCCTCCATCAGGTACAGCTCGCCGCGGCGCTCGCCGTCCGGTCTGTAACCGAGCTCAGAATCAAGGCTGTGCCACATCGTGTCCGCCGCCCACTGAACGCCATCGATGTCCGCGAGGACCGGATAGACGGGCAGCAGGCCACTCGCTCTGAAGAGCGCGCTTGGTCCACCGATCTCCAGTGCACGTCTACCCGCCAGCGGTGTGATGAACGTCTCCGGCAGCGGGCGAGTGTAATGACCGGCGGCACGCCAGCGAAGTTCGACGAGCTTCTCGGAAAGGCCCATGGAGCCGCCAGCGTAGCTTTCAGTGGCGCAGCAGCTCGTCGGGCAGGATGAAAGCGGAGCGCACCTTCAGCGAGTATCCGGGATCCGACCACCTTCCATCTACGCACGCTTCGCGTGGCGGTGCTGGCCGTTGCCCCCGTATTCGTCGGGAGCGCCATCTACCTCTAAGCCCGGTTGATAATGCGCGCGATCCCCTCCGAGATCATCGACGCTCTACCCTGGCGGCGATGATCTCGATCTGCACGGCGGTGTACAAGGCTCATGGCCCCCCCAACGTCGCAGGGCTCGCCGCCGACATGGATGCCGCGCTGGGCGCCCAGCGAGGTGAGCTCGTCGTCGCACTGAACGGCGTAGAGACGGGCGAGGCAGAAGTCGCGGAGAACGCGGTGGCCGTCGAGATGGGAGCGAATCGCGGAGTTGCCCCAGCCTGGAACGCCGCCGCGCGGGTGGCCGGCGGCGACGTGCTCGTCTTCTGCAACGACGATGTCGAGCTCGGCCCGCGATCGCTCGGGCGGCTCGCCGACGCGATAAGCCAGCACCCCGGTGCGTTGGTCGGACCGATGGGATCACTATGGGATATTGCGGGCGGCCGGCACCTGGCGTGGGTGAAGCCTTCCGAGGCGCCTGGTGAGGGCATCGCCCAGTGCGACGTCGTGTCGGGCTTCCTGTTCGCGTGCGCACGGAGCACCTGGGAAGCGGTTGGCGGCTTCGACGAGTTCTACGCGCCCGCATCCTGGGAGGACATCGACTTCTGCACTGCAGTGAGGGCCTCCGGAGGCAGCTGCCTGGCTGTCGGCGGGGTGCTCTACAGGCACGAGTGGGGGGTCTCCAAACGCCAAATGCCATGGGCACGCGCGCGCTGGGACGGTCGCTCCGAGACATGGCGCTCAATCCACCGGCGCAACCGCCGTCACTTCCTCGAGAAGTGGGGCAGACATCCCATCGCGAAGGTTGCATCAGACGCTCTCATCGCCGGATGAGCAAGGGCGTCGCCTCGCTCGGGACCGGAGCCCAGGCGCTCGATCGTGCGGGCCTGGAGCCGTCGAGACCCGGTTTCCGCATGACCTATGTGTGCTGGGACGCTGGCCGTCCGCTGGGCCGCGACCAGGTCAGAGGGCGCGGCAACATCGGCGTTTCACCGGCGACACGCGCACGCCTTCGATCAGTGCGCGGTTGAGCAGCGACATCATCTTCTCGCGAGGACGGCGCGCCGGATAGGCACCACCGATCTCGTCCGGATGCGCGTAGGTGGCATCCAGAAAGGTCGCCCTGAGGCGTTCGTGATGCCTCATCCAGGCATCGATGCGGGCCTCGAAGGACCGCGAGACGTTTGCCATCGGATAGCGGCGCGTGGCCAGGCACCGTTGGCCGTATATGGGTGCGGACAATTCCGCGCGACGCCCCAGGAAGACCTGGTCGCTGAAGCCGAGCCCGAGGGAGAAGTCGCCCGTCCACTCGAGCGTGCTGCGGGCGAGCGTGTCGTGACGGGGAGTGAGCGCATACCAGCTCGGGTTGGCGATCATCACCCGAGGATCGCGCTCCATGAGGGTGATCGATGGGGTGATCCAGTCACAGGGCTGCTGCATCCGGACCTCGGGGTCCCAGTGCAGCACCCAGTCCGGTCCGGGCACCGTGACCAGCACGACACCCCAGTCGGTGAAGTAGGGAGCTCTCGCGATCTCGCGCATCTCAAGGCCAGTCGTGGTCAGCGCGCGGTCGAGATGGTCCTCGACGAAGAACCAGGCATCGAGCTCCCCCGCGTCGCTGAGGGCTGTGGCCCGGCGCTCTGCGTCTGAGCGATCGTCGACGTTGTTGATGATCGCCGTGCGCCGAGCGAAGCGGTGCCGGAGGCCCTCAGCAACGGACGGGAAGAAACCCTTCGTGAGAACGCTGCAGTAGGTGCGCTCGTAGCAGTTGACACACAGATCGACGTCGGTCATGCGTCCTAGCAGCGTATTGAAGGCCCACGCGTGCCTTGCTCGGCGCGGCGGGCTGCGCCTCGAGTGCGTCAGGACACCGCCGGCGCGTTGCGGGGGCGCAGTAGCGCCCAGCTCATCGGCAATGGGCGCTCGTGCAGCGCGAGCCAAAGCTGCTCGTCGGTCATCCACTCCAGCTCGGGCACGCCGCGATGGTCTGGCGGTACGGATTCGACGACCTCGATGTCATGGGTGTCGCGGAATCGCCGCTCGATCGTCGCGGAGATCGTGGGATCGACGTTGTCGTGCTGCTCGACGATGATCGACCAGGCACGCATATTGGGGGCGATCACCGGATCGAGCAGGAACTTCTCGTAGCCCTCACAATCGCTCAGCAGGGCGACGCGCGCCTGCGGTACCTCAGCGAGGGTCGAGGCAGTGCACAGATCTGAGACGATCACACGGTCCCGCACACCGTTGATCCGCGCGAGCTCTGCACATGCCCGCCGCGCCGGCTCGTAGGTGTCGTAAGCGCGCACCTCGACGCCCGGCATCGCACGCGCGAGGCCGACGGCGTAGAAGCCCTCGGCACAGCCAACGTCGATCACAAGCTCGAAGTCGCCTGCGATCCACTCGTCCAGCAGCCACGGGTAGATCTGGCGCTCGTAGCTGCCCACGAGCTTGGCGATGAGGTGACCGGATATGTGCTCCTGGCCGGGAACGTAGGGCATGCCCGCGAACGGCCCACCCCGAACCTCCAGGCCATAGCGACGCACGTACTCATCGTTGATCGGGCCGATGCGGCGTAGAAAGCGACGCTCGCGCACGCGGTCGATCGCGTGCTTGCCGGCATCGGGCACCACAGCCGAGGCGACCCTGCGCAGCAGCCGATGGGGAGCCGGCTTCTGGGCGAGCGCGGCCGAGCCGGAGTGCATCATGATCGGGCGGAGTATCGCAACCGCCACGCCCTCTCGTAGCACGCGAGCGTACGTTCGGCGGTCGCCGTCCACGAGAACGCGCGAGCGCGCTCGCGCCCGGCGGCGATCAGGCGAGCGGTGAGCTCGCGGTCGCCGAGCAGATCGAGCAGTGCGGCGGCGATGTCCGCGGGACGCAGCGGGTCGAAGTAGCGAGCTGCGTCGCCCGCGACCTCGGGCATCGCGGACACGTTCGAGCATGCCACCGGGACCTCGCGGCGCATCGCCTCGAGTATCGGCAGGCCGAAGCCCTCGTTGAGTGAGGGCAGCACGAAGCAGCGCGCGGCCGCGTACAGGCCCTCCAGGTCGGCCTCGTCGACGTGCGGCGGGAACGCGACGCTCGCGCCCAGACCCTCGCGGGCGGCGAGCGCGCGAAGCTCTGCCTCGTGTGCGGTCGGCATGCCGGGGAGGACGAGCACGGCCGTGGGGTGGCGCCCGGTCACCGTGCGCATCGCTTCGATCAGCCGAGCCAGGTTCTTGTGCGCCTTCTTCGCCGACATCGCTAGGACGATCGGGCCGGACCCGAGCCCCAGGCGCTCGCGCAGGGATGCCTCGGGCGTGGGCGCGACGCGGGCCTTGACTCCCGGTCCCAGCGGCACCACGTCTATACGCTCCCGGGGCACGTGGAGATGCTCGGCGATGTCATCAGCGCCTGAGTTCGATATCGCGATCAGGCGGTCGGCGCGACGGACGATCGGCGGCACGATCAGCCGCCAGAGGCGCATGGTGGCCGCCTGGTCCTCGTCCGGAGCCATGATCCAGATCACGTCCGGGAGCATGACGACGTTGACCGCGCGCGTCCACAGCGGAGCCGTGAACGCGACGCTGTGGAGAAGATCCACGCGCCGGCTGGCGACGACGCCCAGCAACGTCATCTCGGATATCGCCTTCAGCCCGCGCACCCCGCTGAGCGGGGCCACCACCAGCTCGACTTCAGCACTCCAATCCTCACAGCTCAGCTGCTCGTATCCGTTGCGACTGCAGAACACGTGGAAGCGGACCGTCGGCGCCAGGCGAACCAGCTCGGGTACGACCGCGCGCACGTATGTCTCGAGCCCACCCATTGGCGGCTCGAGGAACACGGCGTTGATTCCGATGCGAGCGGGCAGGCTGCGGGTCACGCACGTGCACCGTAGCCGGAGCCGGCCTGGACGGCCAGGTTCACGACGGGCGGCGGTCGATGGCCGTGCAGAGCGAGATCATCGCCGCCAGGGCAGAGCGTCGATCAGCTCCGACGGGATCGCCCGCATCGTCCACAGCGCGGCGAAATAGATGGCGCTTGCGGCGACGACGGCAGCCGCGGAGCTCACGTTCAGCACGAGCGCGCCCACGGCCAGCCCGAGTCCGACGGCAACCGCGAACCGGAGCAGGAATGGGGTTGGCGGTCGAATGCCACGACGGAAAAGGAGGGCGATGTAGAAAACCGCGAGCCAGAACTCCAAGGCCACTGTGGTGATCGCCCCGCCGCGCGCGTGAAGAGTGGGAATCAGGATCGCGCTCAGGAGGACCGCTAAGAGGAGGGCGCTGGCATTGGCGATCGCGAGTTGCCTGAACATGCGTAACGACAGCAGCACGAACCCCCATGACGCCACGAGATAGGTTGCCATGACTCCGATGCCCATGATCCGCAGCACAGCGATCGAGGGATGCCCTTTGGCACCGGCGATGATGTCGATACCGAAGCTGGCGCCGAGGATGATGATCAAAGCCATCCAGCCTCCAGCGATCGCCGCTCCTTCGAATACCCGACCGGCCACGAACCGCAGGCGTAGGTGATCACCGCTCGCGGCCACAGCCAACACCGGCAGGACCGAAGCGGCGAGGAGCCACGGGATCCCGTTCAGGATGTCAACGATGCGAAAGGCGATCGCGTAGTAGCCCGTCTGGGAGCCCGGGTCGATCAACGACATCGAGATGAGCGCGACCTGGAAGTAGACGGCGCCGAGCGTCGCCGCCAGCGCGTAGATCGCCGTCTCATGTATTAGCTCTCTCCAGCTGGCGCGGTGAAAGGCAGGACGTAGTGGCACTTCACGGCGCACAAGCGCCGCAGTGACAAGGAGCGCGAGTGCCTGGACGATGCTCGCGACGAGGTAGAAGCCCGTCAGGCCGCTGTTCGCGATGACCAGCGTGACGAGCAGCACGCTTGTGGCAACCGAGCGCATGAGGTCGACACCAGCAAGTGCGCCCAGCCGCAGTGTCCCGGACAGGGCGACGGAGTAGGAGCCCTGAATACCTGACAGCACGTACCCGGCCGCGCCAAGGGCGAGACCGACGATGAGTATCTGTTCGTAACCGGCAATGGCTCCGAAGCCGACCGCCGCCACCGCGCCGAAGGCGCCGAGCGCAACCCGCAGGCCGGTCAGGTTGGCGATCAACGAGCGGCGTCGTGCGGCGTCGCCGACCGTGAACATGCGCACGGCGACATTCGCAAGTCCGCCCTCGGTCAAGGCGGTGATGACGAAGATCACGCTCGTGACCGTCAAGTAGCGACCATAGTTCGCCACTCCGAGATGACGGACGACCAGTGGGGCGCTGATCACGCCCGCGAGCACCCCGGCGAGCGAACCAGCGACACGGAGACTGCCGCCTCGTATGACCCGTCCGCCGGCCTCGCCCGCGGCGAAGGGATCGTCGGCGACCGGACCAGGGACCGGCACCGGCCCGGTCGGGTCGCCGATCACGGTGGCTCGACCGACGTTCGGACTCCGCAGGCGTCCAACAGCGCGCGGGCGCGCTTCGTCGTCGTGTTGGCATGCGCCCACTCGAGCGCGCCAGCCTGAAGCGTCGTATATGCGGCGTCGTCGAGGGTCGCCACCTGCGCGAGCAGATCATCGGCATCGCGATACACGATGCAGTTGGTGTCATCCAGGCCGAAGGGCGCGCACGTCGAGGGCTTCAGCTGGAGGTCGCGAAAGCACGGAACCGCGCCGCTCGCAGCGATCTCGTAGTGGCGCAGCGCATCCCACCCCTCTCGCTTGGTCGTGATTCCAAAGCGCGAGCGAGCAAGGTCGCTCCGATACTCAGACTCTTGCGTGAAGGCGTGGCTCGTCTGTCCGCCGATCCGTCTTACGAGCTCCTCGTCGACGATATGCGACGGAAAATCCTTGTCCTTGGCCGGTGGCGCACCAACGAGCTTCTCCGCTGGGATCGAGAACGAGATCGGCCGCAGGTCGAGCCTTCGGCCAAGGGCGGGCGGCAGCAGGAGGTAGGAGGCAAACCACCGTGTCAGTGGCGTGATCTCCCGCTTGAAGTACGGCGCTCGCTTGTGCGCCCGTGGCAGAAACCACCACGCCGGTACGCGCCACCACAACCCGGCGTAGGGGTAGGGCTCGACACGGTCTGAGCCGTCGAGGACCGCCATCGGCACGCCGGCTGCTCGCAGCTGCGGGCTCCATTCAGTCCAGAGGCCGAACGTGCGCCAGATATCCCCGAAGATCACGAGCTCGAACTCGCCATCGAGTGCTCGGCGCAGGACGTGGTCGCGCTCCACGGGCATGTCCGGCAGCAGGCCATAGAGCGTGAACCCGCCACCTCGGACGCGCGCGAGCACGTCTGGATCGGCGTGCTCGTAGAGGAACTCGGCCTTCGGATAGTCGACGGCGTCGGCGCCCAGCAGGGTCCTCAGTCCGTGAAAGACACCGTCTGCCAGATAGTCCTCGCAATTCGGGTTGACGAACAGGATCCGGGGCACGATGTCAGCCGCGACGGCGATACAGAAGGTCGTAGTCGGACAGTGCCTCGAGGAAGTCGTAACCCCCAGCTAGCGCGAGGTCGACCGCGGGTTGCTGCGCCGCTCGGTCGAGCGTCTCGATCAGAAGGAAGAGAGGGGAATGTCGCTCGAAATCGAGCCCTGACAGGACCTCGAGCTCACGGCCCTCGATGTCGAGCACCAACAGGTCGATCTTCGTCAATCCGGCATCGCTCAACACCGAGGAGAGGGTCCGGGCTGGAACGTGGGTCGAGTATGCGCGGCGTCCGCCAACCGCCAGGCCTCCTGCGGCGTGGCGGCCGTCACCGCCGACGGTGGACATCAAATCCCCGAACTGGACCTCGATGGAGTCGCCCCCGAAATCGGGACCCACAAGTGCGCTACCCACGACTCTCGAATGCCGGCGACGCCGGCGGCAGCGCGACTCCAGCTCGGGCACGGCCTCTACGAGCACGCCCGACCAGGCGCGATGACGTTCCAGGTAATAGGTGTTGGACTGTGTGTAGCCATCGTGTGCGCCGGCCTCGACGAACGTCCCTCCTTGCCAAGGCATGAGCTCGACGAGCCTCCGGTCCATCCCGAACAGCGCAGGATGTGAGTAGCGTTGCGAACCGAATGCCTCAAAGAGGCGGCATCGATACCAGGGGCCTCCAAGGCCGTAGAACACGCGCCGCGCTCGGTGCGCGGCACCCCTAGCCGGGCTTGGCATGGGCGGGAGTGTGCCAGACGCTCCGTCGGCGACAGGACTCATGCCGCCGAGCGCCGCAGCACCCCGAGCACGGTATCTGCCGTCCCTCCCCAGTCGAAGAGGGCTGCTCTCGCGCGCGCCGCCACACCCATGGCAGCCCGTCGTTCCGGCGAGCTCAGCAGACGCATCATGGCTTGCGCGATGCTGGCCGGATCACGCGGATCGGCATATTCGACGGCGTCACCTCCGACCTCCGGAAGCGACGAGACGTTCGACGTGACGACGGCTGCACCGGCGGCCATGGCCTCGAGCACAGGCAGACCGAAGCCCTCGTACAGGGACGGGTAGCAGAAGACCGCACAGCGTCTGTAGAGCTCGGCCAGCAAGGCATCGGAGACGTGGCCGAGCAGGACGCAGCGATCGCCAAGAGAGCGCAGCCGCGAGATCGTGTCGTCAACCTGCCAGCCGACGTCGCCGACGACCACGATCGGGTGCTCCCGCTGCAGATCCTCCTCGAGCAGCTGATAGGCGGCGACCAGGCGCGGCAGGTTCTTGCGCGGCTCGAGCGTACCCACGGCCAGCACGAAGCCCGGCGCTGGCAATGCCGAGTCATCAACGCACCGAGCGGAGCCCCTCAGCTCGGGCGCGACGCCGAGAGGCGCCACGGTCACACGACCTCGGGACCTTGGGAAGCGGCGTTCGAAGTCCCCCGCGGTCGCGTGAGAGATGGCGATGAAGGCGCGGGATCGGCGCACCGCGAGGCCAAGCGTCAGCCGCTCGATCACGACCGAGCGTCGATTCGGTTGGTGCGAGCGGTCGAACGCGATCATGTCGTAGATGACGGGGACTGCGGGGATGCGAAGCATCCACGTCGTCAGGTAGGAATTCGTCGACAGGAACACGTCGCACTCCCGGTTCGCAGCACGTGCCGTGAGCACGTGCCACCACGGATCTGGGGCGTCGATCAAGCGCCACTCAAAGCGTCGATCAAGCGGCTGGTCCCAGCGTGACCGTGCATAGCAGAGGTAGTGCACGTCGTCGTCGCGGCGAGACAACGCGGCGAGCGTCTCTCTGACGAACCGACCGCGACCAGCTGCCACCTCGACCGCGGCTCGCGCGTCGATGCCGATGCTCAAGGATTTCAGGGCGCGAAGCGTAGCGGTCGCTGCACTAGCCTGCGGTCCTTGCACGTCGGCCTGAA
>DATMQG010000088.1:0-8508 GCA_035566835.1 Solirubrobacteraceae bacterium
CTAGCCATCAGCTCGCGCATCTGCGCGGCGAGCGCCGCCGGCTGATCCTCGGGGATCAGCGTGTATGAGTCTGGGATCTCGACCAGCTTTCCCTGAGGCAGCAAGGCGGCGAGACGGCGGCCGTGCTCGCGCGGCATGAGACGATCTTCGGTGGCCCAAGCGACGAGCGCGGGTCGGTCGAAGGAGGCGAGGGCATCGGCAGCGGCGAGCAGGTCGCGCCGCCCCTCTGGAGAGCTCACAACGTACTTCCTCAGATCGCGTCGGATCTCCCGCTGCTCGCCGATCGGAGCGAACCACCGGTCCATCACCTCGCGCGGCAGCGGCCGCTTACTCAGGGGACCGAAGGTCATCGGAAGCCGGCGCAGGCGATCGAAGCGAAACGGGAGCAGTGCCGCATCGAGACCACCGGGCACGCGCGCGATGTAGGGGAGAGCTCTGGCCGCGCCTTTGGGTGGGACGTTGTCAAAGGCCTCGCACGAACAGAGGGCAAGCCGCGCGATGCGCTCGCCGTAGGGACCGCCGATCAGCAGCTGCCCGCCTCCCCAGTCGTTCATCGCGAGCGCCACGTCGCGCAGGTCGAGCGCCTCGAGCAGCTCGCCGATCGTCTCAGCGATTCCCCGCATCGAGAGGTCAGCGTCGGATCGCATGGGCCGGCGATGAGCGCCGAGCGGGAGCGTCGGCAGCACGCAGCGATAGTCGGCGCGCAGGTCCCTGACGACGTGGCGCCAGAGCGACCCATCCATGATCAGCCCGTGCAAGAGGACGATGACCGGGCCCTCGCCGCCGCTGTCCTCGTAGTCGATCGTCCCCCTCGAGAGCTCCACTGCGGGCATCGAGCACCTCCAGCCACCGCTTACACGATTTGATAGATCGTTCTAGTAGGATGAGCTTATCATCGCGAACCAGAGCGAGAGAGCCGAGGTTGACGTGTCCAGCACAAAGGATCGGATCATGGACTCGAGCGCCGAGCTGTTCCGCCGGCAGGGATACACCGGCACCGGTGTGAAGCAGATCGCGGCCGTGGCCAGTGCGCCCTTCGGCTCGCTGTACCACTTCTTTCCCGGCGGCAAGGAGCAGCTCGGCGAGGAGGTCATCCGCTCGTCTGGTGCGCTCTATCTGCAGCTGTTCGAGACCATCGCCCTGCAGGCGCCCGATGCGCTTACCGCGGTCGCCGACTTTTTCAGCGGCGCCGCGGAGACGCTGCGGGAAACGGACTACGCCGACGCTTGCCCGATCGCCACTGTCGCGCTCGAGGTCGCGAGCACCAACGAGCCGCTGCGCCAGGCGACGGCCGATGTCTTCGAAACCTGGATAGACGCAGCCACCGCCTACTTCACCGCCGCCGGAATCGCCGCCGACGCCGCGCCAGCGCTCGCCCTCTCGATGCTGTCCCTGCTCGAGGGCGCGTTCGTCTTCTGCCGGGCCATGCGCAGCACCGAGCCGCTGGAGGCGGCCGGCGCGAGCGCGGTCGCCGCGGTTCGCGCCGCCATGTCGCTCGCCCCATGAACGGCGGGCCGCCGGACAGCCACGCGGTGGAGATCGCCTCCGGGCTGCTGCGCTGGACCGCGCCGCACCCGGACTGGCAGCGCGCGCCAGCGGGGAGCGCCGAGGACTGGGGTCCGATCGTCGGCTGCGTCCTCTACGAACAGCCCGATGTGGTGACGTTGATCGATCCGTTGCTTCCAACCCAGGGGCGCGACGGCTTCCTGCACTGGCTCGACGCTCGCGTCGCCGGTCGTCCCGTGACCATCCTCACGACGATCCATTGGCACCGCCGCGACCGCGAGGAGCTCGCCGAGCGCTACAGCCCGAACACGACCAGGGCCTGGAACGCGGTGCCCGCGGGGGTCACGCGGGAGCCGCTGCGAGGCGCTGGCGAGACGATGTACTGGCTGCCGGCGGTTGCCGCGCTCGTGGCCGGCGATCGGCTGATCGTCACCGAGGACGAGGGACTGCAGCTGTGCCCGCAGAGCTGGCTCGAAGACGTTCACGTCAACAGACCGGGGCTCGCGGATCTGCTCACGCCTCTGCTCGAGCTGCCGATCGAGCGGGTGCTCGTCTCACACGGCGAGCCGGTCCTGCATGACGGGCGCGCCGCGCTCGCCCGAGCGATAGCCGATGCCAGATGACGCCTTTCGAGCGGGGACCGTGAGCGACCGATACATTGATCCTGACTTTGCGGCCGCCGCACTGCTCACCATCGACACGCAGCGCGACGTGCTCGACGACGGCCCGCTCGAGATCCCCGGCACCTCCGCTGCGCTCCCGAGGATGCGGGCTTTGACCGAGGAGTTCCGCGCCGGCGGCCGTCCGATCGTGCACATCGTGCGCATGTACGAGCCCGACGGGAGCAACGTCGACCTCTGCCGTCGGCGGCTCGTCGAGGAGGGCGCACGGCTGCTCATGACCGGAGCGCCCGGCACGCAGCTCGCGCCGGAGCTGCTACCCGAAGCCGACCTCACGCTCGACGTTGAGCTGCTGCTGGCCGGCGGCGTCCAGCGTCTGGGTCCGGGAGAGGTGGCGATCTACAAGCCCCGCTGGGGCGCGTTCTACGGCACGCCCCTGGAGGATCACCTGCGCGCTCAGCAGGTAAGCACGCTCGTGTTCAGCGGCTGCAACTACCCCAATTGCCCGCGCGCATCGATCTACGAGGCCAGCGAGCGCGACTTCCGCCTCGTCCTGGCCCGCGATGCTATCTCGGGGCTGTACGAGCGCGGCGAACGCGAGCTCGCCGAGATCGGCGTCCACCTGATGAGTGCAGCCGAGGTCCTCGCCGCGCTGAAGGGGGCACTCGCCTGAGTCGGGCCGCGGCGCGCCCGCGTCCATCCGCCTTCACCGGGCCGCGGCAGGCTCAGATCGCAGGCGGTGCTGGAGAGGTTCTCGAGGGCGTGCGTATGAGCCTGTGACGGTTGGCTGAGAGCTGGCTGAGCGTGACCACGCGGGGAGGCTCGATCACCTGGTGGGAGCGGTCGTCGAGCACGATCACGCCGCCGTGAGGCAGCCAAGCAGCTGCATCCCGTGGGCCGCTGAGGAGCGCGGCCTTGGCGTGGATCTCAGCCATCAGCGCGCTAGGCGCCAGCGCCGTCACCTGCACGATGCCCGTGAACGCGGGCTTGCCCGTGGAGGGGTCGAGGAGGTGATGCGCCGGCCCTCCGTCGGGGCCGAGCCAGCTGCGACGGCCGATGCCGCTCGTGGCCACGCCGGTTCTCTGCAGCTCGAACGTGTGCAGTATCCGCCCATTGAACGGGCTTTCAACCTTGATTGGGCGGGTCAGCCCGGCCGCGCCACCGACCGCTATGTCGCCGGCGCAATTGATCGCGAAGCCTGCGTGGCCGGCAAGGCTTGCGGCGAGGACGTCGGCGAACAGCCCCTTCGCTAGTCCGCCGCTGTCGAGCTTGACGCTGGCGGGGCGTGCGATCGTAGCGGCGGCAATGTCGACATCGAGCACCTGCCAGTTCCGCGCGGCCGCGGCCGCCGCCGGTTTGCGTACTGGCGCGAGCGCCAGCACACGCGCCAGCGGGAGCGGATCGCGCAGGTCGCCGGCATAGCCCTCGTGCTCGATTTGCTCGACCATCGTCGCGTCCACGAGGCCGCCGGTGAGCGAGCCCGCCGTCACGACCGCCTGCGCGAAGCGAGCCATCAGCGGACTCACCCGCACCCGTTCTCCGGGGTCGCTGTTCAGCCGCGAGAGCTCGCTATCAGGCATGAACCGCGAGAAGCTGCGATGCCAGGACAGCAGCTTGCACCTGATGCTCGCGACTGCATCAGTCGCGGAGCCGGCCCGGCCGGAGCCGCTCACGAACGCCGAGCACGTCGAGCCGAAGCACGCGAAAGTCTCGCCGGTCTCGGCGTCGGCGCTCATGACTGCGAGGTGGTGACGGCCGAGGTGCCCTGGCTCGATTCCTTGCTCTGAGAGGAGCTGGATCCGCTCGAGGCTTCGTTGGACGCGGACGCCTTCGCGGCGACGCTTTTTTCGGTGTTCTTGCCCGTCGAAGCGGTCGAGGACCGCGAGCTCGGCGTGGTCGTGGTTTTCTTGCTTGAGAGGGCGGGATCGTGGCCCGAAGCGAGCTGCACGTAGACCGCCAGGAAGGCGGCGCTGAAGAGCGCGGCCGCGGTGGCGGCGACCGAGCGCCGGATGCGGCGCACGCGCCGGCGGATCGCCGAGCGGCGGCTTCGGGCTAGGGCGCGCGCGTCGGCTTGCTCGGCCGAAGGGCGGCGGGGTTGCTTCGCGGAGGGGGTTTCGTGCGGTTCCATGCTCACTCCAGTCGGGGTGTCGGTTTCGTGCACGCAGTCTCGGTGCTGCGTGTCCGAGTTCCCTGGAGCGACGCTGAGAGGATCCTGAGCGGCAGTCGCGCTTCCCTGCCCGAGGGAAGGAGCTCCTTCGAGAGCGGCGGGCGGTCGTAGGGGAGATGCGGCTCGCCACAGACCATCACGATCGAGCCCTCGTAACCACAGCGACGCAGCGTCTCGGCGCAGCGTTGCCCCGCCAGGCCGCCGCCGACGATCACAACGCCGCTCATCGGGCAACCTCGGCCTGCGGTCCGCGTGAGGAGCCGAGCCAGCGGGCGGCGACCAGGCAGAGCGCGGGAAGCACGACGAGCGCGGTCATCGCCAGGAACCAGGTCTGTCCGGCGTCGGTGCCCTCGCCGAGTGAGTGGACCAGGCCGAGCACCCACGCGAGCGCCGTGAACCGGTGCAGCACGCGCCAGCGCTGCATGCCGATCCTCGCGCGCGCGTAGTAGGAGAGCCCGAGGATCAGCATCGCCCAGAAGGCGACGATGCCCGTCGTGGTCCAGAGCGTCTTGTAGGCGCTCGCGAACGGGATCGCCACGTCGGCGAGGCTCGGGTGCAGGTATTTGTCGCCGAGCAGCGTCAGCCCGTGGACGAGCAGGGCTCCGAGCGTCGCCAGCGAGAGGGCCTCGTGCGTCGCTCGCAGATCAGGGCCCCGCCTCTTCAAGAGGCGGCCGCCCATCAGCAGGCCGACGCAGACCGACACACTCGAGAGCAGGAGTGCGGCGATGCCGGCGGCGCGGCTGGTTATCCAGAATAGGTGCGGCCCCGTCGCCGTGGCCAGCAGCTGTGCCCGCGAGCTGATCATCGCGCAATCAAAGCGAAGCTTCCTGGGAGCCTGCTGGGGAGGAGCTGGGCCGTTGATGAGGGTCCGGCAGGTTCCGTTCAGGGCCCGGCGGGCTGCGACGGCGCGCGCGCCGACTTCGGCAGTCGGACGCTGAACAGAGCGCCTCCACCTGGGGCGTTTTGGGCGACTATCTGACCGCCGTGCGCGTCGAGCACGCCCTGCACGATCGCCAGGCCGAGACCCGCGCCGGCCTTGCCTCGCTCGCGTCCACCCTCGCTGCGCCAGAAGCGATCGAAGATGTCCTCGTGCGATTTGGCGGGAAGACCGGGGCCGTGGTCACGGACGTTGATCGTGACACTGCCGCCGTCCTGCACGACCGACATCTCGATCGGAGTGCCGGCAGGGGTGTGGACGAGCGCGTTGCGTGTCAGGTTGGCCAGGACCTGGCGCAGCTGGTGCGCGTCGCCCGAGACGATCGCTGAGTCCGGCGCGCTGAGGCTTATCTTCCGGTCCGGGGCCGTCGCGCGGGCGTCTTCGGCGGCGTCTCGCGCGAGCGCTGTGAGGTCGACCGGCTGTCGCCTCGGCTCCGGTTCCTCATCCAGGCGGGCGAGCGTCAGCAGGTCCTCGACGAGGACACCCATGCGCTTGGACTCCTCCTCGATTCGCTGCATCGCCTTGTCCGTGCCCGCGGCGTCCTCTGTGGCCCCGATGCGGTGCAGCTCCGCGTAGCCTCGAATGGACGCGAGCGGGGTGCGCAGCTCGTGGGAGGCATCCGCCACGAACTGGCGCAGGCGCTCTTCGCTTTCGGTCCTCGCCGCGAAAGCCGCCTCGAGCCGGTCCAGCATCGCGTTGAGTGCCAGCCCGAGGCGCCCGACCTCGGTTCGCGAGTCGGCCGGGCTGACGCGGCGCGAGAGCTGGCCCGCGGCGATCTCTCCGGCGGTGACCTCGATGCGGTCCAGCGGGCGCAGCCCGAGACGGACGACGAAGAATGCGCTGAGACCGAGCGCCAGCAGGACGCCGCCGATGACGAGGCCCTCCACCAGCAGCAGTCGGCTCAGCGTCTGATCCACCTCGCGCAGCGGTACGGCAGCCACCGTGATGCCGGTGTCCTCCGGGTCCTGTTTGGCGAACACGCGGTAGCGCAGCCCGGAGGAGCCGACGGAGTCGACGGTCAGCAGCTTTCCCAGCGGCACCGTTGCTGGCAGCTTGGGCGCGGGAGGAACGGTTTCGGTTTCGCTGTACTGGATGCGGACGTTGCCGAGGACCTTGCCCGCCGCTTCCCGGCGCTGACCGTAGGTGCCCGGCGGCAGATTGACGTTGAGCCCGCCCCCGCCGGGTCCGCCTCCCGGGCCCGCGGGCTCGCGCCCACTCGGTGACCCAGAAGCGCCTCCGTTGGGAGCGGCGCTGACGGGTGGCCGATAGCCAAGCCGGTCCAGCTCGAACGACAATGCGTTGATCGAGCCCTCGACCTGCTGATTAACACGTTCCTCGAGGAACGAGCGCTGCTCTGCGTACGTGACCGCCGCCAGGAGCACCAGCCCTGCCGCGGCGAGTAGGAGCACGCTTGCCAATACGCGCGCGCGCAGTGATGCCATCAGGAGCGCGGGGCCCGAAGCGCATACCCCACGCCACGCACGGTCTTGATCAAGGAGGGCCCGTGTGCGTCGAGCTTCTTGCGGAGATAGCTGATGTAGGTCTCGAGCACGCGGCCATCGCCTCCGAAGTCGTAGTTCCAGACGTGGTCCAGGAGTTGCGCGCGCGTCATCACGCGGCGTGGGTTGAGCATCAGGTAGCGCAGCAGGCGATATTCGGTCGCCGTCAGCTCGATCGGCGCTCCCCCGCGGGTCACCTCTCGCGACTCCTCGTCAAGCTCGAGATCCTCGAACACGAGTCGGCCGGACTCGGGTGAGGCCTGCCCTGTGCGCCGCAGGATCGTGCGGATCCGGGCGACCAGCTCCTCGAGGCTGAATGGCTTGGTCATGTAGTCGTCGCCGCCCCCGGTCAGGCCGCGCAGCTTGTCCTCGGTCGCGTCGCGAGCCGTGAGAAAGATGATCGGCACCCCGGCCCGCTGGGCACCCAGCCGAGACGCCACTTCGAAGCCCTCCATGTCAGGCAGCATCACGTCCAGCACCATCAGATGCGGCTTGAACCGGCTCACCGCCGAGAGAGCCTCGCGGCCCGTGGCCGCGGTCTCGACCTCGAAGCCTTGAAAGCGCAGCGCCATCTTCACTACCTCGACTATGTTCGGCTCATCATCGACGACGAGCACGCGATGATCGGAGGAGGTGTCGCTCATCGGCTTCTCTGCTTCCTCATCGTCAGGCCCGCTGCAGGCGCAGGTCGAATTCCATCGTCGCTTCGTCGGTGACCGTTACGATCCCGCCGATGCTGTGGATTTTTTCGTCGCGCATCGACCTGTCGCTTTTCAGTGTGTTTACGGCCACGTTGAATGACCCCGACGCGATGGTGACACCGCCGCCAGACCGTGCGAGCGTCGCCTCGCCGGTTATCGATGACGTCCGGCCCACAGCGTCGCTTTGGGCCGGAAGGAACGCGAGCTGCTCGCGTACACGGTACCCCGCCTGCGAGCCCGCGGCGAGGAGCCGGCGGCCTGCGAGCCCCTTCGACGAGCCAGTCGACGAGCTCGTCGCGGCCGCGCTCGCGGTCGGCGTCGTGAGCGCGAACGGCTTCGGCGAGGAGGTGGGAAGGAGCACGAAATAGATCACGCAGAAGCCGAGCAGGGCGGCGGCCCCCAAGGCCAAGGGCGATCGCGAGCACGGCACCACGTCTGGTCTTACGTCGTATCGCGAGCCTCGCCATCTTCTCGGATCCTTCGTCGGGTGGGGCCCGGGTCGGGCCCACTTCTGAGTTGAATCAGAGCGGCTGCGGCTGGTGGCAGCCTGAGGAGTTGCTGAGAGAATCCTGAGACTGACGAAGTCGACCGTCACGATCCACGACGAGCCGGGCGTAGGGCTCGACCCGCAGGGCCAGCTCGAGCTCGAAGCGCCCGTCGGGATCGTCGAGCGCAGCGCCGAACAGCTCGCGCAGCCTTGCCATCGGGTAGCGGACGCTCTGTGGGTGGACCCCCAGTGAATGGGCGATTGTCTTGCGCTGTCCTGGATTTCGCAGCCATGCCCTGAGCGTCGCAGTGAGGTTCGAGCGCGTGGTCTCGCCACGAACGGCCTGCAGTGGCGCGAGCCGGCGGTGCGCGAGTAGCCATCGGCAGCTGCGAGCGGCGCCACGGCGGCGATTACTCCCCGCTGCCGTGGCAGCCGGGAGCGATCCTTTGTCGCGGGCGAGCCGGCGCCATATCAGCGCTGCGGCGCTAGCATCTGGCGTGTCAGACTCGATCTGCGGGCACTCAGGAGGCATGAGACACACTCGGAGCCCTTTGGATGAGCAGCAGGGGCAGCTCTTGGAGCGGCTGCGCG
>DATMQG010000089.1:0-8419 GCA_035566835.1 Solirubrobacteraceae bacterium
ACCGCCCTCGAGCAGCCCGAGCCACCGACGCCCACCGAGCCCCCGACGCCCACCGAGCCCCCGACGCCAACCGAGCCCCCGACGCCAACCGAGCCCCCGACGCCCACCGAGCCCTCGACGGCCGCCGAGCAGCCGCCCGCCGGGGCCGCACCGCAAACCTATGAGGCAGCGGCGGCGCGCGTCGAAGAGATCATCCGCCGCCTGGATTCCGGGGAGGCGAGCCTGAACGAGACGCTCGAGCTGCTCGGCGAAGGCAAGGTACTGATCGAGCTCTGCGCAGACCAGCTGGCGGCCGTCGGAGACGCGCTCGAGGAGCTGCGGCTGGACGAGCTGGTCAGCCGGCTCGAAGGCGAGGCCACGACTTGAGCACCTGGGAGCGGCTCGCCGAGCTGCCGGTGGAGATCGAGGACTATTCGCTGCAAGCGCTGCAGGCGACGGTGTCGAGCGAGTTCGAGCGCAAGAGCACGGTCATCCGCCTGGGCGGCGCCGGCGAGGAGGGCCTGGGCGAGGACGTCACCTACGACGCGGTCGACCAGGAGATCCTGCAGGCCGCGGGCCCGACGCTGGCGCTCACGGGCCGTTTCACCCTGTCAACGTTCGCCGAGCGCCTCGCTGCACTCGAGCTGTTTCCGCAGCCGCCGCAGCGCGAGGTGTCCCAGCGCTACCGCACCTGGGCGTACGAGTCGGCGGCGCTCGACCTCGCGCTGCGCCAGGCGCAGACGTCGCTGCACGAGGCGCTCGGCCGCGAGCCGCTACCGGTGCGGTTCGTCGTCTCGCTCCGTCTCGGGGAGCCGCCGTCGCTCGCGCCCGTCAGCCGCCGCCTGCAGGTCCATCCCGGACTGCGCTTCAAGCTCGACCCGACGAGCTCCTGGGACGAGCCGCTGATCGCGGAACTCGTCGCCACCGGCGCGGTGGACTCGGTCGACTTCAAGGGGTTCTACTCGGGATCGATCGTCGATCAGCCAGCCGACCCCGTCCTGTACCGGCGGGTGGCCGAAGCGTTTCCCGATGCCTGGATCGAGGATCCCGCGTTGACGCCGGAGACCGACGCCGTGCTCGAGCCCTACCGGGATCGTTTCTCGTGGGACGCCCCGATCCACTCGATCGCGGACATCGAGGCGCTCCCCTATCCGCCACGGATGGTCAACATCAAGCCGTCGCGGCTCGGCGGCGTGCGGAACCTGCTCGACGCGTACGACTACTGCGCGCAGCGAGGGATCTGTAACTACGGCGGCGGCCAATTCGAGCTCGGCGTGGGACGGGGCCAGAACCAGTACCTGGCCTCCCTGTTCCACGCCGACGCGCCAAACGACGTCGCACCCGGCGGCTTCAACCTGCCGACGCCCCCCGCGGGGCTGCCGTCGAGCCCGCTCCCACCGACGCCATCGGCGGTCGGCTTCCGCTGGGGCTGAGATCGCCGCAACGGGCGCAACTTCCGTGCCGTCGCTAGGTTTGCCACCCTTAGACGGATAACGTCGCATCGCGCGGAGGGGCACACGGCCGCCCGGCGCAGAATGAGATCTCGCTACGCGCGGAGGATAAACGTTGGCGAACACGCGCGCCCACCAGCGATCAACCCTTCTCGCCGCGATATTCGCGGCGCTGGCGGCATGCCTGCTCGCCCTCGCGGCCCAAGGCGCGAGGGCGGCCGGCGCGGGCGGCACGCTCGCGACGGGTAGCTCGGGCGGCTCGGCTCCGACGGGGGGAGGAGCTCCGACGAGCGTCCCGGCCGTGAAAGTGAAGGCCGGAGCCTCGCCGGCGAGCGCGCAGGCGGTGCGGATCTCGCGGGTCGCGTGCGTGCCGACCGAAAGGTGCGCCACCAACCCGCATCAGGTGTCGATCAACGGCACTCTCCAGCTGCAGGGCAGCGGACTGAAAGCGGGCATGATCGTGGTCTTCCCGCGGTCCTTCGGCGCCCGCATCAGCCGCAACTCGCCGGGCTCGCGCCTGCGCCAAACGTCGCTCGGCCTGCTCGTGACGGTCCCGAGCGGCGCGCACTCCGGCCGCATCATGGTGCTGATCTCGAGCACCCGCCACACGGGGTCCTTCGGCCCGATCTACGTCTTCCACCACGCCCTTCACCCGCCTGCGCCGAGGAAGGCTCCCGTCGCTGTTTCGGGGGGCGCCGGAGCGGTGAGCGGGACCGCGTTCGACGGCCAGGGGATGTGGATCTGGTACCTGAGCCAGTCGGCCGGCGGCAGCATCCCGTCGATCGTCGCGCGGGCCCACGCCGCCGGCGTCACGACGCTGTTCATCAAGAGCGGCGACGGCTCGCACAACTACTGGAACCAGTTCTCCTCCGAACTCGTCGCGCAGCTGCACGCGGGCGGGCTGAAGGCCTGCGCATGGCAGTACGTCTACGGCAGCAACCCGACCGGCGAGGCCGAACTGGGGGCCAGGGCGGTCGCCGCCGGCGCCGACTGTCTCGTGATCGACGCCGAGGTGGAGTACGAAGGCCATTACGCCGCCGCGCAGACCTACATCAACACCCTGCGCGCGAAGATCGGGCCGAACTTCCCGGTCGGGCTGGCCTCGTTCCCGTATGTCTCCTACCACACCGCCGAGCCCTACTCGGTGTTCCTGGGGCCGGGCGGAGCCCAGTACAACGCGCCGCAGATGTACTGGCACGACATCGGCGTCTCGGTCGACACCGTCTACGCCAACACCTACATCGGCAACCGCATCTACGACCGTCCGATCTTCCCGCTGGGCCAGACATACGGCGGCGTCTCCACGTCCGATCTGCTGCGCTTCCGCGAGGAGGCCGTCGACTACAGCGCCGCCGGGCTCTCCTTCTGGGACTGGCAGGAAACGCCCGCCAGCGGCTGGAGCACGCTCGCGGCCCCGCTCGCGCCGCTCACGAGCGTCACGCCGAACACGACATACCCGCAGCTGAGCAGCGGCAGCAAGGGCGATCCCGTGCTGTGGATGCAGGAGCACCTGGCGAGCGCGATCCCCGCGCAGCCGACGACGGGCAGCTTCAGCTCCCAGACCGCCACCAACCTGAGGGCATTCCAGACCGCCCACGCCATCGCGCCGAGCGGCGTCACCGACGCCGCCACGTGGACCGCGCTGCTGGCCCTTCCCCCCGTCGCGGTCAACTGGACCGGGGGCGGGCCGAGCGGCTGACTCGTCTAATGCTGTTCCGGCCGGCGCATGCGCCGGCCGGCGGGGGCGCGCATGCGCGCCCCCGGCCCAGGCCGCATGCGGCCTGGGCCACCTCGATTTGGATCGTTCACCTCAGACGCGCTGAATCAGCGTGGCCGTACCGAGACCGCCGCCGCAGCACATCGTCACGAACCCGATCTCCTTGTCGGAGCGCTCCAGCTCGTGCAGCAGCGTCGTGATCAGCCGGGCGCCGGTCGAGCCGAGCGGGTGCCCGAGGGCCATCGCGCCGCCGTTGACGTTCACCCGGTCCATGTCGGGGTGGAGCTCGCGCCGCCACGCTGCAACGACCGGCGCGAATGCCTCGTTGATCTCGATCAGGTCGATGTCCTCGATCTTCATCCCGTTGCGGGAGAGGATTTTGCGTGTCGCGGGAATCGGACCCTCGAGCATTTTCACGGGGTCGCAGCCGACGGTCGTCTGGTCGACGATGCGAGCCCGCGGGGTGAGCCCGAGCTGCTTCGCCTTCTCGCCGGACATCAGCAGCACGGCGGCCGCGCCGTCTGAGATCTGCGAGGCGTTGCCCGCCGTGATCTTGCCGTCGGGCTTGAAGGCCGGCTTGAGCTGGGAGAGCGCCTCGAGGCTCGTGTCAGGACGGATGCCCTGGTCGGTGACGAACGTGTCGCCGTTGACAGACATCGGCACGATCTCGCGCTCGAAGCGGCCCTCCTCCGTCGCCTGGTGGGCGAGCCGGTGGGAGCGAACCGCGAGCTCGTCGAGCTCCGAGCGCGGGATCTCCCACTGGTCGGCGATCATCTCGGCGCCGAGCCCCTGGCCGACGATGTTGTGCTTGGCCATCAGCTCCGGCGTGAACGCATAGCCGAAATCCTCCTGCGTCTTCATACCGGCCGCGAAGGGGAGGTGGCCCATGTGCTCCACGCCTGAGCCGATCATCGCGTCGTGGACGCCGGCGGCGATCAGCGCAGCTGAGAAGTTGACGGCCTGCTGGGCGGAGCCGCACTGGCGGTCGACGGTCGTGCCCGGCGTCTCGATCGGCAGGCCAGCCTGCAGCCAAGCGTTGCGCGCGATGTTAAAGCCCTGCTCGCCGAACTGCTGAACGCAGCCGGCGATCACGTCCTCGACCTCCGAAGCGTCGACGCCGGAGCGCTCGATCACCTCGGTGAAGCACTTCGCCAGCAGCGTGTTGGGGTGAGTGTCCTTGTAGTAGCCCTTCTCCTTGTGCCCGCGACCGATCGGCGTGCGTACGGCCTCTACGATGACGACTTCGCGGCCCTCTGGTTGCCTCATGTCAGGAGTCCTCCTACGGTCTGTTGCCCGGCGTTGATGGGGAGGACCCGGATTGCCCGCCACCCCCGCCTAGGAGAGGAGGGCGCGTCTGGAGCATGCCCGGACCCTGCAACCCTTACTGTATCGACTCGATCGCAACTAGATTGACTGGTCAGTCAATTTCGCGCGGTGAGTCGATTCGATGGAGCAGACGAACACAGTCAGCAAACGTCTCGCGGTCGCGGGCAGCGGCGCGATCGCCTGCGGGCTGGCTGCCACGGCGGCCCATCACGTGCCGGTGCTGCTGCTCGCGCGCTCGGAGCTCTCGGCCGAGCGTGCGCGCGAGACGGTCGAGAAGACGCTCGCTCGGATCGGCGCAGAGGTCGACCCGGAGCACGTGCAAATCGTGACCGACCCGGCCGCACTCGCCGAAGCAAGCTTCGTCGTGGAGGCGGTCGTGGAGGACTTCGCGGTGAAGTCCGAGCTCCTGGCCGAGCTCGACACGATCCTCGCTCCCGAGGCGATCCTCGCGAGCACGACCTCCTCGCTGTCGGTGCAGGCGCTGGCGCAGGCGAGCGGCAGGCCGCAGCGCTTCGTCGGCCTGCACGTCTTCAACCCGGTCACGAAGATGAAGCTCGTCGAGTTGATCTTCCCGACACAGGCGATGGCGGAGACGCGCACGCGGGCACTCGCGCTGTGCGAGACGTTTGAGAAGACCCCGGTCGAGGTTCCCGACGTGCCGGGGTTCGTCGTCAACCGCCTCCTCTTCCCCTATCTCTTCAGCGCGGTGCGCCTACTCGAAGAGACGAGCATGGAGGCTTCCGGAGTTGATACGTGCATGCGCCTCGGGGCAGGGCACCCGATGGGACCGCTCGAGCTGCTCGACCTCGTCGGGCTCGACGTCTCCGAGGCAATCGGCGAGACGATCGGCGAGACGGTGCCCGCGCGCGTGCGTGAGCTGGTCGCAGAAGGCGCCCTCGGGCGCAAGAGCGGGCGCGGCTTTCACGTGTACTGATCGTCTTTGCCGCCAAACATTTAACGCTGCTGAAGGTCGTTTTAGCTGGCGTTCATCAAGGTGGCAATACTGGTACTTGCGACTTGGATGTCGCATTGCACACCCGCCTCCTCCCAGTGCACACGCTCCGGTCCGCTCCCCCCGCGGGCCGGAGCTGTTTAACCGCCTTCGCGACCCTCGGGCTGGGGCATCGGGCGGCGAGCCCGGATGCGCACGGCCTCGATCCGGTTGTCGCGCACCGACTCCACGCGGATCGAGTAGCCGTCGGCGCTGACAGTGTCCCCGCGCCGCGGCAGCCGACCGAGCTCGGCGAAGACGAAGCCGCCGACGGAGTTGTAGGCGTCGGTGTCGACGGGCAGGTCGAGCCCGTAGTCGGCGAGGTCGGTCACTGCGACGTGGCCGCGCACGAACCAGTCCCCGTCGGCGAGCCTGCGCACCTCACCGCCGGCGGGATCGGTCTCGTCGGCGATCTCGCCGACGACCTCCTCGATGATGTCCTCGACTGTCACGACGCCGACCACGCGCCCGTACTCATCGACGACGACCGCCATCGAGGAGCGCTGGCGCTGAAGGTCAGCCAGCAGATCGTCGAGCGGCTTGGTCTCCGGGACGATCACCGCGTCGTGCACGAGCGGCTCGACCGACGCGCCCGGTCCCTGCTGCATCAGCTGTTGGGCGAGGTCGCTCACGTGCACGATGCCGCGGACGCGGTCGCGATCTTCCTCCTCGGTGACCAGCAGCCGCGTGTGGCCACTGGAGATGCACAGTCGCAGGGCCGTCTCCACGTCCTGTGAGACGTCGATCTTGACTACCGCTGGGATCGGTGTCATGACCTGCCTTGCTTCCTGTTCGTGGAGGTGAAAGACGCCGGTGAGCATGCCCGCCTCGCCGGGGTCGATCTGGCCGCCGGCGTAGGACTCGGCGATCAGGCGCTTGAGCTCGTCGGGCGAGCCGCCGCGTCGCTCCGCACTCGTGTCGACCCCCAGCATGAGCAGGATCCGATTCGCCATCGCCGTCAGCCCCAGAACAAGCGGGCGAAACACCACGGTGAACGCACTCAGCGGGCGCGCGACGCGCCGGGCGACGCTCTCGGCGCGGCCGATGGCGTAGAACTTGGGAACCATCTCGCCGGCGAGCAGCTGCGAGAAGGAGATGATCGTGAACGCGAGGATCACGGAGATCGCCACGGCGACGCCGTGGCTCACCGCGTTCGGAAGCGCGCCTTTGAGGATCGAGGCCAGCGCGGGCTCGCCGAGCGCACCGATGCCGATCGAGGTCAGCGTGACGCCGATCTGCACCGAGGAGATGTACTCGTTGATGCTGGCGAGCTGCTCGAGCGCCAGGCCCGCTCCTTTGAGGCCTTCCTCGCGCATCAGCTCCAGCCGCGCGCGGCGCGAGCGCACGAGCGCGTACTCGGCCACGACAAAGAACGCGTTGATCGCGATCAGGACGGCCGTCAGTATGAGCTTGAGGCCGTTCACGCCGGATCGGCGATCCCCGACTCGCCACGGGGCCCGGCAGGTAGGGCCTCACCGGGACGGCGCAGGTGCATGCGGGCCGCTCGGGCCCAGCTACCTCGAGGTAGTTCTTCGTCGTCGTTCATCGCTTGCCGACTCGTCAAAGGTAGCAAGGGCCATGGTCGGACGCGCGGCGGAGATCGGCGCCCGCAGATCCGCGCCGTCAAGGCAGCCGGTCGATCTGACTCGCCAGCTTGAAGTCGGCTTCGGTCAGGCCGCCCTGCGAGTGGGTCGACAATGTCAGACGCACTTTGTTCCAGCCGTGAAGGAAGATGTCCGGGTGGTGGTTGGCGGACTCGGCGAGCTCGGCGACGCGGTTCACGAAGATGATCGCGGCGGCGAAGTCGGCGAAGCTGAGCTCGCGCTCGATCTCCGAGCCCTGCGCCCGCTGCCATCCGGCGAGCGCGCCGAGGCGCTCGTCGATCTCGGCGTCGTCCAACACCGTCATCTCCTCGAGCCTAGCGCGGTGGCGTGTGGTCGTACAGTCAAATGATGCGGATCGTGAGTCTCGTGCCGCACGCCACAGAGCTTCTGTTCGCGCTCGGACTCGGACCGGACGTCGTCGGGGTCACGCACGAGTGCGACCACCCGCCCGCGGCGCTCGAGCTAAGGGTCCTGACACGCGACGTGCTCGCGGCCGGCCTCAGCGCGGGCGAGATCGACGCGGCGGTGCGGGATCGCACCCTGAACGGCGATGCGATCTACGCGCTGGATCGCGACGCCCTCGCCGAGCTCGAGCCCGACCTGATAGTGACGCAGGCCTTGTGCCCCGTGTGCGCTGTCTCCTACGAGGAGGTCGCCGAGCTCGCCGACGAGCTTCCCTCGCGGCCGCGCATCATCGCGCTGGACCCCAAGACGCTTGGCGAGACGCTGGGTGACGTGCGCACGCTGGCGGAGGCCACCGGGCGGCGCGATCGAGGCATCGAGCTGATCTCAGAAGCGGCATCACGGATCGATCGCGTCAAGCTCGCCGTGCGCGCGCAGCCGCGACCTCGCGTGGCGGCGCTCGAGTGGCTCGACCCGGTTTATGTCGCCGGGCATTGGACGCCGCAGCTGATCGAGCTCGCCGGTGGCGAAGATCCGCTCGGGCTGCCCGCGCAGCCCTCCGCGACCGTGTCGTGGGAGACCGTCGCGGCGGCCGGGCCCGACGTCGTTGTCGTGATGCCGTGTGGCTACGGGGCCCGGCGGGCCCATCAGGAGGCGCTCGACTACGCGAGCGAGCTGGCGGCGTTGCGGGCTCAGCGGGTCGTGGCGGTCAACGCCTCGGCCTACTTCTCAAGGCCGGGGCCGCGCCTGATCGACGGCCTCGAGCTGCTCGCGCAGATCCTTCACCCGGGGCGCTTCGGCGACCGACAGCTCCCCGGCGCGGCGCTGGCGGTGGAGCTCGCCGGGATCCCGGGCTAGCTCGCTCCTGTGCCACCGAGCGCCCGGCTAGGCGAAGCCCGTAGCAGTCGTACCCGCCACCGCGATTCCGCCGGCCACCGCGCCGGCGCTG
>DATMQG010000090.1:0-9490 GCA_035566835.1 Solirubrobacteraceae bacterium
CTGCACAGCGTGGCCGAAGAAGCCGCCGAGAAAGCACTGGCCACCCCTCAGGTCCAAGCCGCCTGGGAGAAGGCCAACCGCGCCGCCGATCAGGCGCTCGTCACGATCGTCAACGGCGGCGGGTCTCGGGTTCAGATCAACGGGGGAACGGTCTCGCTCAACCTCCATCAGATCGTGACCGATCTGGCTTTGCGTCTCGGCTTGCCGGCGAGCGTCGCCGACAAGCTGCCGCCGTCGGTGGCAAACCTCAAGGTCGTGACGTCGAGCCAGCTCGGCCTGATACGCAACCTCGCCAAAGCGCTGCACGCGCTCGCTCTCGTCCTCACGATCCTCGTCGTGGCCCTCTACGCGCTGGCGGTTGCGCTCGCGGGCGGACACCGGCGCCGCACCCTCATGTGGGTGGGCTGGGGCTTCGTGCTCGCAGGCCTGCTCGTGATCCTGGGCCTCAAGATCGCGCAAGGTCAGCTCGTCTCGGCGATCACGAGCGACGCGTCGATCGAACCCGCAGCGAACGATGCCTACTCCGTCGCGACATCGCTGCTGGAGCAGGTCGCCAGCGCCGTGATCATCGTGGGGGTGCCCCTGATCCTCGCGGGATGGCTCGCCGGGCCGGCGCGCTGGGCGATCGCGATTCGGCGCTTCCTGGCGCCCCACTTGCGCGAGCGTCCGGCCCTGGCCTACTGGATCACGGTGGCGCTGCTTGTCCTGGTCTTCATCTGGGGGCCGATTCCGGCAACCCGCAACCCGTTCGAGATGCTGCTGTTCACGATCCTAGCCTTGCTCGGCGCCTACGTGCTCCGCGAGCAGATCGAGCGGGAATTCCCGGACGCGCAGCCGATCTCGATGCGCGCCGCTCTCGGCGACAAAATGAGCCGCGCGCGCGCCGCCGTCGCGCCTTCCTCGACCGGACCCTCCAAGGCCAACGAACTCGAGCGCTTGGCGGCTCTACACGACAAGGGGGCGATCACAGACGATGAGTATGCGGCTGCAAAGCGGGAGCTGCTTGCTGTTCCCTGAGCCCCGGCGACGTGAATGCAGCGTGAGCGGGCAGTTGCGGATGTAGGAGTAGTTAACGCTACCGTCGAACGGTGTTCAACGGTTTCACACGGTCGCTCTTCGCGGCGTCCGGTTACCGAAGGGAAGTGATCAATTGAGAGGCGTGGGAAGTGCTCTGTTCGCGGGCATCCTGATGATGATTGCGGGCACGCTCGACATCATCTACGGCATCGCAGCCGTCAGCAATTCGCATTTCTTTGTCGAAGACACGCATTTCGTGTTCTCGAGCCTTAATACGTGGGGGTGGATCAGCATCATCCTGGGAACAATTTTGGTCATCGCCGCGTTTTCGCTCTTTGCGGGCGGCGCGTTCGGCCGCGTGGTCGGGATCATCGCTGCCAGCATCGCGGCTATCGGCGCGCTGCTGAACATCGGCGGGCCACACCCGTGGTGGTCCCTGGGCATCTTCGCGATCTGTCTGATCGTGATTCACGGCCTGGCAGTTCTGGGCGAGCCCGAGGTGTGACCGGGGGGAGTCGCGGGAGCCTGGATGCTCGGGTTCCCGCGAGACTCTCTCTCGCTCCAGGCATGAGGACTGCGGGAGTCGAGCAAGCCGTGCAGCTACGCGGAGTGCTCAGTCGCAGGAGGCGCTGAGTGGGACAGGCGCTCGGCCAGCTCCTACCGCTGGCCATCGGCGTGGCGCTCAGCCCCGTTCCGATCATCGCCGTCATCCTGATGCTCTTCTCGGGGCGGGCGAGGTCGAACGGGCCGGCGTTCCTGCTGGGCTGGTTGATCGGTATCGGCGCCGTGTCGGCCGTTGCTCTCGCGAGCGCGGACGCCGCGAGCGCCAGCACCGACAGCGAAGCCAGCAAGGCCTCATCCTGGGTGAAGTTGGCCTTCGGCGTCCTGCTGATCATCGCCGCGTTGCGCGAGTGGCGAGCTCGCCCCGCGGATGGCGAGGAGACGACCATGCCCAAATGGATGAAGGGAATCGACGCGTTCACAGCTCCGAAGGCGCTTGGGCTGGCGGCGCTGCTGGGCGCGCTGAATCCGAAGAACCCCTGCTAGGCGCGGCTGCCGGAACGACGATCGCTCAAGCCGACGTTTCAAGCGGCGAACGGTGGGGGGCATGGCTGATCTTCGTATCCCTCGCGAGCCTCAGCGTCGCGATCCCGGTTCTGTACTACCTGCTGGGCGGCGAGAGCGCCCAGGGCAGACTAGACGCGTGGAAGAGGTGGCTTCAGCAGAACAACACGGCCGTGATGGCGGTCTTGCTCCTCGTGCTCGGCGCGGTCCTAGTCGGCCAGTCGATCCAGACCCTGTCCGCCTGAGCCGTCGACCAGGCTCGGTCACGCTCGATGACCGCCCCATGGAGGCGGGGCGGGTCACCGAGGTACAGCCCGACCGTGAACGATCCCTCGGCGTTCAACGGGCGGGCACCGCAGCAGCGAGGCCATCACCAGCCCGCGCTGCGACCGCTGACCTGCGACTGCGACGTCGTCCTTGGGCCACTCCGTAGGCCCGTTCGGCGCCGTAGCCGTATCCGATGTCCTCCAGCCGAGGAAGCGGCAGCCGGGCCACCGATGCTCCACCGCAAGCATCTGTACCTCCCAGGGCTTTAGGACATCCAGCGCCAGCGGCATCGGCGGTGACGTGAGCGTCACTATCCAATCTCGCCGGCCCGGCAGCCGCGGTCGTGAGGGGGCTACCCACACGAAGCCGTCGGCCTGCGTCCGCAGCTCGGCGGCGACCTTGACCGCCTGCCGGAGGCTCGACGCCTGAAACGAACAGCGTAGGCGCGAGCGATCCTGATCCACGAACGCACGGCGACAGTGGACGCATGGTGAGCTCACGCGATCCATCTTCGCCGCGGACTCCGCCCACGTCGATACCGCGGTTGCGCGATCTTCGAGCGTTCACTCCAGAGCGAGCCCTTCGCCGAGCGCCTTCGCGACCAGATGGGCACGAGATCGCGCCCCAACCTTAACCATCGCGTTGCGGGCGTGCGTGCGGACGGTGTCGTGTGCGATTCGCAGCTCGTCGGCGATCTCGGGACCGGTGTTGCCCAGCGCCACCAGCCGAACGACCTCGCGCTCTCGCGCCGACAGGATCGCGGACTGCTGGGGTGTCAGCGTGCGCCGGAAGCGCGGACCCCAGCGCGACGTGCTGAGCGCCACGACCAGGACCATGCGGCTGCCGGTCACGATCTCCGTGGTGGCTGCCCACTGCACCGCTACCCTGCCGCCATCGGCAGATCGCAGCTCGGCCTCGCCCGAGAACTCGCCCGCTCGCAGTGCTGCACGGAACTCCGCTTCAGTGACGGCTGGTCCTCCGATGACGATGTCCCAGGCGGGTCGGCCGATCAGCTGATCTCGTTTGTAGCCCAGCAGCTTCAGATGGGCACCGTTCACATCCACGTGACGGCGATCGCCGTCCAGCAAGGCCATCGGGTTGCGGGACTGCTTGAAGGCCGCCGAGAACAGCCCCGCCCATTCTCCTTGCGCCACGGCCGTGGCCCTCAGTAGCCGGTGTTCGTCTTTACCCGCTTGCGGTCCAGGGGATGCAGGGAGCCCTTCACCTTCAGCGCCTCGCACGCCTCGGCGATGTCGGCGCCCAGCGTCGCCACGAGTGAGTGTCCGAGCGTCTGCTTGACAAGGGCGCGCATGATCTTGACGTGGTCAGCGTCGGGAGGCAGCGTGTATGCGGGAACCATCCAGCCTCGCTCGGCGGCGAGCTGAGCCGCCACGTCGAACTCGTCGTAGTTGTGCTCCCCGGCTAGTTTGAAGGCCACCAGTGGAAGCTGCTGTTCCTCCTCGCTGCCGATGATCGAGAACTCCCCGATCGCGGCGATCTCGTCCGCCAGCGCGCGGGCGTTGTACTGCATCGTCTCCATGATGTAGCGATAGCCGTCGTGGCCGAAGCGAACGAAGTTGTAGTACTGCGCGAGCACCATCGCCGAGCCGGTCGAGAAGTTCAGCGTGAACGTCGCGTCGCGCTTGCCGAGGTAGTTCTCGTAGAAGACGAGCTCCTCGGGAAGGTCGCCCGATTCCCTGAAGACGAGCCACCCGATCCCCGGGTAGACGAGCCCGAACTTGTGGCCCGAGACGTTGATCGAGCGGACCTGCTCGAGCCTGAAGTCCCACTCGGCGTGTGGATACAGGAACGGCCACACAAAGCCGCCGCTCGCGGCGTCCACGTGCAAAGGTACGTCCAAGCCCTTGTCGCTCTTCAACTTCACCAGGTAATCGTTGATCCCCTCGATGTCGTCGGCGTGGCCGGTGAACGTTGTTCCCAAGACGGCCGCGACCCCGATCGTGTTCTCGTCGACGTGCGGCTCGACGTCGGCGGGGCCGATCGTGTACTTGTCGGGCTTCAGTGGAACGATCCGCGGCTCGACGTCGAAGTAGCGGCAGAACTTCTCCCACACGACGTGCACGTCGCCGCCGAACACGAGGTTCGGACGGTCGAGCGACTTCCCTGCCGCTTCCCGACGCGTGCGCCACTTCCACTTCAATGACAGGGCGCCCAGCATGATCGCCTCGGAGGACCCCTGCGTGCGAGCGCCGGTCGTCTCCGCCGGGGCGTGGAAGAGGTCGGCGAGCATGCGGATGCAGCGTTGCTCGATCTCGGCCGTCTGCGGATACTCGGCGTGGTCGATGAAATTGGTGTGCAGCGCCTCTTTGATCAGGCGCACCGCCTCGGGCTCCATCCACGTCGTCACGAAGGTCGCGAGATTGCGCATCGGCAGGCCGTCGAGCAGTACCTCCTCGCCGACCAGGCGCATGGCGTCTGCGGCGGGCATGCCGGACTTGGGGAGCGTGTTGTCCGGCGCCGGTTCAAGCAGGAAGCGGTTGCCATACCTGCTCTCGAGCGTGTCGATGCTCCTGCCGCTCAGATCGGGTGGGGCCCCGTCAGTACGCTTCTCGACTCCCACGTTCTTGGACGGCATTGCTACCTCCTTGGGCTCGCAACAACACGGAGGTCGCGAAGCGACCCAGAGCGCTCGAGCGTACGGACGGAGTGCCGGCGGCGCATCCTCCGAAATGGGTGATGGCGCTCGGGGCGCCGGACCGGTCGCCGCGCGAAGCGGTCGGCCGCCGAGCGCCGATTGCTTCACGTACCCTTCACGTGGCCCAGGCGCCAATGTGCGGAGATCTCGGGCGGTCAATTTCTACGACCTGGTCGGCCTGCCTCTCCGGTCCGATCGAAAGGAGGACACGACCATGGCCACGCCCGAGGAGGGCACAGTCCCTGAGATGTCTCCTCACCCCCGCGCCTACAAAGTCCTGCTCGGCAAGCCGCTGACGGCTGGGCGGGCGGCGGGAATCATCGTTTCGATCACGGTGTCCGTGACGATCATCGGCGGAGTGCTGATGCATTTCACCGATAAGAAGAGCTTCCCCAATATCGGCGATGGCTTCTGGTGGGCCGTGCAGACCATTACCACCGTCGGCTACGGCGACATCGTGCCGACGAGCACGGCCGGGCGGTTCGTCGCCTCGGTCGTGATGCTCGTCGGGATCGGCTTTCTGACCGTCATCACCGCCTCGATCACCTCGACCTTCATCGAGACGACCAGGCGGCGCCTGGAGGGCAACACGACAGCGGCGGTCACGGCCAGGCTCGATCAGATCGGTGCGCGCCTGGACGCGATCGAGGCAAACCTCACCGATATCCGCAACCGGCGCTGACTACCGGCCTAGAGCGTTTGGATCTGTACGAGGCTTGTGGTCCCGGGCCTGCCCGACGGCAGCCCCGCGGTGATCCCGACCCGCTGCCCGGACTCACACCAGCCGAGCTCCACCACGCGGCGGGCGGCGTCTGCGATCAGAGCCTCGGTCGTCTCGTGACGGCGCATCGACGCCGCCTGCACGCCCCACATCAGCCCGCAGCGCCTGACTGTCTCCTTTCCGGGCGATAGCGCGTAGATCGGCACCGTCGGACGGTGCGCTGAGACCAGCCGCGCCGAGCGGCCCGAGAGCGTCGGGATCACGAGTGCGTCGAGCGGCAGCTCGCGCGCGGCGTCGGCGAGGTTGTGGGCGAGCGTGTAGGCCGGGTCGGAGTGCGTGCGCCGCACGCGCGACTCGTTCCAGCGCTCATAGGGCGCGATCGTCTCAGCTTCGACGGCTACGGCGGCCATCATCGCCACAGCCTCGACCGGATATGCCCCCACGGCGGTCTCCTGGGAGAGCATCACCGCGTCGGTGCCGTCGAGGATCGCGTTCGCGACATCCGCAACCTCTGCACGCGTCGGCCGCGAGGAGGCGACCATCGAGTCGAGCATCTGCGTCGCGGTGATCGACGGACGTGCGAAGAACCCGGCGAGCTCGAGCAGCTGCTTTTGCACGATCGGCACGCGTGCGATCGGCAGCTCGATACCGAGGTCGCCGCGGGCCACCATCACGCAGTCCGCGGCCTTCACGATCTCTTCGGCGCGTTCCACCGCCTGGGGCTTCTCCATCTTGGCGATCAGCGGCAGCCGTGTGTGGCGGCGCACGAATTCGACATCCTCGGGCCGCTGGACGAACGACAGCGCGACCATGTCGACTCCGATCGACTCTCCGTGGCGAAGCAGCCCGAGGTCCTCCTCGGGCAGCGAGGGCAGGGTCATCAGCGGCCCCGGGACGTTCAGGCCCTGGCGCGAGGCGACCGCGCCGCCGATCTCGACCTCCACCTCGACCTCGCCCTGCTGCGCGCGCACCTCGACCGCCCGCAGCCGCACCGATCCGTCGGCGAGATACAGGATCGCGTCCTTCTCGATCGCCTCGGGGAGGCCCCCCCACGAGACGCTCATGTGATGTGCGTCGCCGGAGACCTCTTCGTTGCCACAGCTGAACGTGAGCCGCTCGCCAGG
The DNA here is from genome assembly GCA_035566835.1 of Solirubrobacteraceae bacterium. GTDB lineage: Bacteria > Actinomycetota > Thermoleophilia > Solirubrobacterales > Solirubrobacteraceae > Palsa-744. The sequence continues at coordinate 6,851 of DATMQG010000090.1, forward strand.
CGTTAACTCGACGACGCCGTCGCTGAGCGGGCCGATGCGAAGCTTCGGCCCCGGTAGGTCCTGCAGGATCGCCACGGGGCGCCCGGCCCGACCTGCGGCGTCGCGCACGCGGCGGACGGTCTCGGCATGCTCCTCGAGCGTCCCGTGGGAGTAGTTGAGGCGCGCGACGTCCATGCCCGCGTCGACCATCCGCACGAGCGTGTCCAGCTCACGCGAGGCAGGCCCGATGGTGGCGACGATCTTCGTGCGGCGCATCGGGTCAAGGTATCGGGTCCGCCGCACGTCTCAGGCGGCGTGCGTAGCATCGATTCGTGCTCGGTCCCTCACGACCCATGCCCCGCGTGGGCGCGCCCGTGCGCATCGCCCACTTCGGAGGTGGCTTTGAGCTGGGCACCGTGCTGGCAGTACACGACGACGGCCGGCGCCTGGAGGTGCGCGGCGAGGGGGGAGACGTGCTCGAGTTCGTCCTCAGCCCTGCGAGCGCACGCTTCGTCTCGGCCGGGAGCGCCCAGGGTCCTCGTCTGGAGCTGCTCGGCGATCCCTCCTGACGCTCAGGGTGCCTCGACGTCGGGGAAGTGCTCGGCGCAGTGCTCGCGCAGCACGCCGCGCACCCATGCGCGCTCCTCCTGTGTGGCGATCCGCAGCCGTGCCAGCAGCTCGCGCTGGTGGTCGATCGGCACCCCGGCGATGACCCAGCGCACCGCCAGCCGCTCGAACAGCAGCTCCGCAGATCGCTGCCACGCATCCTCGCGCGTGGTCGAAGCCCGTCCGGCGAGGCCCGCGAGGGTCCGGGCGTACTCCGTGCGCGCGCCGGGCGTCAGGGAACCCCGCAGCGTCAGCACGTTGCCGTCTCGATCGGTGTAGTCGCTGCGCGGAGCGGTCAGCCTCTCGTGCCGGCGACCGCGCCTGCCCACGCTCAGCCCGCGTCGGCGGCCCGCTCGAGCTGGGAGCGCACATCGCCGGTGAGCGGCTTCGCGTGCCCCGGCCAGGCCGCGGCCGGTTCCAGCGCGGCCAGCTTGCGGATGCTTGCCCGCGCCTGCTCCGTGTCGTAGTTGTAGAGCCGCTCGGGGACGCGCGGGGCGCTGTCGCGACCCCACATGTCGAGCGTGTAAAAGCAGTCGCTGCTGAGCGCGAGGCGATCCCGTTCCCGCCACAGGCCGATCTGCCCGGGTGCGTGACCCGGAAGCTCGATCACGCGGAACCCGGCGACCTCGTCGCCCTCGGTCAGCGTGCCCGAGATCTCGACTGGTCCACCGTCCCACGCGAAGCGATGCAGCAAGCGGTGCATCTGGCGCATGCCGAACGGAAGTCCCCTCAACCCGTCGGGCCAGTAGCGGAAGCCGCCGCTCCCCTCGGCGTCCTGGACCTCGTCGGGGTGGCACAGCACGGGCGCGGCGAGTGCCGGCGCCGTGCCGCGGTGGTCGGTGTGACCATGGCCGAGTACCACCCGGCGAATACCGCCCAGCCTCGCGCCCGCGCTGGCAAGGGCTCGCGTCATCGTGCGGGCGCCGGCGTCGAACAGGGTCACGCCGCCGTCATCCTCGATCAGGAACACGTTGCAGCGCCCCGGCTGCCCCTGCAGCATCCAGACGCCCTCCGCCACGAGCTCCGCCTCGCCCGCCCCGAGCCGGCCGCTGAGACGGTTCTTGGCGTTGAAGGCACCGATCATCCGCAGCTCGGCCGGCGAACCCTGAGGCGGCATCATCCCCACCTGGCGCGCGAACGTCATCGAGTCGCTGAAGGCGTCGTTGCTCTGGATCAGGCCGTCGCTCACCGTGAGGTGGTCGACGCCTTCGAGGTCGATCGGCCGGCCCATCGGGGCGACACCGGCGAGCTCGCCCGGACCGGCGAAGGTGCCCGTCAGGCGCCAATGAACGGCGCAGCGCTCGTCCTCGCTGGTCGTGGAGAGGACCTCGAAGCGCAGATCGGGCATCGCCTCCAGAAGGCCGCCAATGAACGAGCGCACGCCCTCCGGCGCGACGGTGTCGACCTGTCCGCGCACATGCTCACGGCCACCCTCGGCCCACAGCGAGACGGCCGTGTCGAGGTCGCGATCGGCGATCGCCTGGAAGTAGCGGCGAGCGACCGCCTCGGCCTTGTTACCGGAGATCCGCCTGCGTTTGCGGGCGACCTGTTGGACGCTGGCGGCCGCCTCCTGCACCTTCGTGCTTGCGTCGGTTGCGCTGTTCCCCTCGTCCATCTCGCCTCCTTTTGCGCCGGTCAAGGCAACTAGTCTAGTCTGCGCCGCGTGGCGATGGTGAGCGGCCGGCGCGAGCTCGGAAGGGGCGAGCGGGTGGTGCCCGGCGTGTTCCGCCTGCGCCTTCCCCTTCCCTGGCCGGGCGTACCGCATTGCAACGCGTGGGCGGTCAAGGCTGGCGATGGCTTCGTGCTGTTCGACACCGGCCGCCACCAGCCAGATTCCTTCTCAGACCTGGAGCGTGCGCTTGCGATGTGCAACCTGCGCCTCGACGAACTGCGCCTCGTGGTCTGCACGCATGCCCACTCCGACCATTACGGCCAGGCTGCGACGCTCGTCGAGCGGACCGGGCGCGAGCTGTGGATGCACCCCAACCATCAGCACATGACGCGAATGGCCGAGGATCCCGAGGCGGTCAACGCGGGGCGCATCGAGGTCGCCCG
>DATMQG010000091.1:0-42071 GCA_035566835.1 Solirubrobacteraceae bacterium
AGCGCGGGTAGGGCCCGTAGCTCAGTTGGTTAGAGCTGCCGACTCATAATCGGTAGGTCCCTGGTTCGAGTCCAGGCGGGCCCACAACAAGAAAGCCCCGCTTCTGCGGGGCTTTCTTTGTGTCCGGCACGTGACAGAACGGTGCAAGCGGGCCAGGGTGTGAACGCAAGTGTGAACATGCGATTCCGCAGACCGTCGAGCTGGGCCGGGCGCGTCGGGGACCGCTCAGCTCCATCCGACGGGCGCCATAGCCTCGCGGCCGGGGGTGTCATGGTCGCAGCGCCCGCCCTAAGCCCAATGCCGTTTACTTAGGGCTGGAGCCGGCTTCTGCTCTTGCCGGAGAGGAGCGGCCAACCGGGGTGCGACCCCGGCTTTCGCAGCTCGTCCTGAGCAGGCGTCTGGAGCGAACCTCAGCGGACGCTCGCAAATCGTCTGGAGCAACGGTCGTACGCGGTACGAGACGGCGCTTGCTCGTCGTCACGAGCGGTGGTGGCGTAACGGGACGGCCGCGCAGAGGAACTCCCAGCGCCGGCGCGAACCTCTTGACGTGCAAAGCCGGGAACCCGATTCGACGGGTCCACCTCGTGACCAACGACCTGTCGGGGAGACACGGCTTCATCTCGCAGGTCGGATAGCCAATGCGTACGGCCTCGTCCTCGTTCTCATCTTCACCACCTTCGTCGTGACGATGACGTTGCCGCCGCAAGGTTGGGGTGGCCGAGCAGCCGCCGTGGCGTTCGCAGGCCTGACGGCGATCTTCGCGCTGACCAGCTCGGACGTGGCAGCCGCCCGGGTGCGCCTTGCAGCCCTAGCCGCGTTGGTTGCGGTAGTCGCGGCGACTCTCGCGAAGACCGCCGACTCTGACGCGCTGCTCGGCGTCGCCTTCGTCATCGTCTCGCTACTTCTGGCGGTCGCGGCGATCACGATCCTTCGCCGCGTTGTGCTCGCCGCCGTCGTCGACTTCCGAACAATCCTCGGGGCGATCAGCGTCTTCACGCTGCTCGGCCTGCTGTTCGGCTTTCTGTTCCTCGCGCTCGGACGGCTGAAGGGCGGCGCCGTCTTCGTCGGACTCCCTCATGCCCAAGCGCGGGAATACCTCTTCTTCAGCTACATGACATTGACGACGACCGGCTACGGCAATCTCGTGCCATCAGGGAACGTCGGCCAGATCTTGGCCGTATTGGAGATGCTGACAGGCCAGTTCTTCCTGGTCACTCTCGTCGCCGGGCTGGTCAGCCTCTGGCGCCCAGGCGCGAGAGCGCGAGCACGGGACGTGCACGCCGATCCGCCAGGCTGAGGCCTGGCGGGCAACCACTAGCGAGTCGCGGATTGGCCGTCACTGCCGCGACGATGGCAAAGAGCAGATCCGTAGGGTGGTGCGCCGAAGGGACGCTCTACGGCGCGGCGGATGCGCCGCCTCGTACCTCGCGCCAGAAGACCCCGATCACGGCACCGAGGATGATCACGACTCCGATGGCGATGAAGTAGGACATGAACCCGAACGTCACCCCGATCGGGCCGTACTTCCGGTCGTTGGTGATCACGGTTTCGGAGAACACCAGCGAGAAGGCGATCACCATGCCCAGCCAGCACACGCCCGTAGCAACGGCCGACGGCAGCGACTCGCGCCAGGAAAGCCTGCCTCCCAGCAGGAACCACACGCTGAACCACCAGAACGCGATCAGAGCGGCGAGCCCAACTGCGCCGAGCAGCACAGGGCCGCCGGCATCGTGGAGCGCAGGCCCGGCCCAGCTGGCGAACGCGCCGCCGGCGATCAGCACGGCGAGCCAACCGACACGCCGGGGTAGGTCCCTCATCCCTCGGCTCTCGACGTCAAAGGCATGGAGGTACAGGTCCTGGACGGCCGACGCAGCGGCAATGCCGACCAATGCCAACACCACGTATCCGCCCGCCGTGAGAGCGCCCGAGGTGGACGACGCGGGCTGGAAGAGCTTGCTGACGGCAGTCGACGCTTCATGGTTGAGCCCGAGGTGGCGGATGAACGTGTCGGTGGCGGATCGTCCCAACAAGGCGTCGAGCACGATCACGAGCGGGAAGAAGCAAACGAACAGGATGGCCGCGAACAGCATGCCGCGGTTGATGACATCCATCGTGACCAGGCGCTCGGCGAATTGCTCGGCGAGCGACCCTTCGAACCTCCGCTTCAGGCGACCGATCGCGCTGGGCTTAGCCTCCTCGGCCATCACAAGTCCTCAGCTCGTGCCGGTGGCCGGCAGCGGCTGCCCATCCTCGGGCGTGTGAGCGTTCGGTCGTGGTCGTGTCGCGAGAAGCTCATCCGGCTTGGCTCAGTGACAGTTGGTTCAGCCGCCCCTCGTCATAGCCCACGAAGGTCGCATAGGTTACCGGGATCCCCTCCTCGACGTCTGCGATCAGGGTCGCCGCGGTGAGATCACGCATGACGAGCGCGATCGCGCCGCGTACGAGGGGTACGTGCCCGCGCCCGGCGCCGCGGCGCGTGTGGCGTCGAGCTGCCAGACGCTCTTCGGCGATGTCGTGCCAGCGAGAGCGCGATCGCGGCGTCCTGCCACTGCTCGCCCGCTCCCACGCCGAGACAGCATCGTGGGATGATCTGTAGATGGCGCCCGAAGCCGCGTCGGCGCAATCATCGATAGTCCTAGCCAGCTTCGAGAGCCGACGTGCGGCCGAGCACATGCTCGCGTCGCTCAGGCGAGGCCTGCGCACAAAGGCGCGAAAGGGACACGTCACCACGCTCGTTGTCAGCGCCAACAAGGACGGCTCGCTGAAACTCACTCAGTCGCGGCTACTCACCGCCAGTGGGTTCGTCTACACGCTACTCCGCATCTCCATAGCCATCGCGATCGGATTCTTAGGCCTATTCTCGGCCGCGAAAGGCGCTAAAGGCGGCGTCCACGAGGCACACACCCGCAAGTCACACATCGGGTCAGACGATGAGCGAGTTCACGAACTCATCGCCAACGCAGGCACGCACGCAGCCATCCTGCTCGTGTCGTGCGACGACGACGCACGCCAGATGATCGCCACGCGCGCGGCCGAACGCGCCACTGAACACTGGGACGGCCCGCGCCAGGCGTTTCTAGCGAGCCTCGATCCCGGCAGCAGGCATGACTGGGTGCGCGCCGCTCTCGGCGAGCCCGCCAGCACCAACCCCTAAAGCCGCGACCGGAGCGACGACGCTGCTTGCCGAAAATGAGCGCGTGGCTGCGGGCCTTGGCCTCACAGACTTCTGTTTTCGAGCTTGTTGCGAGCGCCAGCCAACGTCGGCATCACGCTTGCGGATTGGACGACAAGCGATCACCAAGACGGCGCTCTGATACCAGACGCGTCACCTAGTATCGGCCGAGCTTCCCGGTGGCGGGACGGACTGCCCGGCTACGCCGCGCTACGCGCCGGGAATCGCCGGCCAGCTCGCTACGCTCGCCCGCCCCTGGCCGGCTCGCTATGCACACCGCCCCCAACCCTATGCATAGGGGCTTGGCCTGTGAAGCCACTGGGCGGTGGTCGCGCAGATAACGGCGTGAGATACGGAATCGAGTCCGGCCGCCAGCGCGTACTCGTGCGTGACGGTTGTGGGCTGGACGGAGCGGTCCCCTGCTCCGAACCGGCGAGGTGCTGACTGGGCGCGGGCCCGCGGGAGCGGCGGTACGGGCGGCCGTCCGGGCGGAGGCGCTACCGCGCTCCATCCGGCCGTCCGTCCGCCCTTCCGCCGCCGTGCGTCCGTGCTCAGTCCGCCGGCTCGTCACTCACCAGCGGCGGCGCACGGTCTGGGCTTTCGACCGCTACGAGTTCGGCCCACGCCCTAAACCCCCGCTCGTGGGCCACACGCAGCTCGGCTCCCGGCAGCCGCACCGCCCAGAGAACCCAAACAAATCGCGCGAAGCGCAGTAGCCGGATCGTGCACCCGGTCTCCTGCGTCAGCCTCACCGACACATGAACGATCGATCGGGGCATCGCCGCGGATCGGGCCGACTCCCAAAGTGTCGCCTTACCTCGCTTCCCCTTCACGAAATAGGACGACAGATACGCCGCGGCGTTGACCGCGGGCTGCGGCTTCACCTTGCGCTCTACGAACCCGAAGCCGTACGACGGGGCGAGCTCAGCCAACCGCGCGACATAGAACCGCGCACCTGCCATTTGTATCGCCGTCCCATAAGCCAGGACGGGATGCACATGCAGCACGCCGCGAGCTTGCATCTCCCATACTCGCGCAACGAGCCACACGGATCCCCGGCCACACCGCTTGACGGTGTCCTGATAAGCCCGCCGATGAAGCTGACGCCACCGGCCGGGCGCGCTTTCGTTCCACTCCGTTGCCTTCGCCGCAGCGACTCGACACCCAAGACGTCCCGAGTGCACATGCTCCTCCAACCGCCCGCAGACCCCCTCGTCCCAGGGCAGAGCGGCCGCCCCCGGCGCCGTCACCGCACCCAGCAGGATCTCTCCTGGCAACACCTCCAGATTCCGAAAGAGCTTCTGACGCTGATCGCCCGCCCAAATCAGCCCGTACGCCGGGCAGCGCCGAGAGCGGCACAAGCTCGCCGACCCGTGCACCGGACGGCCGCAGCCCCGGCAGCGGCGCACGACCCCACCGCCAGCGAAATACCGCGCTCGATGAATCGGCTCGCTAATCCCGACGCTATCCGAGCGCACGGTGCCCCTTCGCGGGCGATTCATCCAGCGGCGGGAGGGCCTGGAGACGGTGGCTTGCCGCATGCGCCTGCCTCCTACTCTCCGAGCCATTGCCTCCTAGCTGCCTCCGGGAGTGTTCACCGGGCCTAGGCGAGCCCAGTATCCACGGGGCGACTCGCGTCGCCTCCTGTCCCGCCGATGCGGGGCAAATGTCCAGTCGTGACGCGGCCAGTCGGCTCGCGTCGGTCACCTCGGGGAAATGGGCCCGCCTGGACTCGAACCAGGGACCTACCGATTATGAGTCGGCAGCTCTAACCAACTGAGCTACGGGCCCTACCCGCGCTGAACCTAGGGTCGAGCGCGGCGCGGCAGACGCTACCAGCGTGATATGGAATGCTCCTGCCCGCCGCCTTCGCGTCAACCGGCGGCCCTACAGGTCACCGAACGGGAGGAACGGCACATGCCAGCAGCGCGCGCAGCGATCGTCACGGGAGCGTCGAGCGGCATTGGCCTCGCCATCGCCAGGGTGCTCCTCGAGGAGGGGTACGGGGTTACGATGGCCGCGCGACGGCCCGAGAAGCTCGCGACAGCCGCCCAGGGGCTGGCAGACGAGGGCTTCGATCTCCAGGCCGTGCCGGCGAACCTCGCCGAGGAGTCGGAGGTGCAGAAGGTCGTTGCCGCACATCGCGACCGCTACGGCCGACTCGACGTGCTCGCCAACAACGCCGGCGTGGGTGTCGGCGCGCCCGTCGCTGAGATCGAGACCAAGCGCCTGGACATGCAGCTGAACATCAACCTCCGCTCGATCGTTCTCTTCTACCGCGAATGCATCTCGATGCTGAAGGAGGCCGCCGCCGAGCACCGGAGCGCGCTCGTCGTCAACACTGCCTCGATCTCCGGCAAGCATGGCGAGCCATGGCTCTCGGTCTATTCGGCCACCAAGCACGGCGTCGTTGGCTGGACGGAATCGATGAACAAGGAGCTTGGCGCCGAAGGCATCAAGTCGACGGCGCTGTGCCCGGCCTTCGTTGACACGCCGATGACCGACTTCATCAAGGGGCACGTCCCGGCAGAGGAGATGATCCGCCCCGAGGATGTCGCCGAGGCGGTGCGCTACATGCTGAAGGTGTCCCCGGCCTGCGTGATCCCAGAGATGATGTTCGTGCGTCCGGGCGAGGCCCTCTAGCTCGGACGGCAGAGGGTCGGGCCTGCTCAGTCGGGTAACGCCACCGGCACCGGGACCCGTCGCTCGGCACCACGCGGGAAGTTGTCTCCCATTCCTCGACGCCCGCGCTTGCCGCCCATGCGTCGCGCGCGGATCTCGCCCGACGGGTCTGCCTCGTCGGGGAGCTGGCGGCGACCCCGCAGCCGGCGGCCGCGCAGCGAACGATGCTCTGAGATCGCGAGATCGAGCTCGAGGCCGTTCATGCTCGTCAGGCTGTCCTCGAGATGTGCCGCGAGGATACGCACCTCTCGAGGCGTCGCCTCCCGTGCCTGGCGACCAACTCGTGTGAAGCGATCCCACGAGCGAGCGAACGAGATGAAGTCCGTGCGTCCGCCGCGCCGGTGGGCGGCGAGCATCGGGCACACGCCGCCCTGACGGTCGACGTAGGCCCCGGCGATGAAGCGCTCACCGGCATGCACGGCCTGGAGCATCGCTTCACGCGTGGCGGTGGGCATGCAATCGATCGCGAGGCGAAGGGACTCGACGGGGCTGTCGTGGCGGCGTTGCTTTCGCATAGGCTGTGCTCGCCGGCGAGAGAGCTGCGTCGCCGGTCAGATGCGCGCCAAGCGTAGGGCGCTCGTCTCCACCCAGCAACGAATTCCCCCTGCTGAAAGGAAACTTGCACATGAAGCTCGGCGTGCACATCGGCTACTGGGGCCTCGGCCTCAGCTCCGAGGACCAGCTCAACATCGTGCAGGAGGCCGAGCGGCTGGGCTATGACTCGGTGTGGGCGGCTGAGGCCTACGGCTCCGACACGGCCACGGTGCTTGGATGGCTCGCCGGTCAGACATCGACGATTCGCCTTGGCTCGGGCATCTTCCAGATGCCCGCCCGCTCGCCCGCGATGACCGCGATGACAGCGGCCACGATCGACCAGCTCTCGGGCGGGCGAATGATCCTCGGGATCGGCTCGTCGGGTCCGCAGGTCGCTGAGGGATGGCATGGGCAACGCTTCGCCAAACAGCTACAGCGCACACGCGAGTACGTCGCCGTCGTGCGCATGGCCCTCGCCCGCGAGCGTGTCGAGTTCCACGGCGAGACGCTCGAGCTGCCTTTGCCGAACGGCCCAGGCAAGGCGCTGAAGCTCACGATCTCGCCGGTCCAGGAGCGCATCCCGATCTACATCGCCGCGATCGGCCCAAAGAACACGGCGCTTGCCGGCGAGATCGCCGACGGATGGATACCGACCCTGTTCTCGCCCGAGCACGTTTCCGAGCTCCGGCCCCTGCTGCAGCAGGGGGCCGACCGCTCGGGAAAATCGCTTGAGGACTTCGACATCGCGCCGACCGTCAACGTCTTCATCACCGACGACCTCGAGGCGGCCCGCAACGCGATGCGGCCCTTCATCGCCCTCTACGTCGGCGGCATGGGCTCGCGGGAGCAGAACTTCTACAACCAGGTCGTACAGCGCTACGGCTACGAGGCGGAGGCGAAGGAGATCCAGGACCTCTACCTCGAAGGCAAGCGCGAGGAGGCGATGGCCGCGGTCCCCGACAGCCTCATCGACACGGTCTCGTTGTGCGGGCCGCGGGATGTCGTACGCGAGCGCCTGGCCGTCTATCGCGACGCCGGCGTCGGAACCCTCGGCGTGACGCCGACCGCCTTCACCGCCGCGGAGCGTCTGGAGCAACTGCGGCTCCTCGCCGCGCTCGCCGCCTGATCGGCGAAGCGTGGCAGACGCGTCAGCTCAGCCCATACGGGTGCTCTTGGGCGCCTTCGGCGACCCCGGCCACGCGTTTCCGATGATCGCCCTCGGCCGCGCGCTTGCGGCGCGCGGCCACGACGTGACGCTTCAGACGTGGAGACGCTGGCAGGTGGAGGTCGAGGCCGAGGGTCTCACGTTCGCCCCGGCCCCCGAGTATCAGGTCTTCCCCTCCGGGCCCGAGCCGCTCGACTTCTATGACGCGGTCGTCCACGCGACGACGGACACACTGCCGCTCCTTCGCGAACTGCGTCCAGACGTCGTCGTCGCCGACATCCTCACGCTCGCGCCCGCTCTCGCAGCCGAGCTCGAGGGCGTGGCGTGCGCGACGCTGATACCGCACGTCCATCCGCACGGCGAGCCCGACTTCCCGATCTACTCGCTCGGCGCGCGCCTGCCCCGGACCGCCGCCGGCCGCTGGATGTGGCGCCACGCACAACGCCCGGTGCTGCGCGGACTTGAGCGCGGCCGGCGCGAGCTCAACGACACCCGCGCACGGCTGGGCCTCCCGCCGCATGCGTACGTCCACGGAGGCATCAGCCGCGAGCTCGCTCTCGTTGCCAGCTTCCCTCAGCTCGAGTACCCGAGAGCGTGGCCGGAGCACGTGCACGTCGTCGGGCCGCTCATGTGGGAGCCGCCGGCGCGGGACGTCGAGCTGCCTCGCGGCGAGGATCCGCTGGTGCTCGTCGCTCCCTCGACCGCCCAGGACTCCGAGCACCGGCTCTTGAGGGCGGCTCTGCGGGGACTGGCCGATGCCCCGGTGCGGGTGCTCGCGACATGGAACCGCCGACTGCCACGCCGACCGCTACCCGTGCCGTCGAACGCGCGCGTCGTCGAGTGGGTCTCCTACTCGCGCACGATGCCTCGCTGCCACGTCGTCGTCTGCCACGCTGGCCATGGGACGCTCGTTCGAGCGCTGGCGTCCGGCTGCGCCGTCGTCGCCTGCCCGGCCGTGGGTGACATGAACGAGAACGCAGCTCGGCTGGACTGGGCCGGGGCAGGCGTGCGTCTGCCGCGGCGGTTCACCACGCCGCGGACACTTCGATTGGCGGTCGAACGCAGCCTGGCGGAGCCGTCGATCCGCACCCGGGCACTGGAGTTCGCCCAATGGGCCGCAGCGCACGACGCAGGCGCTGCTGCGGCGCGTTTCATCGAACGACTCGCGGCGGGGAGAAGTTCACGGGACTCGCCCCCTTCGCGACCATAGCCACCGGCACGCGCTCGCAGCCGTGTGGCTCCGGCGCGCGAGAGTTCGCTCGGTGTCGCGCCGCGGCCTTGGCCGCCACCCGTCGGCTGTGATCTCGAGCGGCGCATGGCTTCGGCCGCTGTCGCCTCCAACCAACTCCCCGGGTGGGGATCGAACCCACAACCTCTCGATTAACAGTCGAGCGCTCGGCCAGTCGAGCTGCCGGGGACCGCGTCCAAGATCTTAGGCGACGTCGCCGCTCAGCGCACCGCCAGCGAGGCTCGCGATTCCAGACTCGACCTCGGCGTGGCAATTGGCACACAGCAACACGCACTTCTCCATCTCGACACGTGCGGCCGCGAGTGAGCGAGTCACGCCTTGCATGCTGAGGTGAAAACGCTTGGTGCTCGGGTCGACGTGGTGGAAGTGAAGCGCCGCCGCGCATCGATCGTACCGACAGAGAGCGCAGCGCCCTCCAGCCTCCGCCGCGAGAATCGCCTTGATCTTCCTCCGGCGTCGACTCACGCGTTCCATCCGACAGCGCTTGCAGCGGTAGTAGCCGCGACCCTCGAGCCAGAAGTCGGTCATCCCATGCCGACTGCAGCGCCGAGCGACTGTGGCCTTCCCCGCGGCCTTCGACCCGCGTGTCGAGCGCTCCGAAAGTCGGCCCTGCTGCGCGTAGGTCTTCAGGTCGTGCGTCTTCAGCCAGTGGCGAACCGTCGCCCTGCTGCGTCCCAGCTTCTCGGCAATCTGCGCGATCGACAGGTCGGCGTCAACAAGGGCAGCCAGTTCCTCCCGTGGGATCCCGCCGCGTGCCGCGTGCTTCGCGCGGTTCGCCGCCTCCAGTCCGTGTTTCTTGACCCAATAGCTGACCGTCGCTTCGTGCAGGTCAAACCGCCGCCCGATCTCAGCGAGCGAGAGGCCGCGTCCCAGAAGCTGTTCCAAAGAGGCACGATCCATGCACCGTATTGTCTTCGGCGCTTAGGACGAAACGCGTGAAAACGCGTACGTTTGCGCGCCAACTTGGTGTCGGATCACTGCCCGCCTGCGCCCCACGCGAGACCGGCCGAAGCCGCGTCAATTGGGTGCAACGGCCTCGGAGGCCGCCAGTGTCACCCCTCCCTCTCCCCCGTCTCCTCGAGCGCCCGTCCGTATGCGGTATCGAACTCGCGCTTGAGCTCCGCCCGACTCTCCGCCAGCTGGACGACGTCACCGCCTCCCTGCCCCCGCGCGCGCTGGATCTGCCGGTCCACGCGCGCGAGCTCCAGCTGCAGCCGCTGCACCTCGAGCATCGCCGGATGCGCCTCGCCGCGACCCGCTTCCACGACCAGCTCGGCGAGCAGTCGCTGAAGCTCCGGGTCCTCGTCAAGCCGCCCGCCGTCTCCCGTCGCGTCGGCCAGCGGCTCGGCCAGGCTCCCGTCTCGCAGCCGCCGCGCCGCCCGGCGCAATAGCTCGCTGTCGAAGTGCTCGTCCACGTCCACGCTCGCCAGGGCCTGGGCTCCCTCCTGCGGCGAGGCGATGCACAGCGCCAGGAACGCCCGCTCGGCCTCCTCACGACGCGGAAGGCCGGCGACTCGGCCGCCGGCGCCATTGCTCGCGAGACCCGCGCCCTGCCCCCGCTCGCGTGGGCCCCCGCGTGACAGCATCTGCTCGGCCACACTCTCGCTCAGCTCGAGCCGGCCGGAGACGATCCGCATCAGCTCCATCCGCATCGCGCTCGGTGCCAGCGTCGCGAACACCGGGCGCAGCTCTCCGACAATCCGGTCGCGTCCCTCCGGGGTCGAGTGATCGCCCCCGTCGAGCGTCCTTTCCACCCGGAAGCGGACGAACGGAACCGACTGCGCGACCGCGGCCTCCATCGCCTCCCGCCCCCCGCGCTGCAGCAGCTCCGCCGGATCCGTGCCCTCGGGCAGCGGCACCACCCGCAGTTCAAGCTTTCGCCTTTCCGCCAGCGTCGACGCGCGCAGCATCGCCTCCTGGCCCGCGCTGTCCGCATCCAGCGCCAGCAGCACCGTCTGCGCCATCCGCGCCAGCTCGCCCACCTGCTCGCCCGTCAGCGCCGTGCCCATCAGCCCGACGGCATTGCCCATTCCCGCCTGATGCAGCGCGATCGTGTCCGTGTAGCCCTCGCACACGATTACCTCTCCCGCACGCGCGGCCTGGGCGCGGGCGAGATTCGCCCCGTACAGGTGCAGACCCTTGTGGTAGATGTCGTTGTCGGCCGTGTTCAGGTACTTCGGCCGCTGTTCCTCACCCATCGCTCGCGCACCAAACCCGAGCACCCGCCCGCGCATATCGGCCAGCGGGAACATGATCCGCGAACGGAAGCGGTCATACAGCATCCCGTTCTGCCTCGAGCGCTGCGCCAGCCCCACGTCGTAGATGTCGTGGTTGGAGTAGCCGCCCCGGCGCGAGGCCAACTGCACGCGATCCCAGGCGCTCGGCGCGTACCCGACGCGAAACTCCCTCAGCACCCCCTCCTCCAGGCTCCTCTCCGCCAGGTACTCCCGCGCGCGCCGCGCCTCCTTGGACTCCCACAGGTAGCGCTCGTAGTATCGCGTCGTGCGATCGAGGAGCTCGAGCAGCCGCTCGCGGCGCTTGCGCCGCTCTGCCTGGCCCGCGTCCTCCTCCTCGCGCTCGAGCTCAACGCCGTAGCGTTCGGCGAGCAGCTCCAGCGCGCCTTTGAAGTCCACCCCCTCCGTCTCCTGCACGAACGTGAACACGTCGCCCGAGGCCTGGCAGCCGAAGCAGTAGTAGACCTTCTGCGCGGGATCGATGCCGAACGACGCGCTGCGCTCATCGTGGAACGGGCACAGGCCCTCATAGCGCGCCGGACCCGCCCGCCGCAGCTCCGTGCGAGCGGAGACCAGCTCGACGAAGTCGACGGCATCGCGCACCCGGTCCCTTGAATCGCTCGTGTAGAGGGCCACGGCGAGGACGCTAGCGCGCGAATGCCTGTGGCACCTGGAGCTCCGTGTAGCGCCTGATGCAATACCGGTCTGTCATCCCCGCCAGGTAGTCCGTCACCCGCCGCGCCACCCCATCTTCCGCCCGCTCGCCGTCCTCCCGCTCGCCGGCGAGAGCCGGCGGCAGCTGCTCGGGGTGCTCGACGTAATGCTCGAACAGCCTTCTGACGACGCTCGAGATCTTCGCGTGCTCGGCCCGCACCGCCGGTCCGAGGTAGACCCGCGCGAACATGAAGTCCCGCAGCTCCGCCATCGCCGGCCCGGCCTCTGGACCCTGCACGATCTCGCCGGCTCGAGCGGAATGCTCGACCATGTCGTGTACGAGCGCGTCGATCCGCGCCGAGCCGCTCGCGCCCAGCGTTCGGATCGGCTCTCGCGGCAGCTCGTCCTCGCGCAGCAGCCCGGCACGGATCGCGTCGTCGATGTCGTGGTTGATGTACGCCACGCGGTCGATCACCCGTACGATCCGGCCCTCCAGCGTCTCGGGCAGCGGCGCCCGGCTCGAATGCGTCAGGATTCCGTCGCGAACCTGCTGTGTGAGGTTGAGCCCGGCGCCGTCTCGCTCGAGCTCATCGACGACGCGCAGCGACTGCTCGTAATGGCGAAAGCCCTCGCCGAACCGCTCTTGCAGGCAGCTGTCGAGCACCTCCTCGCCGATATGCCCGAACGGCGGATGCCCGAGGTCGTGGCCGAGGCCGATCGCCTCGACCAGGTCCTCGTTGAGCCGCAGCCCTCTGGCGACCGTGCGCGAGATCGTCGTGACCTCGAGCGTGTGCGTGAGCCGCGTCCGATAGTGATCGCCGCGGGGCGCCACGAACACCTGCGTCTTGTGCGTCAGCCGCCGGAACGCCTTGCAGTGCACGATCCTGTCGCGATCGCGCTGAAACGGCGTGCGCAGGCCACAGTCCTCCTCCGCGCGCGCCCTGCGCGCGGGATAGGAGCGCGCCGCGAGCGGCGACAGCAGCCTCTCCTCCTGATCTCGCACGCGGTCGGCGAAGCCGGCCGCGACCGCGTCCCGTTCATGGGCAATGCTCACCCGCCCGATTCTCGCACCGGATGGGGGCGGTCGCTCAGCTTTGCCGGTGCCAGTCGCTACGGCCGGTGTACTTCCGCGCCAGGTGGCTCCACTTTGTCTGCGCCCCTGGATCCTCGTCGTACACCGGCGCGCCGCCTCCTGGCGTCGGCAGGCTCTGCGCCGCGGCCGAATCGATCTTCAGATCCACGCCCCGTTCGTGCAGCGACGCAATGTCGGCCGCCTCCACGAACCTGCGGCCGTGCGCCGGCGTCGTGATCACGAGCCCGTGGAAGATGTCCTCCTCGGGCGCCGCCACGACATGGTGCACCGTCCCCACCTGCTCGCCATCGGAGCTCAGGACGGCGACGCCTTTCTCGAGCACCGGATATGCGATCGGAAGTCCCTCGTCCACGGCACCCACGATACTGCGGCTGCGGATCGCTCAGCGCGAAGCGCCGGCTGCGGGCATCAGCCGCACGTGCGCATGATGCTCGAGCGTGGCGGCGATCGCCCGCTCCACCTGAGCTAGCGCGGAGTCCACCGCCTCGGGAGCATCCGTCAGCGGGCGGCCGAGCGCCTGCGCCATGAACAGGTGGGCCCGCTGATCCAGGGAGAACGAGCCCGCCTCGCACGCAGCGCACACGACACCGCCCGCCGCGCCCGAGAAGCCCACCAGGTGCTCGCGCTCGCCGCAGCTCGCGCACGCGCCCAGCTGCGGCGCGAGGCCCGCGGCGAGCAGCAGCTTCAACCGAAAGGCCAGGGCAGCCGCCCGGCCGCCGCTAAAACCATCACCGGCGTGTTCGTCGAGCAGTGACAGCTTCCGGCACAGCAGGTTGTACACGCCCGGATGCGGCTCCGTGGTCTCGAACAGACGCCCGACCGCGTCGCACGCCCGCGCCGCCGCATCCAGCGCACGCCCGTCCCCACGCAGCCGAGCGTGGCCGTCGACTGTCTGCGCGCCCGTAACCGTCAGCAGCTCGCTGCGCCCTTCGTGCAGCTCGATCCGCAGGCGGAAGAAGGGCTCAAGGCGACCTCCGAAGCGGCTGCGCGAACGCCGCACGCCCTTCGCGATCGCGCTCAGGCGGCCGCGACCGGGCGTGTACAGCTGCAGGATACGATCGGCCTCGCCGTAGCGCATCGAGCGCAGCACCACCGCCTCGGTCTTCACGGCCCTGTTGGACATCCACCCATGGTGATCCATGTGGCCGACGATTGAGCCGCAGAACGGGTAGTTAAGCGGCATACACCAGCAGCTATACTTTGTGAAGTAATGAGCCGAATCACCATCTACACGACAGACACCTGCTCCTTCTGCTCCGGCGTCAAGGGTCTGCTGGCGACGCACGGCGTCGACTACGAGGAGATCAACCTCACGAGAGACCCCGATGGCCGCGCGGAGCTCTCGCAGCGCACCGGCATGATGAGCTTCCCCCAGGTCCTCATCGACGGACGCCTGATCGGCGGTTTCGCCGAGCTTCACGCCGCCGCCGAGAGCGGCCAGCTCGACAAGCTGTTCGCCGCCTGAGCGGCCGCGTCAGTGCATCCGGCGCGAGCCGCCGGCGCCGCTCCGCCCGGCCCTCCGCCTCGCCCGCGACCGCGGCCGCGGCTGGCAGCTCTCGCAGACGTAGGTTCCGCGGCCACCGACGACCATCTTCACGATCTCGCCGCCGCACCCCGGGCACGGCTCGCCCGCGCGGCGGTGGACGAGGAACTGGTCCTGAAAGGAGCCGCTCACGCCGTCCACGCCGCGAAAGTCGTCGATCGTCGCGCCGCGAGCGTCGATGCCTGCCCGCAGCGCCTCGATGAGCCCCTCGCGCAGCGCCGCGTACTGGGCCCGCGACAGGCGCCCGGCGGGGCGTAGCGGATGAATCCGCGCGCGGAACAGGGCCTCGTCGGCATAGATGTTGCCGACGCCGGCGATGAGCCGCTGGTCGAGCAGGAACGACTTGATCGGGGTGCGGCGACCTCGCGCGAGCCGTCGGAGCTCGTCGGCGGTGAAGCGCTCATCCAGCGGCTCGAGCCCGAGACGAGCGGCGAAGAACGCCTCGACAGCCGCTGACCCGAGCAGCAGCTCGCCCGTACCAAAGCGACGCGAGTCGACGATCGCGAGCCGCAGGCTCCCGTGGCGACCCCCGGCCTTCGACGCGCGACCGGACACGCGCCCGGACGGCCGGCCTCCGTCCGAGCTCCTCGCGCGGTGCCCGCGCTGCGGACCAAGCTCGAGGCGGACACGCGTGTGGGGCGGGTCGGACCGCCAGCGGCCGCCGGCGGGCTCAACGAGCACGGCCCCGGTCATGCGCAGGTGCTGCGCGAGATGGACGTCGCCCTCAAAGCTCCACAGCAGGTACTTGCCGCGACGCTCGAGGCGCTCCACGCGCCGGCCCTCCAGGGCACTCGCGAGCTCCTCGGGGGCCAGCGGCCGCGTCCAGCGCGCGTCGAGGATCTCCATCCTCCGCAGCGTGCGGCCCTCGACCAGCGGGGACAGCTGGCCTCTGATCGTCTCGACCTCCGGAAGCTCGGGCATCGTCGTCCTAGCGTAGGCGCCCCGGGTTTCCTTCCTGCTCCTGGCGGGTAGTGGTCGGCACGGAGAGGCTCAAGGAGCGGGAGAGAGTGCGGAAAGCAGGGCGGGGTCGGGGACAGGCTGGGCCGGCGCGTGAAGGCGCGGCCGCTGCGCACGCCCGGTCGCGGTCCTCGGCCGCAGCGCGCGTTCGCTGCACCCTCGTGGCAATCGCCGCCGCCGCCATCGCGCTCGCGGCCGTCACGCCGCAGGCGCTCGCCGACTTCCCGTACGTCGGCGACGGGACCGCGAGCGAACCGGCCAGCTGGGCGCTCGCGCCGGGACACGTTCCGAGCAACATCGGCGGGCTCGCGTGGAAGTTCGCCGCCACGCCGGCGATGCCTCCCTCGCTGCAATCCGAACCGGCGGAACACCTGGCAGTCACGCAGAACAACTCCCAGCAGGACGAGCTCTGCGGCGTCACCGGCATGAGCCTCGTCGACTCGCATGCCACGTTCCCACCCGAAACCGGCTCGTGCATCGCCGCCGGCAGCCCCGTCAAGACCGCGTTCGAGGTCAGCCTCGGGCGCCCCGACGTCTCGATCGGCGAGCTTGACTCGGGCATCAAGTGGAACGAAGCCGGCGACATGCTGCGACTGCGCAAGAAGGTCCTGCTCAACGCGGGCGAGCTGCCCGCGCCGAGGGTGGACCTGGTGAAAGCGTTCGATTCCTCGACCGGCGTGAACTGCGAAACGGCGCACGCCGGGACGGGCGGGGACTACAACCCGCACGGCGGCATGCCGGGCGGCGAACCGGGTGCAAGCGGCCCGATCCCCTACGACATCAGCGGGCAGGGCGTGTTCGACACGCTCTCCTATGCCTGTGACTCGCGCGTCGCCCACGTCCTCGAAACCTATCCACGGTGCACGAACCCGCCGACGACGAAAGCCTGTCGCAACGGACCACCCGGAATACTCACGCCCGAGGACCTGATCATCGCCTTCTCCGATGGCATCGACCACGATCACAACGGCTACGCCAACGACATAGCCGGATGGAACTTCGTCGACAACAACAACGATCCGTTTGACGACGTCCAGTACGGGCACGGCACGGGCGAGGACGAGGACTCCACCGCGGAGGCGAACACAAGCGCCGGCGAGGTCGGCTCCTGCCCGAACTGCACCGTCCTGCCGCTGCGGGTCGGCGAGTCGTTCATCGCTGACGCGAACCGCTTCGCGGAGGCGACGATCTACGCGACCGACCGCGGCGTGGGCGTGATCCAGGAGGCGCTCGGAACCTACAACGACCCGGTGTTCGCTCGCCAGGCGATCGACTACGCATACGGTCACGGCGTCGCAGTGATCGCCTCGGCGGCCGACGAGGCGGCCGAACACCACAACCAGCCCGGTGCGCTGCCGCACACGATCGTCGTCAACGCCGTGCAGGGTCCGGCGAGCCTGCACGGCGTGCCGGTCACGAACAAGCCGCCCTCCTACCTGCAGCTCGACGGCTGCACTAACTTCGGCACGCGCATCGACCTCGCGGTCCCGGCCACCTCCTGCTCCTCGGAGGCAACCGGCAAGAGCGCCGGCGTCGCCGGGCTCATCTACAGCGCCGCGCTGAACGCTTGCGGCGCGCCGCTCTACGGGCACTGCGCCGCCAGCTCCGGCGCGAAGCTGTCCGCAGCGAAAGACTGCTCACGCGTCGACGGCACGGCGTGCGCGATCACGGCCAACGAGGTCCGCCAGCTGATGGCCTCGGGAAACATCGCCGGCACGACGGTCAACGGCTCCTCGACCCTGGGAACAAATCCACCCAGCACAGGTACCGCGCCTGCGGACGCAGGCGAAGGCGGACAGGCCGACGACGTCAACACAGCGTCTGCGCCCGAGACGGCATGCAGCGTCGGCATGGCGCCCGGCTGCACCGATCCAAACACCAACACCACGTTCGCCGCCGACGAGAGTGCGGGCGTGATCGGGCCGCTCCCGGACACCTTCCGCTACCCGTCACGCAAGGGCTTCGACGAGTTCTTCGGCTACGGACGCATCGACGCTTACAAGTCGGTCCAGGCGGCCGCGCTCGGTCAGATCCCGCCCGAGGCCGACATCACCTCACCCGAATGGTTTCAGCAGCTCAACCCGAGCCTCGCCTCGTTCGCCGTGAACGGATACGTGAACGCGCGTACGAGCTACACGTGCCACGTCGACATCGCGCCGGGCGCCCAGCCGAACAACGCTTCGCGCGTCGCGGGCGGCGACTTCCTCACCGTGCCCGCGAGCTTCTGCGACGGAACGACGAAGCATTCCGGCCCGCACAGCGGGCTGCTCGCGGCGGTCAGCACCCCGACGCTGCAGTCGCTCTTTCCGCACGGCGATCCGAGCTCCTTCACCGGCAACGAGAACGGCGGGCTCGCGCAGACCTCCAACGGGCGCCCCAACACGCTGCCCTACGCGTTCACGGTGCGCGTCGTCGTGACCGGGTCCCCTGCCGGCTCGTCCCCCGCGATGACCGGCGAGGACCGGCGCCAGATGTTCCTGCACCGTGACCAGAACATGATCCCGGGATTCCCGCTCGAGATGCGCGGTGACGGCGACGCAAGTCCGCTGCTGACCGATCTCGCGGGAAACGACACCAACCAGCTCATCGTCGCGAACTCCGACGGCTGGATCCACGCTTACCGCTACGAACCGAGCACCGGGAGCGTGAAGGACCTCCCCGGCTGGCCCGTGCACACCGAAGCGCTCCCGCTCCACACAGGCGAGCGGGCGTTCGCGAGCGGGGAAATATCGACCGGTCACTATGACCCGGTGCTCGAGGCGCCGGCCGCAGGAGACCTGTTCGGCGACGGGCGCATCGAGATCGTGGCCGACGACATCCAGGGCAACGTCTACGCATGGGACTCGGGCGGCCATCTCGTCTTCCATCGGACGGCGAACCCCTCATACTCGGGAGGGCCGCTGGTCGGGGACCCGGCATGGGAGGCGCAGCGGGCCGGCGTGCGCGATCGCACCGAGGGCGGCTTCCTGACCTCGCCGGTGCTCGCGAAACTCGACACGGCCGCCGGGCACGGGCTGGACATCATCGCCGCCGGCGAGGACCGCCACGTGTACGCGTGGCATGCCGACGGCTCGGCGGTGAGCGGCTTCCCGGTGCTCGTCGAGGACCCCAACAAGGTCGCGAGCGTGGATCCGCGGAGCAACGAGCTGACGTTCAACGGTAACGCTCCGGCAAGTCCGGGCATCGACGAAGATCAGGGCAAGATCGTCGACACGCCGGCGGTTGCCTACCTCGACGGTCCCGCCAAGCCGCCCAGCATCCTCGTCGGAACAAATGAGGAGTACCTGACGAACGCCGGCAACGAAGGCGCAATCAACAGCTCCAAGACGACCACGGCGTCGCTCGGCGTGCTCGGCACGAGCGGTGTGCTGAGGTTCGCAAACGGCCGCGTGTACGCGATCAAGGCGAGCGGCTCCTCCTCTGAACCCTCCTCGAGCGCCACTGGTGGGTTCACGTGCTCCGGCTCGCAGTGCACGTCATCCGCCTTCCGCGCCGGTTGGCCGGTGAAGATCGGGATCATCAACGCGGGCCTTCTGCCCGATGTCGGCGAGGGGATCAACGGCGCACCGGTGGTGGCGCCGCTCACCTGCCCCGAAGGAGGTCAGGGCATGAAGATCGGCGTCACACCCGACGCCGGCCCAGGCTACGTGCTGAACGCCGACGGAAGCTCCTGCTACGGCTCGACCGAAGGCAGCTACAACGCACTTCAGACGGACTTCAGCGCCGGCAACGGCAAGACCGACACGCCGGCGTTCCCGGCGGTCGGCGAGCCCTCGTTCGGGACGCTCGACGGCACCAGCACCAACATCTTCGCCCCGGTGGCGGGCCTGATCAGGGCGCTCGACGTCGTGGCTCCCGACTACCAGAAGGGGGGCCAGGACTTCACCGCGGCGTGGAACGGGTCAAGCGGTCAGTTCGCGCCGGGCTTCCCGGCCGTCAACAACGACCTGTCGTTCATCACGGGCCAGGCGGTCGGCGACGTGACGGGCGCCGCGCCCGCCCAGGAGGTCGTGGCCGGGACGGCGTCGCAGGACCTCCAGGCATACGACGCGGCAGGCGCAGCGGCAAGCGGGGCGTGGCCGAAGCTGACCGGCGACTGGCTCGTCGCGACGCCGGTACTCGGGTCGCTGGGAACGCTCGACACGAGCGCGACCGCGACAAAGGACGTCGTCTCGCTCACACGCTCGGGCACGCTGTCGGTGTACTCGACGCCGGCGTCGCCATGCTCACCGAGCTCGTGGCCGAACTTCCACCACGACGTCGCCAACTCGGGCGACTACACGCGCGACGCGATCCCGCCGGGAGTGCCCCTGCACCCGACGATCGAACAAGGGGTCCTCAGCTGGACCGCGCCGGGCGGTGACTTGATGTGCGGCGCGGCGGCCTCATACGAAATCGTCACCTCGTCGAACCCGATCACGCCCCAGAACTTCGCGAACGCCGCGGCGCTGAGCGGCGCCCCCGTTCCAGCTCCGGCGGGCCGCACCCAGACCTACGCGATACCCCGCACGGCCCTGGCCTACATCGCGATCCGGGCGATCGACCAGCAGGGCAACATCGGATTGCCTGCCGTGAAGCGACGCTGAGGCGCGCCCCGGGGCGCTCGGCCGCCCCACCGCGCGAACGCGAGCTCAGCGGCAGGGCAGCCGGGCGAGCAGCGAGCGATAGCGACCCATGTCAGCGTGGTTCCAGTCCGAGTGAGTCTGGTGGCGAAAGGCCGCCACCAGGTCGTGATGGTAGGGCGAGGTCAGGCTCTCGTTGTGCCCGATCACGTTCTTGACGGCGATCGTGTAGTGGCAGCGCAGCCAACGCGTCAACCGCAGCGATGCCGCGATCTGCACCGGATCGCCGAGGATCGCCTGGTCGGAGAAGCCAACGTGCTCGATCCCGATGGCGGTCCAGTTCAGGCCTGTCGTGTGGCGGCAGCGCAGCGACAGCGCCACCAGCTGGTCGATCCTGCCGCTGCGCTCCACGAGGAAGTGCGCGCATGTGTTCGGCAGCTCGTGGAACTCGCTGTCGGGTTCGTCGGAGGCGAACGTGTTGAACGCCTCCTGCGCGGTTGCGGTCTCGGTGTAGTGCTCGACGATCACTTTCGGGTGGCTGAGCAGCGCCGTGCTTTCGCCGTAGTGGCGCAGCGAATAGGCGGCCATCTCGTGCCTGCGCGCAGATCCATACGGGATCGGCCAGTGGTGGATGGCCGGTTCGGGAACCGTCGCGGGCGGCGCAGGCGCCGGCTGCACTGCCGAGGTCGAGGTGGCCGCGACCGCCACGGAAGAAGTGGTGGCAGGAGCGCTCGAGCGAACCGGAACGGCGCTGGAAGGATCGACCGGTTCCCTGCCGCCTGTGCCCCCGCATCCAAGCAGCGCGGGGAGAATGCCCACGGCGACTGCAGCTGCTGCCAGCGCGAGCCTCACGGGCGGGATCCTACGCGTCCTCCAGGAAGACCTCCCCCGCCAGCCCCTCTGCGTCGCGCCCTGCGAGCCAGCGCAGCACGGTCGCGCCGACGTCGGCGAGCGGTCCGTCATGGCGCTCGCCCGCCAGCCGCCTGCCCTGCGCCCGCCGCTGCAGCATCCGCCCGCTGACGGCGAGCAGTGGCGCGTACTCGCGCGTGTGGTCGGTGCCCGGGTGCGCCGGATCGACGCCATGATCGGCCGTGACGATCAGCAGATCCTCCGCGCGCAGGAGCCCCAGCCAGCTCGCGAGCCACGCATCGATCGCTCGCAGCGCGCGCTCGAAGCCGTGCGCGTCCTTGCGATGCCCGTACAACTGGTCGGTCTCGATCAGGTTGACGAACACCAGCCCCCGCTCGAGCTCGCCCAGCAGCTCCGCGACGCTGTCGAGCGCCCGCTCGTTCGTCGCTCCAGGGTGTGATCGCGTTACCCCGACGCCCGCGAACAGGTCGCCGATCTTGCCGACGCCGTGGACCTCGACGCCCGCTGCCTCGAGCTCCTGCAGGTAGCTTCGGGCCGGTGGCGCGAGCGCGAAGTCGCGCCGGCCGTCGGTGCGCCTGAAGTCGCCGTCGGCTCCGGTGAAGGGCCGCGCGATGATCCGCCCGACGGCGTGCTCGCCGGTCATCGCCGCGCGCGCGGCCGCACATGCGCGGTAGAGCTCCGCGGCGGGGACCCGTTCCACGTGCGCGGCGAGCTGCAAGACCGAGTCCTGGGACGTGTAGAGGATCAGCGAGCCGCTTCGCAGGTGCTCCGCGCCGAACTCCTCGACGGCCGCAATCCCGTTGTACGGGCGGTTGCAGATGACCTCGTGATGCATCGCGTGCGTGAGGCGCGAGACGACGGCGGGCGGGAAGCCGTCGGGATAGGTGGGGAGCGCGCGCTCGAGCACGACCCCCATCAGCTCCCAGTGGCCGGCGATCGAGTCCTTGCCGGGGCCCAGCGGGTGCAGGCGGCCAAACACTGCCGGGTCCGCGGCGGCAGGGACGCCCGGCAGGCGGATGATCGATCCGAGGCCGAGGCCCGCGAGCGCCGGCAGCTCGAGGCCGCCGGTCGCCTCGGCGACGTGCAGGAGCGTGTTCGTCCCCTCGTCCCCGTAGAGCGCGGCGTCGGGAAGCGCGCCCACCCCGCACGCGTCGATCACGAGCACGATCGCCCGTCGCGACCGCTCAGCGCGACGCTCGTGGGTGCGCGCTGAAATAGGCGTCCTTGAGCCGATCGGCCGACAGGTGCGTGTAGACCTGCGTTGTCGCGAGGTCGGCGTGCCCGAGCATCTCCTGCAACGAGCGCAGGTCGCAGCCGCCGGCGAGCAGGTGCGTGGCGAAGGTGTGACGCAGCGTGTGCGGGCTCATCTTCTCCTCCAGGCCGACCCTGCGCGCATGCCCTTGAACGATCTTGTAGAGGCCCTGACGCGTGAGCCGGGTGCCGCGGCTGTTGACGAACAGGCGCGACTCGGAGCCCACCCCGAGCAGCGCCGGGCGCCCGCTTCGGCAGTACGCGCGCAACGCTGCCACAGCCTGGCTGCCGATCGGTACGAGCCGCTCCTTGGAGCCCTTGCCGCGCGCACACAGAACACCCTCCTCGAGGTCCACGTCCGCGAGCTCGAGCCCGATCGCCTCGGAGGCGCGAAGGCCGCACGCATACATCACCTCTAGCAGCGCCCGGTCACGCACCGCCCGGGGACCCGCGCCGCGTGGGTCGCTCAGCAGGCGCGCGACCTCCTCGCGCGAGAGCACGCGCGGCAGCGTGCGCGTCTTGGGCGGCCCGCGCAGGTCGGCGGTGGGATCATGCTCGAGCACGCCCTCGCGACGAAGGTGGCGGTAGAAGGAGCGGAGAGCCGCGACCTTGCGCGCGAGCGTGGCCGCCGCGACCGGCGGGCGCTCGGCGCCGCCCGCCGCCAGCTCGGAGAGGAAGGCGGCGATGTCGCCGTGCTGCGTGTCGGCGAGGCTGAGGGCTCGCCGGTCGAGGAACTCCCCGAACTGCAGCAGGTCCGAGCGGTAGGCCTCGAGCGTGTTCCGCGACAGCCCGCGCTCGAGCTCAAGGTAGGCGAGGAAGTCGAGGATCTCAGCCTCGATGCCGGCCGGGGCCGGCGGCGCGGTCTCCGAACGTGCCATCCCCAGACCTTCGCCCCCGCGGCGAGAGCTCCTTGGCCGTGCAATCAAGCGTTCAGACGGCGCGAGAGCCAGAGCAGCCCGATCAGCGTCTTCCCGTCTCGGCATTCGCCGATCGCCTCATCCAGCCTGGCCAACGGCCAGGGGACGATCTCGATCCGCTCGTTCTCCCCGCTCTCGGCGCTCGCCTCGTGAAGGGCGGTGGCGCGAAAGAGGTGCACGCGCTCGTCCGTGAAGCCGGCGCTCGTGTAGAAGGTGAAGATCGTCTCCCAGCGCTCCGCGCCGAGGCCGACCTCCTCGGCCAGCTCCCGCTGTGCGGCCGCGAGCGGGCTCTCGCCGTCGACGTCCAGACGCCCCGCGGGGATCTCGAGCAGATCGGCCTCGACGGCCTCGCGCGGCTGGCGCACGAGCCACAGGCGCTCGTCGTCGTGGGCGACGATGCCGACTGCGCCGCGATGACGGACGATCTCGCGCGTCACCTCTTCGCCGTCTGAGTGGCGGAAGCGCTCGCGGCGCACCTCGATCAGCCGCCCGCTGTACACCGTCTCTCCGCCGAGCGGCTGCACCGCCCAGCCATGCTCGCCGGGCCGTTGCGCTCGCTCCCGTCCTCCCGGGCGATCGCCCGAGCGCCCGTTCACGCGGCCCCGCTGACACCGCTCTCGGCGTCGGGGAGGGCGCTCGACGGCGCGTCTGAGAGCTCGGCGAGCGCCGTGCCCCCGGCGAGCGCGGCCCCGAAGAACAGCGGGTCCTCTGTCAGCCCGCGGCCCATCGTGCTGAGCGGCAGCCCGGCGGCGGCGAAGGCCGGCAGGTCGACCGCGGCGCGGCGCCAGTCGTGGCGGGTGATGCGCACGGGGCGCTCGACGTCGAGCGCCAGCGCGGGCCGGTGCTTCATCGGCCGCCTGGGCATCGCGGCCCCGAAGACCGTCCCGAGCCCCGCGCGCAGGTCGGCGCCGACGGGCGAGCGCATACCGGCGGGAATTGCCACCGTCACCGGCTCGAGCAGCAGGTCGAGCACCGTGAGCGTGTGGTGGGAGATGCCGCGGTGACGCTCGCGGCCGTCGCCCGAGGACATCCGCGCCACGAGCAGCGTCGGGCAGCCGAGCGCGAGCGCGGCGTGCGCCGAGTCGAGCGCCGCCATGCCCCCATGCCCAAGCGCCGAGCTCGAGCCGACGATCCCAGGACCAGGGCCGCAGACGGCCGCGTCCCAGCCGAGCGTGTTCAGCGCATGGTGGAGCGCTCCGGCGGTTGTGATCGCCTCGCCCTCGCCCCCGTAGGCCGCGCCGGCGCTCAGGTGGCCGGCGAGCAGGCCCCGCTCGCGCAGCATGGCGACCGTGCGCGAGTGCCCCCCCGGGAGAGCGCCACCCTCGGTCTGCACGTACCCGAGCCTGCTTCCCGGCGCCTGGCGAGCGTAGGACCATGCGACGGCGGCGAGCTGTCCGTGCAGCGCGAGGACGGCGACCGGGCGCTCGATCGGCAGGCGCAGCCGCTCGTCCTCGACCGGCTTGACCGCGTGCTGGAGACTCGTGTAGTTGAGCTTCATCACGCCCGCGCCGGGGTCGCCGTCCCCCGCCAGGCCTCGGGTCAGGTTGACGTGCACGACGTCAAAGCCGCCTGAGCCGAGACCGAGGTCGAGCGCCTGGACGTTGACGATCACCTCGTCGCCGGGCTCGGCGCGGCCGACGAGCGTGACGTCGGCTATCGCCGCGCGGCGGGCGCCATCGCCGCCGGCGAGCGTGACGACGAGCTCCTGCTCGGGCGCCTGCGTGGGGCCGAGGCCGTCGGAGGAGCCGTCGAGGGTCGGGAGGGCGGCGTCGAGCACGATCGCGCGGCGGAGCTTCAGCATTGAGTTTGCAAGCTAGCGCGAAAGGGCCGCGGCCTCGTCAAGCAGCGCCAGCGAGACCTCGAGCATCTCCTCGAGCGCCGCGACGGTCACCCGCTCGCCCGGCTCGTGGTTGCGCTCGGTCCCGTTCGCGAGGTTGACGGTCTGAAAGCCCTGCGCCAGCAGGGCATTTGCGTCGGAGGCGCCGCCGCTTGAGATCCGCAGCGGCTGGTAGCCGCGCGCGCGCAGGGCCGACTCCGCGACCTTGACCGCCGGCACGCCCGGCGCGAGGCGATAGCCGGCGAAGGTTCGCTCCACGCTGACGTCGACATCGCATTCGCACTCGGGGAGGTTCGCGGCCTCGTGCACGCGGTCGACGACCTCGGCGACGACCGACCGCGCCCGCTCGTCTTCGAGGCTGCGCACCTCCGCGACGAACGTGCAGAGCTCGGCGACGACGTTCATCGCGCTGCCGCCAGAGATCGTGCCCACGTTTACGGTCGTCTCCTCGTCGACGCGGCCGTGGGGCATCGAGACGATCGCGCGCGCCGCCGCCAGGATCGCGCTGCGGCCATCCTGCGGCCGAATGCCCGCGTGCGCCGCGACGCCGTGGAAGGTGACCTCCACGCGGAAATGGCTGGGCGAGCTGACGATCACCTCGCCGATCGGCGAAGCGTGGTCGAACACGTACCCGAAGTCGCTGCACAGGTGCGAGACGTCGAAGGCGCGCGCACCCGCAAGCGCCGTCTCCTCGCCGACGGTGAACAGCAGCTCGAGGTCGACGGGCGACCCCACGCTGTGAACGTGGCGGGCGAGCGTGAGCATGACCGCGATCGCCGCCTTGTTGTCGGCGCCCAGGATTCCCGCGTTGGCGTTCTCCCAGCGGCCGTCGACCAGCACCGGCTCGACCGGTGCCTGCAGCGGCACCGTGTCGAGGTGTGCGCAGAGCAGCACCGAGCGCCGGCGGCCATTCTCGGTCTCGCCATTCTCGGTCTCGCCACCGTCGGGCGCGCCGCCGATCGAAGACCGCTTGGCGGCGAGCAGCGCGTGCAGGTTGCCGCTGTCGGAGCCCGTGAGCGCGCCGGCGCCGTCCTCCTGCACCTGAACGTCAAGCGCACGCAGCTCGGCTATCACGCGATCCGCGCACGCTCGCTCGTGCCCTGATGGGCTCTCGATGCGGCACAGCTCCGCGAAGGTCCCGTTGAGGTAGCGCCGCTCGAGCTCCCCGGCGTGCGGCGCGGGCGCGGGCGCTGTCACGAGCGGCCGGCGCGCTCGCCGGGGGGGCTGGCGACGGGCCGATGGGCGTCGGGCAGCCCCTCCTGCTCGCGTGAGGCGGCCCGCTCGAGTGCGGCCGCCACGAAGTCCCGGAACAGCGGTGCCGGGCGCTCCGGGCGGGACTTGAACTCGGGATGGAACTGCGAGGCGATGAAGAAGGGGTGGTCCTCGAGCTCGATCACCTCGACCAGGCGCTCGTCCGGGGACGTGCCGCAGACGCGCAGGCCGGCGCCCTGCAAGCGCTTGCGCAGGAGGTTGTTGACCTCATAGCGGTGGCGGTGGCGCTCATAGATGACGGCCTCGCCGTAGATCTCCCGCACGCGCGTGCCCGGGTGCAGCTTGATCGGGTCGGCGCCCAGGCGCATCGTCCCGCCGAGGTTCGCCACTTCCTTCTGCTCGGGCAGCAGGTCGATCACGGGGTAGGGCGTCTCGGGATCCATCTCGGTCGAGTTGGCGCCCTCCAGGCCGGCGACGTGACGGGCGAACTCGCTGACGGCGACGTGCATGCCCAGGCAGATGCCGAGATAGGGGATCTGGCACTCGCGCGCGACACGGGCGGCGCAGATCTTGCCCTCCCAGCCGCGCCCGCCGAAGCCGCCCGGGATCAGGATGCCGTCGAGGCCGGCGAGGCGCTCCACCGCCTGTCCCGGGTCCTCGAGGCCCTCCGAGTCGATCCACTCGATCTGCACCCTCGAGTCCTGCAGCGATGCGGCATGGCGCAGCGCCTCGGAGACCGACAGGTAGGCGTCCTCGAGCCGTACGTACTTTCCGACGAGCGCGATGCGCACGGTGCGACCGACCGGAGATCGGCCCGCCCGTTCGGAGCGCTCGATCGGCTCCTTCCAGGCGGCGAGATCCGGGGCGGGCGCAGTCGTGGCGAAGTGATCGAGGATGAAGTCGTCGACGCCCTGCTCGTGGAAGGTCAGCGGCACCTTGTAGATGTTGTCGACGTCGCAGGCGGACACGATCGCCTCCGGCGGCAGGCTCGCGAACAGGGCAATCTTCTTGCGGATCTCGGCCGAGAGCTGGCCCTCGGAGCGGCACATGAGCATGTCCGGCGCGATCCCGATGCGGCGCAGCTCGTTGACCGAGTGCTGCGTGGGCTTGGTCTTCAGCTCGCCCGCGTGACCGATGTAGGGGACGAGCGTGAGGTGTATGAACATGCAGCGGCGGCGCCCGACGTCGACGGGAAACTGGCGGATCGCCTCCAGGAAGGGCAGCGACTCGATGTCGCCGACGGTGCCGCCGATCTCCGTGATCACGAAGTCCACGTCGCTGGACTCGGCGATCAGCGCGACCCGCTGCTTGATCTCGTCGGTGATGTGCGGCACGACCTGGACGGTCCCGCCGAGGTAATCCCCGCGGCGCTCGCGCCGGATCACCGTGTCGTAGATGCCGCCGGCGGTCACGTTGGAGGCGCGGCTCGTGTTGGCGTCGGTGAAGCGCTCATAGTGGCCGAGGTCGAGGTCGGTCTCGGCGCCGTCCTCGGTCACGAACACCTCGCCGTGCTGGTAGGGCGACATCGTGCCGGGGTCGACGTTGATGTACGGGTCGAACTTCTGCAGGCCCACCGTGAGGCCGCGCGAGACGAGCAGGCGGCCGATCGACGAGGCGGCGATTCCCTTTCCGAGTGAGGAGACGACCCCGCCGGTCACGAAGATGAACCGGGTCTTGGCTGGCGCCTGGGCGTGGCGGTCGGAATAATGCGAGGTCATCTGGGTCCCCGCCAGCGTAGCTGACGGTCTGGATGCAGCCGGTCCGCCATCTCCGCTCCCACGGACGCTACGGCCGGCCCCACGAATCCAGTTCCCTCAGGACCGGAGTCCGTTCGATCAGCGCCGAGATCGAGCGCAGCTCGCCGAACACGGTGACCGCTGCGAGCAGCCCGAGCGCGATCAGCTGCCCCGTCCCGGAGAGGGTCAGCACCAGCCACAGGCCAGCCAGCGCCCCGAGCAGGTTCGCGCCCGTGTCGCCGAGCATCGCCCGCTCGCGCAGGTCGTAGGCGCCCGCGACGAGCGCCGGCGCCGCAAACAGGCCGAGCGCCCACAGGGGCCTGAGGTCCATCGAGCCGATCGTCAGGCCGGCGCCGAGCAGCACGAAGGCCTTGGTGGAGCGCCCCGGGCGCAGGTCGAGGAGGTTGAACAGGTTCGTGGCCAGCACGAGCACCCCGGCAGCGAGCAGCCAGCGCCCGTCCGAGAGCGAGAGGTAGCTCATCGCAAACAGCGCCAGGCCGAGCGAGCCGACCGCCTTCAGCGCTCCGGTGGAGAGCTCGCCGCGCAGCGCGGCGGCGCCGTGGCCGCGCCAGCCGCGATGCGCCGCGCGAGCTCCGTCGTCGGGGCCCTCTCCGGCGAGCGTGTCGTCGACGAGGCCCAGTGCGATCACGCCGAGGGCGTACACCGCGATCGGCAGCGCCTCGGGGTGAAAGACGTCCGTGGAGGCCAGCTTTTCCAGCAGCGTCAGCGGGATCAGGGCGGCCAGCGCGGCGGCGAGCCCGAGCACCCCAAACGGGCAGGCAAGCCGCCGGCCGCGGTAGTTGAGCTTCGTCTGTCCCGCCGTCTCGAGCCCACGCAGGACGGCCGGTGCCAGCAGCGCGGCGGTCGCCAGCGCGAGCAGGAACGGCAGGGCGTGCATGAGCGAAAACTAGCGATGAACGCGGACGCGCTCAGGGGTGCGTCGCGGGCGCCCCGGGGCTCGGCAGGAGCGAGTCGGCGGTCGACTTCGCGCCGAACGAGCCGTGGTGTCCGGCGAGTGCGTAGACCAGGGCGCTCTGGCCGGCGACAGCGTCGAGGTCGTCGACGCTCGAGATGTTCCGGCCCTTGTACCAGGGGATCTGGGAGGGTTCGGTGTCCCTGAGCTCGACGCCGACCGCCGTCGCGCCCGCCGCGGCGACGCCGTTGAGCAGCCCCGACTCGAAGGCGGCGCTCGCTTCGGTCTGCGCCGGGGTCATGCCGGACGGGTCGGCCCGCAGAACGACGATCCCATCGAGCTTGCGCAGCTGCCCGTCGAAGGCGCTCAGCAGGCTGCCCCGCACGCGGCTGAGCAGCTCGCGACTGGCCAGGCGGCCCCCGCTGACGAGCTGGCGGCCCGCGATTTCGCCGAAGCTCGCGACGAGTTCAGGCGATTCGCCGAGTGCCGCGAAGCGGGTGCCGGCGGCGTCACGCCCGATCCCGGCGAGGTCGAGCGGCTCGCGGACGGCTACCACGGTCGCGAGGTCGCCGCCGGCCTGCGTGACCGATGCGCGGACGAGCGTGTTGGCGGCGTCGGAGGATCCGCCGAGGAAGACGAGGCCGATGCTGCGGCCGCCGAGCAGTTCGTGGACCGCGAGGGGATAGAGGCCGCCGGCGAAGGCTTCCTCCCGGGAGAGCTGCTGGCGGAGCACTCCAGCCTGCTTGCGCGCGTCGCTGACTTCGGAGTTGAGGTCATGGACGATGCCGCTCTTGGCCGAGGAGACGAGGTTGGAGTCGCCGATCGCGACGCCGATCAGCACGCCGAGCGCGAGCGCGAGCAGGACCGCCGCCAGAGACAGAGCGTGGTAGCGGTAGTCGATCATCGCTTGCTTGCAGGAGCTCCGACTCAGCCGGCGGAGCCGAACAGCAGCTGCACCTTCAGCCACAGCAGTTCCACCACGTCCCGCAGGGCCGGCGTCATCCAGATGACGGCGAGGAGCGCGACCAGGCCGCCGAGGAGGACGACGAGCAGAGGAGTCAGACCGGGGCGTGGCCGGTAGAGGCGGTTAACGCCCTTGGCGTCGACGAGGATCTCGCCGATGCGCAGGCGGGTGAGGAAGGTCGAGGACATGCCCCTGCGGTTGCGGTCGAGGAACTCGACCAGGTTGAACTGCGAGCCGACGGAGACGATCAAGCGGGCGCCCTTCTCAGCGGCGATCAGCATCGCCACGTCCTGGCTCGTGCCCGGGGCGGGCACGAGCTTGAAGGGAAGGCCCAGCTCCTCAAGGCGGTGGCGGCCCGGCGCGCGGCCGTCGGGGTAGGAGTGCACTACGAGCTCGGCGCCACACCGGAGCGCGTCCTCGCCGGCCGAATCCATGTCGCCGACGATCATGTTCGGCGTGAGGCCCGCTTCGAGGAGCGCCTCGGCGCCGCCGTCCACGGCGATCAGGACGGGACGCATGTCGCGGATGAAGGGCCGCAGTGTACGCAGGTCGTGCTGGTGTCCGACGCCGCGGACGACGACCAGCGTCGAGCGATCGCGGAAGTCGGTGGCGAAGCGAGGCAGCTCGATCCTTCCCGCCAGCAGCTCGCGCTCCTCACGCATGTGCTCGATCGTGTTGTGCGCGAAGCGCTCGAGGGCCTCGCCGATCTCGCGGCGCCGGGCCTCGGTATCCGCGCACACGCGCTCGAGGTCGAGCACCTCGCCGCGCGCAAGGAGCTCCCCCCCGCGCCGCACCTCGGCCCTCGCCTGCCCTGCGCTGACGACGAGCAGGGGATCCCCGTCGGAGAGCGTCTCGAAGAGCGAGTCGTCGGGCAGGTCGACGAGCAGGATGCCGGCTTCGACCAGGAGCTGGGGCCCCAGGTTCGGATAGGTGCCGCTCGAGGAGCGGCTGCAGTTGAGCACAGCCGCCGCGCCCGCGGCGATCAGCTCCTCGGCCGAGACCCTGTCGATGTCGAGGTGGTCAATGAGCGCGATGTCGCCGCGCCTGAGGTGCTTGACGAGCAGCTTGGTCTTGCGACCTGGGCGCACGGGACCGCCGACGGCGCTCGCGGGCCGGGCTCCGTGCAGGGGAACCAGCTGGCCCGGCGGTGACGCATCGCCCCGCGGGCTCGGACGTGTCGCGGCCATCTGTCACGCGAGAGTAACGCCCCCGGCGCCAAGGCGCAGCGTATGGCCCCGCTCAGGCGGCTCGGCGCAGCTCGCGCGCGTGGCGCCTGGCGACGCTGTCATCGCTGTCGGCGCCGAGCATGCGCACGAGCTCGGAGACGACCTCGCCCTCGGCCAGCTCGAGCACACTCGCGCGCGTGGGGTCCGCGGAGGTGTCCTTGACGATCGAGAAGTGCCGCTCGCCAAGCGACGCGATCTGAGGAAGGTGCGTGATACAGAGCACCTGCCGAGTGGCTCCCAGCTCGCGCAGTCGGGCGCCCACGGCCCGTGCTGCATGGCCGCCGATCCCCGCATCGACCTCGTCGAAGATCAGCGTGGCTTGCGCAGCGGCGCGTTCCCCGTTGCGCTTGCGTCCGCGTCCCTGCGCCGAGGCGCGCTGGGATGCGGTGATCAGCGCGAGCATCACGCGCGAGAGCTCGCCGCCCGAACCGATCTCGCGCAGCGGGCCAGCGGCGACGCCCGGGTTCGGGGCGATCACGAACTCGACCGAATCGGCTCCCGAGGGACCGGGCTGGCTCTCGGCGAGGACGATCTCGAAGCTGGCCTCCGCCATCGCCAGCGAGGAAAGCTGCTCGTGCACGGCGGCCGTCAGGCGAGGCGCGGCGGCCTGGCGGGCATGGCGCAGGACGCCGAGGACCTCCTCGAGTGCGCCATCGGCTTCGCGCACGAGCTCATGCGTCTGGGCGAGTGCGACCTCGGCGCCGGCGAGCTCGTCGCGGCGCTCGCGGGCGGCTGCGCCATAGTCGAGCACCGACTGGATGCTTCCCCCGTGCTTGCGCTTGAGACGCTCGATCGCCGCGAGGCGCTCTTCGAGCACCTCGAGCGACGCACCGCCGGGCGGCGCGCCCGCCTGCGCGCCCGTGCCGAGGTCCCGGCGATCGAGCTCGTGAGCCTCTGAGCAGCCACCGTAGTCGCGCAGCTCGCCGGCCAGCTCCTGGGACTCGATCGCCAGCGCGCGCAGCCGCTCGGCGAGCGAGTCAAGCTGCGGGTCGAGGCCCGCCACCGCCTCCAACCGTGCGGCGCTGCCGGCCAGCGCCGGCGCTACCCCGATCGCCTCGTAGGAGTCGGGGGCGAGCGCGTCAGCGCCCGCGGCCGCGGCGGAGCAGAGCGCGTCGAGACGGCGCAGGCGCTCGCGCATCGCCAGCAGCTCCTCGTGCTCGCGCTCCTGCGGAGCAGCCCCGTCGATCTCCGCCAGCTCGTGCTCGAGGAGCTCGAGCTCCCGCTCACGCGCGTCGGAGAGCTCGCGCAGGCGACCGAGCTGGCGGGCGAGCCGTACCGTCTCGGCGTGGGCGGCCGCGCAGGCGCTCAGGCGGACGGCCTGCTCCGGGCCGCAGATGCCGTCGAGGATCTCGAGCTGAGCGGCCGAGAGCGTCAGCTTGCGGTGCTCGTGCTGGCCGTAGAAGGCGAGCAGCCGCGCGCCGACGTCCCGCAGCTCTGTGACGGTCGCCGAGCGGCCGTTCAGGTAGGCGCGCGTGCGACCGTCGGCGCCCACGCGGCGGGCGAGTGTCACCTCTGCGGCGTCCGCCGGCAGGCGCTCGCGGAGCTCCCGCCCGAGCGCGGGCGTGAGCTCGAAGACGCCCTCGACGTAGGCCTCGCTCGCGCCCGGGCGCACGATGCCGGGCCGCGCGCGGCCGCCGAGCAGCAGGTCAAGCGCATGGGCGAGAACGGTCTTGCCGGCTCCCGTCTCGCCCGTGAGCACGTTCAATCCGGGCGCGAGCCGCAACTGCGCGCGCTCGATCAGCAGCAGGTTCTCGACGCGAAGCTCTTCAAGCATCCAAGCATCTCTAGCAGCGCATGCCGACGGATCGGACGAGCGCGGTCGTCTTTGGATGAGGCCCCTCCGGGGCCGGATATGCGATCGCTCAGAAAAAACTGGGCATCGCGTCGGGGAGAGTGCATAATCTGTGCAGCGGTCCACGGACGGACACGGGACCTCGGCGTACACTCGTCCGCCACAGGCATGGCTGCCAGCGAACATCCTCAGAGCGCTCAACCGCCATCGGCGGGGCAGATGGCGTGCCTGTCAGCCTCGGCGTTGCAGGAGCGGCTCGACGAGGAGATCAACCGCGCGAGGCGCCACGAGACGGAGCTGAGCTGCCTGCTCGTGAGGATCGACAGGCTCGAGGAGATACCGAGCGAGCATGCCAGCGAGCTGCCGGCGCAGACGCTCGCGTACGTGGGGGGAGCGCTGCGGTCAGAACTTCGCAGCTTCGACCGCATCGGCAGGCTCAGCGACAGCGAGCTCCTGATCGCCCTGCCCGGCGCCGACGGGCCCCGCGCCGAGGTGGTCGGCAGGCGCATGCTGGACCGGCTGCGCACGATCAAGGTGGAAGCGGAAGGGACGCGCCGCCCGCTGGGCATCTCGGTCGGTCTGGCCGCCTGGCACGGGCGCCTCAGCGGCGACGACCTGCTCGCGCGCACGCGTGCCGCGCTGCGGGTGCGAAACGGCGAGGAGGCCTCGACGGCGGCCGCTCGGGCAGCGGCCGGGCGACCGCCCCCGCTCAGACCGCCTTGACGTTCATAATCGTTGGCGGTGCTCGCGGGTTCAGAGTTGTGGCTGCTGCGACTGATGGCCGATCGTGGCCTGGCGCTGCTCGATGCGGACTCGCTCCTGATGGTGATCGAGGAGCGCGGAGAGCTGCGTGTCGCTGCGAGCGCCGGCGCCGGAACGCCGCGCCTGAGGATCACGCCCGTGGAGGGAAGCGCGCTCGGGGCGCTTTATCGTGCGGGCGCGCCGGTGGCGCTCGACCGCCCGCGCGGCCAGGAGGCGGCCTGGCTTCACGAACTCGGCCTCGAGGCACGCGCCGCGCTCGTCGAGCCCTTCAGCATGGAGGGCCAGGGCGGCGGCCTGGCGATCGCCCTGCGCACGGGCGGGGGCTTCCGGGATGCCGACCGCAAAGCGCTGAGCGCGTTCGCGGCGAGCGTCGCGCAGCGCTTGGCGGCCGAGCGCTCGGTCGAGATCGAACGTCTGCGCTACGGGATGGAGGCGCGCGAGCACGAGCGCACCCGCTGGGCGCGGGAGATCCACGACGAGAGCATCCAGGGCATCGGCGCGCTGCGCCTGCGCCTCGCCAACGCACGCGACATCAACGACGGCGAGACCCTGCGGGTGGCGGTCGACACCGTCCTCGAGGGCCTGGGTACTGAGATCGACCAGCTGCGCCATCTGATCACCGAGCTCCGGCCCGCGGCGCTCGACGACCTCGGGCTGGCGGCGGCTCTGCAGGCGCTGGCCAGGCGAGCACAGGCAATCGACGGCCTGGAGGTGAAGACTGAGCTCGACCTCGGTCCGCGGGACCCGACGGAGGCGAACGGCGGCGGCCCGGAGACGAGACGGCTCGACCCTGAGCTCGAGAGCACGATCTACCGCGTTGTGCAGGAGGCGCTCACGAACGTCGGCCGCCATGCTGAAGCGAAGAGCGCCGTCGTGAGCATCTCCGAGCGTGAGGGCGTGGTGCGCGTGTCTGTCACCGACGACGGCAAGGGGCCGCCCGAGGAGAGCCGGCTCGGACCGCGCGGCGACGGGCTCGAGGGGGGCTTCGGCATGTCCGGCATGCGCGAGCGGGCCGAGCTCGTCGGCGGCGAGCTCGAAATGATCGCGGCACCCGAGCGCGGAACGACTGTTCGCCTGACCGTGCCACTCGCGGGCAGGCCGAGCGCCAGCGCCCAGCAGGCCTAGCCGCGGCGACCCGCTCCGCGAGCGGCTACTCGCTGAGCCCGACGCGCCGCACGTAGGCGGTTATCTCGGCGCGTGAGGAGAAGCCGAGCTTCTCGATCGCGCGTGCGCGATAGGTCTTCACGGTGCGCTCGGCGACGTGAAGCTGCTCGGCGATCTCGGGATTCGTATATCCGTTCGCGATCAAGCGCACCACCTCCCGCTCCCGGTCTGAGAGCACGACGCCGTCGGTGGCGCCCTCCTCGCCGGTGGCCATCAGCGCGCCGAGCCGCGGATGCAGGTAGTTGCCGCCAGCGACCGCAAGCCGGAACGCCTGCAGCAGCTCGGCCGGCTCAGCCTCCTTGAGCACGTAGCTGCGCGCTCCCGCCCTCAGCGCCTGTCGCGCGTACTCAGGATCCTCGCGCATCGTCAGGATCGCGACGGCGAGCGTCGGGTGGGCGATGAAGCAGGAGGGAAGCGCCGCCAGGCTCGAGCCTCCCGGCATCGTGAGATCCAGCGTCAGCAGGTCGGGCTTGTGCTCGCGCACTTCCCTAATCACCGTCGGGATGTCGGCGGCTTCGGCGACGATCCGGAACTCGCCCGCCTCGCGCTCGAGGACCGTGCGGATGCCGTCGCGCACCACCGCATGGTCGTCGGCAATGATCACGTCGATCGGGCGGTTCACTCCCGGGGTTCCGCTTGCCTCCATCTCGGCAAACACCGTAGCGGCTGGCAAGGACCGACCGCTAGGTCCTGTCGAGACGACACGGCGCTGCACCTTTGGGACGACACGATCGGCACCCTCGGTCCTACAGACAAATGGCCGATCGGTGTGCATGATGTCGAGATGCCAGGTGGCACCCCGGGCACCGACTCGCTCGCACCCGCGCTGAGGCTCGCCCAGTGCGAGGATGACCGACCGATCACGCTCAGCGACCGGCGCGACGCACACGCCGGCCGCGATCGTCCGGCAATGCGCCTCGTCGAGAACGGCTCGCCGATCCTGTTGGCCGGCAGCGACACGCCGCGACGAGCTTCGCTGCTGGCGGACCTGAGCGAGATGATGCCCGAAGGCACCGTGTTCGACGAGTTGAGCACGCTCGGGGAGGTCCTCGAGCGCGCGCCCGGCAGCCGCATGGTGATCCTCAACGGCGGGCTCGAGGATGTGTCTGCGAGATCGCTGATGCGAATCCTCGCCCAGCGGCACCCGAGCCTGCCGGTGATCAGCGTGGATCCGTCCGATCCGGACGATCTCTGATCGCCTGCGTCTCGAGACGCTACTGACAGAACGCCACCGGCGCGTGGCTCCGAGGACGGAGGGTCACATCGCTGAGAGCGGGCGTGCGCCGCTCGACGCTCTCACAGTCAGCCGTTAGCGTTGCCGCCGTGCCTTCACCGCTGGCATCGGCGCGGCTGCGCAGGATCATCGCCGCCTACACGATCAACCGGCTCGGGACATGGATAGGGCTTGTCGCGTTGACGGTCGCCGTGTTCGACCACACGCACAGCGCGATCGCGGTCGCCGGGCTGCTGCTGGCCTGGCAGGCCGTACCCGCGTTCGTGGTCCCCGCGCTCGTCGCGAGGGTCGAGACCTCGACCCGTCGCGGCGAACTCAGCAGGCTGTACGCCTTCGAGGCGGTCGCGACCGCATCGCTGGCAGTGCTCCTGTGGCACTTCTGGCTGCCCGCGGTGCTGGTTATCGCGGCGCTCGACGGGACGGCGGCGCTCGCCGCGAGCGCGCTGCTGCGCGCCGAGGTTGCGCGCGCCGCCCGAGAGCACGTCGAGGCGCGGGCGGGCGGCGCAGCACGATCGCCCGAGCGCATGGAGGCCGAGCGCCATGAGGCCGAGCGCAGGGCAAATGCCGCGCTGAACGTCGCATTCTCGGCCACGTTCGTGCTCGGTCCGGTACTCGGCGGGGTCGTGGTCGCGGGGGCCGGTGCTCCTACGGCGCTGTTCATCGATGTCGGCTCGTTCCTGATCTGCGGCGCGATGCTGACCGATCTCTGCACGCATGTCGAGGAGGGCGGCGAGGCTTCCGTACGAGCACGTCTGCGTGCCGCATGGCGGCATATCAACGACGTGCCGGCGCTCCGGGCGCTGCTGCTGATCGAGACCGCCGCGCTCATCTTCTTCGAGTTCGCCGGCCCGATCGAGATCGTCTACGCAAAGTCCACGCTGCACGCCGGCGACGGTGGCTACGGCCTGCTTCTGAGCGCATGGGGAGCGGGCGTCGTCGTTGGCAGCATCTTCTTCGCGCGTTCGGTGCGACGGACGCTGGGAGTGATGCTGAGCGCGGGAACGCTCGCGATCGGCCTCGCCTACATCGGCTTCGCGGTGGCGCCGTCGCTCGCGCTTGCATGCGGCGCAGCGGTCCTGGGCGGACTGGGAAATGGAGTGCAGTGGGCATCTGTCGTGAGCGCGGTGCAGCGCCTGACACCGCAGCGGCTGCACGGCCGCATGATGGGTGCGCTGGAATCACTCGGCGCGATCTGCCCTGCGATCGGGCTGTCGCTGGGCGGGTCGCTGGTGGCGCTCGCGTCCGCCCGGGGAGCCTTCCTCATCGCCGGGTTGGGCGCGGCAGCGGCAGCGGCCGGATTCGTGTGGCTCGCGCTCGGCGGGATCGACTCAGCGGCCGTCGAGGAGAGTCCGATATCCGCGTCTGCCGGCGTTCACCGAGACGGAAGCCTCGGCGGGCGTCCGCGCGAGAGCAGTCCCTCGATGCACCTGGAGTAGCCGCCACTGGACGCCCCGCAGGCGCGGGGTTCTGCGTCCAGGACCCATTAAGCCCCTTAAGGACGACGCTTCAGGCGCCGTTAAGTAGGACATCCCCATGTCCGAAGCGATCAAGCTGCGTCTATACGTCCTATTCGAGATCGTCCTGCTCGCGGCGGCGGTCGCGACGGCCGTATTGACTTCGCGGGCGGATGATTGGCAGCCGCTGTACCTGGTGGCGTTCCTGTTCGTGCTGACGGCGGTCGGGCAGCGACTGACCGTGCCGCTGGTCAAGGGAAACCTCACGGGGGCCTTCATCGCGCTGGTGCTGGCGA
This sequence comes from Solirubrobacteraceae bacterium, assembly GCA_035566835.1. Taxonomy (GTDB): domain Bacteria; phylum Actinomycetota; class Thermoleophilia; order Solirubrobacterales; family Solirubrobacteraceae; genus Palsa-744. Next base: position 37,474 of record DATMQG010000091.1, read on the forward strand.
TGAGCCTGCTGGGTCCGGCGCCGGCCCTCGCGTTGGGCGTGGGCGTGATCGTCGGGAGCTCGCTGCGGCGGCGCCTGCCGTGGGAACTGGCGCTGAACAACGTCGTCACGCTGGCGACCTATCCGGTCGTCGGCGCCCTGGTCGCTCGCGCCCTGCTCAGCGACGTCCACAACCCGCACAACGTTGCCGCGACGCGGGGCGTGAGCTTCGCGTTGATCGTCTTCGGCGTGTTCATGGTGGCGCTTGTCGTCAACTTCGCGCTGATCGCGTTGCATTTCCGCGTCACCGAGGGCAGGTCGATCATCCGCCAGACGCGCGAACTGTTCATCCCCTTCCTTCCAGGAGAGACCGCCGCGGCCGCGCTCGCGGCGACCCTCGCCGTGGCGTACACCAACCTTGGGTTCTCGGTCCTGCTCGGGGCGGTCCTGGTCCTCGTCATCTTCCAACGCCTCACGCGAGCGTTGCTGCGCTCCGAGGAGCGCGCCGACCAGCTCGAAGCGAGGTCGATCCACCTCGCTTCCCTGCAGCTCGGCGTTCTCACAACGCTGGTGGAGACGCTCGCGCTGCGCGACCGGACGACCGCGCGCCACGCGGCCGCGGTCGCGCGCTATGCACGTGAGCTGGCCGCGGAGCTCGGTTGCGGCGAGGCCGAACAGGAACTTGTGCACACCGCCGGGCTGCTGCACGACATCGGCAAGTTCGCACTGCCCGACCACATCCTCCACGCACAGGTGCTCTCGGACGAGGACTGGGCGGTGATCCGCCGCCACCCGCAGGACGGCGCGACGCTCGTGGGCAGGCTCGATGGCTACGGCGACGTCGCAGAAGCGATTCTCTACCACCATGAGCACGTCGACGGCAGCGGCTATCCGGCCGGCCTGATCGGCAACGAGATCCCCCTGGCGTCACGCATCGTGGCCGTCTGCTCGACCTACGACACGCTCACGGCCCGTGAGAGCTATCGCTCGGCGATGACCCCGCAGGACGCGATGAGCGAGCTGCGACGCGTGGCGGGCAGCCAGCTGGACACCGAGCTCGTGATGAGCTTCGTCGCGATGCTCGAGCGCAAAGGGCCGGTGGCCCTCGCCCATGGCGATGACGCCGACTTCGAGGCCGAGCTTGCGTTCGGACGGCGCGCCCGCGCCCTCGCGCAGCCTTCTGTCCAGTCCTAGCTCGGCCGAGCGGCCCCCCGCGCCCAACGAGGCACCAAGGTGTCCGCCAAAAAAGAGTAGGGCGCCACGATACGTCGCGACGCCCTAAACCTCAAAGATTTCAGTCATCGAACCTAGTGGCTGTAGCCCATAATCTTCCCTTCGCTCGGGGTCCCCTCCGGCGCCGATTCCCCGTCTGTCTCCATCCACAGGACAATGGCCACCTTGAGTAGGTTTGGGCAGCATAGCGGAGGGATAGGCGAATTGTCCAGTTTGTGTGGCATTTTGCACGACTGCTTGCAGCTGAGCAGCGTCTGATCGCCGCTGTACCCCCGTTTGCCGGGCGCTGCGCCGTTTGGGCCGGCGCCGGGCGCGACCCCGATCGGCGCCGAGACGCGGGGCGAGCAGGAATCCGCGGCGTCGGCGCGACGGGCGAGGGCCTAATCAGGCGCCCCCGATGCAGAGCTTCTCTGAGCTTGCCGGGTCAAACGTCCACAAAGCTCGGCCGCGCTCAAGTTCCCGCTGCGTTTGGCCGAAACACGCGACATGGCCCCTCCCCTATCCCCATCGCAGTCGCATCGCAGCAACGACCAGCAGCTCGTCTTCACGAGCTCGCAGGCGGCCGTCTACCTGGGCATCTCGCTTGCGACGATCCGGCGCTGGACGGATGCCGGGCACATCAGCTGCTACCGCACGCCCGGCGGACAGCGCCGCTTCTCGCTCGCCCAGCTCGAGGACTTCATCGGCTCGATGCATCGCGAAGGCCCCGCCGGCCGCGCCGACGTGGGCCGGCACGCGCCCCAAAAAGTCGCCTGATCAGCTGGCCAGGCGCCCGAACTTCTCCCGCAGCCTGCGGTAGAAGGACGAGTTGGGAAGCTGGGCGATCGTCCCGATCTCTCCGACGAACCGCGCATCGATCGTCTCACCGGGAGGGATCTCGCCCGCCGGGCGACCGTCCACGGCCACGTCGAGCGGCCTGCGGGAGAGGTTCTGGATCGTGAGCCTGTCTGCCGGAGCGGCGACGAGCGCCCGCGCTGTCAGCGAGTGCGGAGCGATGAACGAGACGATGAACCCTTCTACCCCCCACGCCATCACCGGACCGCCGTTCGCGAGGTTGTAGCCGGTCGAGCCCGCCGGCGTGGCGACCACGAGGCCGTCGCAGCGCACGGCCCCCAGGACCTCGTCCTCCAGCGCATACGCGATCTCCGCGACCCGCTCGCCGACCTTGCGGTGGATGGCCACGTCATTGATCGCAGTCTGTTGGCCGATCTCTGATCGGTCGGCGGGCATGTCGAGCACGATCGCCGGCAGCTGCAGGAGCTCGAAGTCGCCGTCCAGGGCACGACGGATGCCGTCCTCGAAGTCGTGGCGCTCGACCGTCGCGAGAAAGCCGATCGCGCCGAAGTTGATCGCGAACACGGGCACGCGGGTGCCCGCGTAGCGCTGCAGCGCGCGCAGGATCGTGCCGTCGCCGCCGAGCACCACGCACAGATCGACGTCGTCCTTTACGGGGGCGTTCAGCTCGATGCCGGGCCGCGCGGTGGGGCGATGCTTGCATGTCTCCTCCTCATCCAGACGCAGCGTCACGCCGGCCCGCGCCGCCTCGCTCGCGAGCCGTTCGAGCGTCGGCCGGGTCTCCTCCACGTAGCGGTGCGTGAAGACGGTGATCTCCCTCACGGCTCGACCTCCCGCGCCATCGCGTCGAGCTCGCGCGGAGTGCCGCGGCCGGACGCAGACGTGGGATCGGCCAGCCAGATGAACGTCTCGCGGTTGCCCTTCGGCCCGGGCAGGCCCGAGGAGTAGTAGCCGAGCACGGCCGCACCGAGTCCGAGCGCGACCTCGCCGACCGACACGAGCGCGGCCCTGCGCTCGTCCGCGTCGCGGACCACACCCCCCTTGCCCACGCGCCCACGGCCGACCTCGAACTGCGGCTTCACGAGCGCGAGCACGTCGAAGGAGCCAGCCAGGCAGTCGAGCACGGGCGCCAGCACCTTCGCCAACGAGATGAACGAGACGTCAATCGTCGCGAGGTCTGGAAGGGCCCGCGGTGGCCGGCCCTCGCGGGAAAGCATCGCCGCTGTCAGCGCGCGCGCGTTCGTGCGCTCCAGCACCGACACGCGCGGGTCGGTCCGCAGCCGGTAGTCGAGGATCCCGTAGCCCACGTCCACCGCGACCACTTCGCGGACGCGCCGCTGGAGCAGGCAGTCGGTGAATCCGCCCGTCGAGGCGCCGATGTCGAGCGCGCGCCGGCCCTCGACCGCGAGCCCGCTCGAGTCCAGCGCGTTGGCCAGCTTGATGCCGCCCCGGGATACGTAGTCGGGGCGGCTCTCGACCGTCAGGAGCTCCTCTGCATCGACGAGCTCGCCCGCCTTGGCGGCACGGCGCCGGCCCGACCCCACCCGCACCTCGCCAGCCATCACCGACGCCGCTGCACGGCTGCGCGAGGGAAACAGGCCGCGCTCGGCCAGCAGCGTGTCGAGACGGCGCTTTCCCATCGCGGCGAACGGTTGCACATAGGCGCGACGAGTTGCCGCTACGCCCGCCTACGGGAGCCGTCTGTGATCGATGTCACACAGAGATCGGGTGCTCGCGGGCATGATCGTTAACGATCGAGAGGTGCACCATCTCTCCGAATCACTCCTCCCCTGAGACGGCCCGCTTCCCCGGCGGGTCGTCTCCTTTAAGCAGGCGGATTCAGGCGCCGACGATCGCGGACCCGGCGCCGCGAGGCGGGTGCGCGGGTTGGGAGATCGCGGCGGCGATGCGCTCTGCGATGCGCTTGCCGGTGAAGCCGACCTCCTCGTGCAGCAGCGCCGGCTTGCCGTGCGTTACGTAGCGGTCGGGCATCCCGACACGTAGGATCCGCGCCGTTGTGCCCGCCTCGTTCAGCGTCTCCCATACGGCGGAGCCGAAGCCCCCGGCCAACACGCCCTCCTCGATGGTGACGAGCAGGTCGTGCTCGGCGGCGAGCTGTGCCATCAGCCCGGCATCGATCGGCTTGGCGAAGCGTGCGTCGGCGACGGTGACCGCGATCTCGCTGCCGCGGAGCTCCGCGGCCGCCTCGAGCGCCTTGCCGACGCCCGTCCCGTAGCCGATCAGAGCCACGCGCCGGCCCGTTCGCGCGAGCGCCTCCTCATGGTCGACCTCGGAGAGGATCTCTCCCGCGCCGATCGGGATCGCTTCGGGCGCCGCCGGCAGCGCTACGCCCGTGCCCTCGCCGCGCGGATAACGCAGCGCGATCGGCCCGTCATCGTGGAGCAGCGCAGTGTGCAGCATGTGCACGAGCATCGCCTCGTCGCGCGGCGCCATCAGCACGATGTTCGGCAGGCAGCGCAGATAGGCGATGTCGAAGATCCCATGATGGGTCGGGCCGTCGTCGCCTACGAGTCCGGCGCGGTCCATCGCTAGCACGACGTTGAGCTTCTGCAGGCACACGTCGTGTACGAG